>NZ_JADQAN010000005.1:0-188199 GCF_022129425.1 Psychrobacter sp. Ps1 | reverse complement strand
CTTAAAAAGAGTCATCCTTAATTGGGTGGCTCTTTTTTTTATCTTTTATTCCTAGTGACCTACGTAGCAAATCCTATCTAAAGGATTTGCTCTTGCGCTGCCTAAAATTGGCATGCAATTTTTACGGCGCTCAGGTCATCGTCAGCTCTCTATTCTAGATAAAGCCCCCTTCGCTAACGCGTTGGGGGCTTTTCTTTGTCAGCAGTTTGGTGACGGATCTACCTATTTCAGTCTAATGTATTCTAGCAAGCGTATTGCAATATTGATTATAGAAAAACTTGAAGGTATGCTATTTTTTATTAAAAGCGCTTCTAACTTGTAGAAAGCACTGTATTAAAGACAAAGCCGTCATTAGACTAACAAGGAAGTATGCGTGTCAATTTGGTTGCTAGTTCTAATATCATTTTTGCATATTACTATTGGCGGGGCTTTCGCCTTCGGGTTTCTTTTCTATATATGTGCAGAAAATAGCCCAAGCTTAACCAAAGTTGAAAATAATGTTCTCTTTACCTTGTTGATTGGATATGCAGCTTCACTTGTAATCAGTGTTGCAATGGCTGTTTATTTTTACGTATTTGCTACTAGCGATTTATATTATTGGTGTTTCGCCATACCGTGGGTACTACTGATTCTACTATTAGGTTATTGGGCATATATTTTAGCCAAATTTAATGCATTCTAAGGATACTGTTGGCATATCTGGTCTGATTCATTACTTCTCAAAATAATTCACCTATCTCAGGTATCTCTTCAAAATCAAATCCTAACTGTTCATCTTTACGCTGTCTCATTTGCTCTATACGTAGCTTACGTCCTGCGATAAGCCTTAGCACCTCGCGCTGCTGCTCTGTCGTCATATCATGCCATAGCTGGCGCTCAGTTCGACTACGCAGGCAACCAAAGCAATAACCCTTCTTATTGCTTTGGCAAAGACCAATACATGGATTGGCAATCTCGAACAGCTCAAACTGTTGATTCATGACTCCTCCATAATGACTAACGTCATTCCTTTGACCTGCATAAAATCACTGTACAACATTATTATGTTGCAAATACCGACTAATAGTGTGCCATTTTATTGTTATTATTTTCGTCTAGCGGCTGCTATGCTTAGCTTTGATAGCCTTTATAAGATAATCATAACAAAATTAATAAGTGAGATGATACGTGAACTTGATTTATATCCATGGATTGGACAGTGATGCCAACTCGACTAAAGGGGTGTTGTTAGAAAAATATTGCCAGCTTCATCATCCTGATATTAATGTGCTGCGTCCTGATTTAAATAAAACCCCTGCTCAAGTGTGTGAGCAATTACTGTCTTTAATCAAAGCACTAAATAATAGTGCAGATAGAAGATCAGCAGATAAGCAGACTGAGTTATCAAGTACGGTATTGATCGGTAGCTCGCTAGGTGGGTATTTTTCTACTTTGATAAGCAATCAGATAGGTTGCCCAGTTTTATTGCTCAATCCTAGTACTCAGCCCCATATCACTTTACAGCGTTTCTCTAATCAATCAGTATCAAGTCAAGATAACTTAAATGAGTCATCTACTAGCAAAGTCCTGCATACGACAGCGGGTGGCTGGAGTATTACGACTGCAGATTTACAGTGGTTTGCAGATAATCAGCTATTATCAGTAAATTATCCCGATAAAGTTGCTGTACTATTAAAAGAAGGTGATGAATTGCTAAATTCTGAATTGTCTAGAGATTTTTATCAAGGTCATGGCGCATCGGTAACAGTGCAAGTGGGTGGCGATCATCGCTTCAGTGACTTTGATGAGCAGTTGCCCATGGTGATGAATATCTTACAGAGTTTAGTACAACCTTAAATAGACGACATTATATGACGTAAGCGATGGAGTATTAACGTTAACGTCGCTATTTTTCGTTATAATGGTTTAATAGAATTAAACGCAAGCGAACAGTTAAGGATGCATTTGTGAGTCAATATAATGCGCAATCGTTAGAAGTTTTAGAAGGTCTTGAGCCAGTCCGTCGTCGTCCGGGTATGTATACCGATACCACGCGCCCGAACCATTTGGCGCAAGAGGTTATTGATAACTCAGTAGATGAAGCGTTGGCTGGTTATGCTAAAACCATCAAGGTGCAATTGCATAGTGATGGATCGTTGTCTGTCGAAGATGACGGGCGCGGTATGCCAACTGATATCCATCCTGAGTTTGGTCAATCTGGTATTGAGCTGATTTTGACCCGCTTGCATGCAGGTGGAAAGTTTTCGACCTCTAATTATGAAGTGTCAGGTGGTCTACATGGCGTGGGTATCTCTGTCGTCAATGCGCTATCAACTCGCGTTGAGGTTACGGTATGGCGTGACAGTACGCAGTTTGATATGGCATTTGAAAATGGTGCACCAGTTACGCCATTGACTGAAGCAGTCAGCTCAAATAAGCGTAAACGTGGCACTAGAGTGCACTTTTGGGCGGATGGTAGTTTCTTTGATACGCCCAAATTTAATGTAAAACAGCTCAAGCATAATTTAAAAGCAAAGGCTGTTTTGGCCGCTGGACTGACGATTGAGTTCACTGATGATATTAATGATGAAAAGGTCGTTTGGCAGTTTACGGATGGGGTAGTCGAGTATCTAAGCGAACAATTAGATGGTTTGGAAACATTGCCTGAAGCACCGTTTTATTATAATTATGAGGCAAAAGCAGGTGAACGAGCGGCTATTACCTTTGCCTTGTCTTGGTTGCCTGATGGTGGCACGCCGATTCAAGAAAGCTATGTAAACCTGATTCCAACAGCTCAGGGCGGTACGCACGTCAACGGACTACGCACGGGCATTTTAGAAGCGCTGCGTGAATTCTGCGATATTCATAATTTGCTACCACGTAGTGTGAAGCTAACTGCAGAAGATGTCTGGGACGGGGTGAACTATATTCTGTCTCTGAAGTTCTCTGAGCCGCAGTTTTCTGGACAGACCAAAGAACGTTTATCTAGTCGCGAGGCTGCGGGCGCTGTACAGACATTGGCAAAAGATGCCTTTAGCCTCTGGTTAAACCAACATGCGGACATGGGTACACAAATCGCTGAACTGGCGATTAATAAAGCAGGTCGTCGTCTGAAATCTGCCAAAAAAGTTGCTCGTAAGAAAATTACTCAGGGACCCGCATTGCCTGGTAAATTGGCAGACTGCCGTGGTGATTTGCGTGATGGCGCTGAGCTGTTCTTAGTAGAGGGTGACTCTGCGGGTGGTAGTGCTAAGCAAGCAAGAGATCGTCATTATCAGGCTATATTACCTCTGCGCGGCAAAATCCTAAACACATGGGAAGTATCATCAGATACGGTGTTATCAAGCCAAGAGATTCATGATATTGCCATTGCTATCGGTGTGGATCCTGCCTCTGATGATTTGTCCGAGCTGCGTTATGACAAGATATGTATCTTAGCGGATGCTGACTCTGATGGACTGCACATTGCGACATTGATCTGCGCTTTGTTTGTGAAGCATTTCCCTGCGCTAGTGGATGCGGGTCATTTATTTGTGGCCATGCCGCCATTGTACCGAGTAGATGTGGGTAAAGAGGTTCATTATGCACTGGATGAGCCAGAGCTTGCACATATCTTGGCTAACGTACCGGGTAATAAAAAAGCCCAGATTACACGTTTCAAAGGACTTGGTGAAATGAGCGCTGAGCAACTGCGTGAGACGACGATGAGCCGTGATACACGCCGCTTAGTACAGTTAGATATGGACGACATGGTACTGACCAATAGCGTGATGGATATGCTACTGGCTAAGAAGCGTGCTTCTGATCGCAAGTCATGGCTTGAGAGCAAAGGTGATTTGGCTGATATTTCTTAAGAATTAGCAATGAATCTAAAGAAATACGTGTGCAGAATATCGAAATAGGTCATTACTTATATTTATGGCTAAACGATCTATCACATAATAAAAGCACGCAAAATTCAGCCTAGCCACAAAGGCTTAATGGTATTATGTCAGTACCTTTCATTATATTGTGCTGTCATGATACCGAAGATTTTTAACCGTTCTAAGTCTGTTGCTTCTAAACCTGCGCGCTCCAAAGTGCTCCCAAAACTTAGCAAAAAGCATTTGGGAGACAAGGTTCCAAAGCGTGGCAACAAGTTTGCGCCTGTTATTGCATCCGCACTGTTAAAGGCGTCAGGTTGGCGTACGGTAGGCGAGATTCCAAATATCTCACAAGCTGTAGTGCTTGCTCTGCCACATACTTCTAATGTGGATGGTATTTATGCGATTCCAAGTCTGTTTGCATTAGATATCAAAATCAGCATTATGGGCAAGCACACGCTATTTAAAGTGCCTGTGTTTGCACAGTTATTAAATTGGATAGGGGTTATTCCTATCGATCGTGGCAACAAAGGCTCTGTGCTGCAAGCCAGTATTGATAAGTTCAAAACTGGTGAACCATTATTTTTAGGATTATCACCAGAGGGAACACGGCAATATACTGAGTCGTGGAAGACAGGCTTTTATTATTTAGCGGTGGGTGCTGGTGTACCGATTTTGCCAGTAGCGATGGACTACAATACTAAAGAAATACGGTTTATGTCGCTGGTTTATCCTACAGGTGATATCGAGGCAGATTTACCAAAAATATATTCTCAGTATAAAGGGGTGCTACCAAGACACCTTGAGCGTTTATCGCAGCCACTACAAGATATCAATAATATAGCTGAATAAGCCAAATGTTATAAATATTAGTTTAATTAGTTTAATTAGTTTAATTAGTTAAGTTAACAGAACTGACTGTATGACAGGTATGAAAACTCAAAGTTACCTACAATTAAGCTTTGATAATTGATGTTGAAAAAGCCCCTGATATGATGATATCGGGGGCTTTTTTTTGAGTAATATTTAGATACCTATCAGCTTAACAATTTAGAACTGTGGTTGGCCGTTAGAAGCGCTAACACCGCCGTCAACAGGTAGATTAACACCAGTAATCATAGAGGCATCATCGCTTGCTAAAAAGGTAATAGCAGCGGCGATATCCTCTGGGGTTGCCAAACGTCCAAGTGGACAGCGAGCTAATAACTTATCCGTCTTAGACTCATTATCTTGGATAGCCGTAGTCATATCGGTTTTGGTGACACTTGGATTAACCGCATTGACGCGAACACCATCTGAACCATGATCTAATGCCAATGTACGGGTTAAATTAGTTACACCCGCTTTAGCAGCATTGTAAGCAGCCATATTCCAGTCACCACCCACGCCCGAGAGCGATGAGATATTGACGATGTTGCCCTTTGATGCAATCAAGTGAGGCATAGCAGCTTGAGAGACGTAGAAGGTCCCGTTTAGATTTACATCGATAGCAGAGCGCCAATCATCAGCAGACAATTCGGTGATTTTACCTTGGGTTGCCTTACCAGCATTATTGACCAAGATATCAATTTTGCCAAATTTGTCGATAGCGCGCTCAACCATCTCTTGTACTTGGCTTTGAACGCTAATGTCGCATGTAATAATGAGATAATTGTCGGTGTGAATCCAAGTACGATCTTGTGGCAACTCTTTGGCAGTTTCTTCTAGTGTTGCTGCCGTACGTCCTACTAGAACCACGCTAGCGCCTTCTTCGGCAAAGCGAATGGCAGTTGCACGGCCAATACCAGAACCTGCACCCGTTACAACGACGGTCTTTTCTTTAAAACGCTTCATAATGTTTAATCCTTATTATTATATAATAGTCATTAAAAATTCGATGATTAAAAATTCAACGACTATGGTTTCGATACATACAACTAAGTACAGTTTGTCATTCATAAATTTGCACGCAAGCAATACTGCTTTGATATCATCATAACAAGTGATCGCTTTGAAAGCGACTGTCTCTGATAGTGCTTATGTAGCATAATTTTGCATCATCCAGATATTTGTAATACGCGATAATCATGTTGTTATTATTACGAGCTGGCATGTGCGATATTCACCATACGATAATAGAAGGTTGGAACTTGTGTCCCATTCGATTACTACCATGCCCGACTGGGGCTACCTGACGACCGAGCTAGTCAGTTATTTACAAACAGATGCTATGGCAGTGACTTTAGCAGGCATGCATACGATTGAGCATGAATACAATGCTCAGTATATCGCTCGTCACTATCAATATCAGTTGCCACTTGGCAAGCTACAGCTGTTGGAGCTAACACTGTATTTACCCTATGATACAGAGTCAGTTGATATTGAGGCTGTACGCATGACTGCGGTAAAGTCAGCACTTACATGGTATAAATCATTATCGTCTCAAAATGAAGACAATGCTTCAGCTGGTTATGAAGCTATGATTTTTGATATTCAGCTTGTCGGAGGAGGTAGCAGTCTTAATCAAGATGATAACAATGACAGTGCAAACCATTCAAACAGTGCTCTACAGCGACTTAAACACAATTTTGGGGTTCGTTACTTTTTAGAAGACTTAGTTGTCGACATGAGTGAAAGCATGCAGCAGCTGCAAGTCTTTAGTTGGGACGACTGGTACTCGATAGCAGCAGCGGTACGAACGCCATGTGAATTGTGGCGTTTCTTAGCTTATCATCTGGAGCAACTACAGCAGTCGGCTGTAAACCATATTCCAAGTTTCGAGTCAGAAGACGCTTTGGTTGAGCGTTTCTTACAAAGCCCAGTTTTATTGACACCTGCTATTGCGGTCGACAATGCGCTCATCAAAAATGAAGTACAAGACGAACCTAACTCAGCACTGGTCGCCATTACGCTTGCCTACAAGAACCAAAGTTCAACTGCTCAGATGTACCATCAACATATGATACAAGCGGCCACGATATGGTCTCAGCTAAGTATGCAGATGATAGACACGTATGGTAAAAAGCACGCAACTAATAATGACGACCAAACAGCAATACCACTCGCTCACTGGCAACAACAACTGTTAGATGAGTCTTTGTTTTCACGTCACGAGCTTGTTCGTACGCTATATAGACACCCTAAACAAAGCGCAACGCTGCAAAAGGAGGGCTATGTGGTACATCAACATTCTTATGAGAGTTTAGGACGACATTATGTACTGGTGTTTTACGGTCAGGAGTCAAAAGGGCCTAACAGCAAAGCCGCTGTCCAACCAAAGCTAGCAAAGATCGCACAGGACGTTGCCACACGTTTGCCAATTATTGAGCTACATCACGTAGTCGTGCTTGGTATCGACTTTATCACTGAGAATAATGAGAATTTTTTCGATATTGATTTGTGGATTCAGCCAGTTGATGCGATGACTCAAAGGGAGCGCCAACTTACTAAGCAAATGCAGAAGCTAAAGCAACAAGAATTAGATAAGCAAAATACACCAGCTGCTAGTAGCGTGGAAGATAGTAAACCTGCGAAGGCGCAAAAAGAAAACTTACCTCAAGTACAGATGAGCTTAACGATTCCAGCACGTAAAGATAAGCAGTAGATTATAGCGTGAAATTGTTTGAATGAACTTTTATACTAAGAGCTTCGATAACAATAACCACAGATTTATTAATATAATTACTGACATAAAAAAAGACAGCCTAGGCTGTCTTTTTCGTATCTAAACTAAACAATCAAAAAATACTTATTTATTGATATCGTCATTGAGACCGCTACCAGGAAGTACGTCATCGCTGTTGTAAATGTCATTAGTATCAACACGTGGTGTATCAACTACATCGGTACGTAAATCAGTGGTAGGTGTGCTAGCAGCAGATGGCGTGTTTTCACGAACTGAATCAGCAACTTTTTCTTGAGTTGATGAACTTGGCTGTAGCGCAGATTTTGCTTTTGCTTCAGTACGCTCATGATCCATCTTGTCCTGCATTTTACGTAGGAAACGAGCTGCAGCTTCTTGACCACCAAGACCAAATGATAAGGCAAAGGCAACGGCTACCGCACCTAGTGTTAAACCAAATGCTAGGTTAACGATTGAATCGGCAATACCCATCGCTTTTAGACCCATTGCTAATACTAGGCCCATGATCAATACACGTACGATGTTTGCTAGGAATTGTGAACCTTGCTCAGAACGTTCAACCACACCTGCAATGATATTGGCAAGCCAGAATCCGATGAATAGGATAATTGCGCCTAGGATGATATTTGCACCGAATGCGATAAACATCGTGATAATAGCTGAGATAGGCTCGAAACCTAGCAAGTCAGCGGCTGCAATAGCGGCAAATAGCATAGCGAAGAAGATAATCGCATAACCAACTAGGTCAGAGATTTTCTTATCACCCATGGTTTCTTGTAGACCAACTTTCGCAGGTAATTGATTGATTTGAGTGTTCTCAATCAGACCCTTGATGATGTTGGCAACCATGCGTACAACATAGAAAGTTACTACTAGGATAGCGACTGCCATAAAGATGTTTGGCAAGGCTTCCATGATTTTGTTAAGCATATTGGTCGCAGGGCGAGCAATTACTTCGATTTTTAGTGCATTTAAAGCAGCGATAATGGTTGGAATGATAACTACAAGAAATGCTAATGAACCTGCAATGTTAGGTAAGCTGTTTTGCTCACTTAAACCTGCTTTTGATGCCAATTCTTGTACATTAAAAGTAGAAACAAGATTGGTGACGATGCCGCGTACGACTTTGGCAATGATATAACCAACGACGAAGACCACACCAGCGATCAAGATATTAGGGATAAAGCTAAAGATTTTGTCGACCATGTTAGTTAATGGAGCGAACAAGCCATCAAGCTCTAATTGACCAAGTACCATGGTCAACACAACCAATAAGATGAACCAGTAAACCATATCAGCAATCGTACTGCTCATTGGTTTTACACCAGCTTGTGCACTTAAACGCTCATCCATAGAGGTTTTTGCGAGTGCAGCATTGATCGCTGTGCGTGCAACAGTAGCCACGACCCAACCGATCACACCAAGTGCGATAGCGCCGATAAGATTAGGGATAAATGCCAATACTTGATTAACCATATTTGCGAATGGTGCTGAGATAGAGTTTAAGTTTAATTGGCTAAGTGCGCCTGAGATAGCAATGATGAAAATAAACCAGAAAACAATTTTGGAGATGATACCTTCAAGGTCGTAGGTTTTACCTGTTGAAGAGTTCATACGCTGATTGAGATTAACTTTAGAGAGTACGCCGCGTACCAGTGCTGCGATACCAAGGGCTACTAGCCAACCAATAACGAATATCAAAATAGCACCAATGATGGAACCGATAGGTCCACCGAGATAGCCGTTAAAAGATGTGTACATTGGGTTCATCTTATCCTCCTTGAAGCATCTTATATAACTCGCCAAAAACAATGTTCATACAGCGATTAATGAGCAAGACATACAGATGGTTGTCATAAATAGTATTTTTAGAATCAGTTATATAGAGATATTATCGTTTTTGAGCATAAATTATTATCAGCAGTATCTCTTATTTATATTAAAGTGACTTCGCTATCGATATCTGCTTATTTTTGATAAAAATTAACGCTCGGTTACTTATCTCCTTAACTAATTCAGCTTAGCTGATGTATTGATGGATTTAAAGACAGAAAGCTTTACCTGTTACTATATTTGTGTGATAACTTGTTATTATGATAGAAGATATTAACATAGACTATACATTGGCCCGATAATTTCGTGCAAAGCGTGGTTCCCAAAACTAAGATTTGTTATTATAGAGGAATGTGACATCTCGCCACTATTCTTACAATTAGAGAGTACTTTATGAAAAAAATCACTACTTTAGGCGTTAGTGCACTTGCTAGCGCTATGTTGTTAGTAACAGGCTGTAGCACCAACAATGGCAATCAAGAAACAGCCGCTCAAAGCGTTTCCATTACTGAACAAAGCTCAGCTAGTGAAAAAGTAGGTTATAGCTTAGGTTTCATGATGGCAGAAGGCAATAAAGACGCTGTCAAAGATCTAGACCTAAATACTTTTGAACAAGGCTTCCGTGATGGCTACGAAGGCAATGAGTCAGCATTGACCCAAGAGCAAATGCAACAAGTATTGATGGACTATCAAAAAGAGCAAGAAGAGCAGTTTGTTAAAGACATGGAAACCAAAGCGACAGAAAATAAAGCCGCTGGTACTGCATTCTTAGCAGAAAACGCTAAAAAAGAAGGCGTGAAGCAAACAGAGTCTGGTTTACAGTATAAAGTTATCAAAGCAGGTACTGGTAAATCACCAAAAGCAACTGACGTGGTTGAAGTAAACTACGAAGGTAAATTGCTTGATGGTACAGTATTTGACAGCTCTTATGAGCGCGGTGAGCCAATCGAGTTCCCACTAAACCAAGTAATCGCTGGCTGGACTGAAGGTCTACAGTTGATGAAAGAAGGCGGAAAATACGAGTTCTATATCCCATCAGACATCGCGTATGGTGAAGCGGGTAACGCTGGTATCGAGCCTAACAGCACGCTTATCTTTACTGTTGAGCTATTAAAAGTAAAATAAGTATCTAAAGCAAATATTGTTTAGGTACTTAACCTAAAAAAGCCTTCATATAATTATGAAGGCTTTTTTTACGACTAATATTTTATCTCAGACTGATCTCGATCTTACAAAGCTGATATCAAGTTGGTGATAAATTATAGATTCTTTTGAAAGACTTTAGAGTTGCGGCCATTATGGTACTGCTCTAAACGTGCTTCAGGTAAAGCGCTGGCTTCAACTTCAGCAAAGCCTTGCTCGACGAACCAATGCGCAGTACGAGTGGTCAAAACAAACAGCTTGTACAAGCCATGACTGCGTGCTTGCTGCTCTAGAAACGCTAACAAATCTGCACCGCGGCTACCACTACGGTACTCAGGACGTACGGCAACACAGGCGACTTCTGCTGACTCTGAGTCTAGCGTATGCAATGCTGCACAGCCCAAAATCATACCATCACGCTCAATCACACTATAGTGATCAATCTCTTGCTCTAAACGCTCACGTGAACGACTGACCAAGATGCCTTGCTCTTCTAGAGGTGACAGCAGCTCAATCAGACCAACCACGTCATCGATATTGGCACGGCGAATTTCTTCATAAGGGTCGTGGCTAATCAACGTACCAGAACCATCACGCGTGAATAGCTCTTCTAGTAATGCGCCGTTTTTGGCATACGAGATAATATGCGTACGATGGACACCTTGACGACAGGCCAAGCTTGCACAATTCAAGAAATAATTGATTTCGCAATTTAAATCGCGATCACGTAAGAAACGATCAACTTCGTTTGGAATCATTTCACGTAATAAACGATCGTCGTCGTTGATACCTGCTTCTTCGCCTAAGAATATAAGCTTGTCAGCACCCAGTGCTACAGCAGCGCTTAGAGCCACATCTTCCGCTAATAAGTTAAATACTTCGCCAGTCGCAGAGTAGCCCATCGAGCCTAGTACAACGATATGGTCATGAAGTAGGTTGTTTTTGATGGCTTCCACATCGATAGAACGCACTTCACCCGTCATCTGGTAATCAATACCCTCACGGATACCGTATGGGCGCGCTGTCACGAAGTTACCCGATATCGCATCGATACGCGAACCATACATCGGAGAGTTGGCCAGTCCCATTGATAGCTGAGCTTCAATCTGTAAACGAATAGCACCAACGGCTTGTAAGATAGATGGCATCGCTGCACGTGGCGTAATACGGATGTCTTGATGTAGCGGCGATTCAATGTTAGCGTCTTTTAAGTTCTTTTCAATTTGCGGTCGTGCCCCGTGTACCAGTACCAGCTTGATACCCAAGCTATGCAACAAGGCAAAATCATGAATAAGTGTGCTGAAGTTCGCATGATTGACCGCTTCACCACCAAACATGATCACGAAAGTTTTGCCGCGATGGGTATTAATGTAGGGTGCAGAGTTACGGAACCAATGGACGTATTCAGGGTTAATCTGGGGCATGGAGCTAGTAGTCATAATGGGAGCAGTAGTCGTTAGAATAAGAAAAGGGGCGCAGCAAAAAAATGCCTAACGCTAAAGATTTACCATAGCAAAAAACGCGGTTATGAGCTATCTTTTATTTCAGCTGTATTCAAGCATTCTGATTGCCAATCGCTGATATACACAACCTCAACACTGGGTTAATGTACGTACAAATGCTTTTTGTTATGCTAAGCGCTATTGCTTTACAGATGCTGAGCGAAGATAATCAGGTTAGATAAATGAGTTCAGGTTTTTCATAGATTGCATGAACTATTTTACAGCGATATCTTATATACATCGTAATGCTTTTTATCTGTTGAACAAATTATAAAAATAACTTAAGTTGCACCATCTGTGTTTTACCGATATATCAACCAGGGATAATGAAAATCATGAAAAAAAGTAACCAGTTTGCTAGCCCGTTCAGTGCTTGGAGCGGCCACCGCTTATTTCACGTTGTTGCCGGTACGCTTATCGGTGCAATGGTCGTTACACAAGCTTCAGCAATGCTGCCAACACCAGAGCAAGCGGTTGATAGCTCAATGGCTATTCAAGCAACTACCAACAAGAGCAGCAACTCAAGTGCTCAAGCCGTTAACAGCAGAATTACAGCGTCGTTGGTCAGCGTTGATGCCAATGGTCAAGAAGTACTCGTCCCTGTAGATACCAATACTCGTTTGCAGTCAGGCAATGTATTGGAGTATCAAGGATACTTTACCAATACCAATGCAGATCGCGTACGTAAAATGACCGTTACGATGAGTATCCCAGAGCAGGTAGAACTGCTAAAAACGGTTGCTCCTGAATTCCCGTACGGCAGTGTAGATGGCAATAATTTTGCTCGTATGCCACTACGTACCAAAGTAGATAATCAGCTACAAGACGTCGCGCTTAAATACTATAAAGCGGTACGTTGGGACCTAGAAGGCGTAGGTCTAAATGATACTGTCGCTGTAAAATATCGCGCGCGTGTCAAATAGTCCTGAATTTTTGAATTAGAATTTAGCTAGTATTGATGTAGTTAGCACTGAATACTATCCGTTTAGTACTGAAAGCTATCAATAAAAAAGCACCACAGTTTATAGCTGCGGTGCTTTTTTACTGTGTATTAGGACGTTTGATAATTTTACTGATAAGTAAGTAAAAATACTGAGCTACAGCGTGGTATATTGGCTACTAGATTTCTCTTGGATAAGTTGTTTAATGGCATTGATTTGTGGCGTTGTAGCTTGAGCGCCTGCTTGTATTAGACTGCGCCGCTGCCTAGTATCTATCGAACTGTTACGACCGACATTGGGAGTAATAACAATATCCGCTCGATCTCGTTCGCTCTGACTTGATGCGGAGCGCTTAGCAGTCAGGTTGGTAGCTAGAATATTGGTTTCTAGAAAGCCCCAAAAGTCACTCAATGAGTTAATAGTCGGTATTTGATTATTAGTATTATCACTGCCTTGAACTCCCGTTACATCTACAGCAATGACAATGTCAGCACCTAAGTCATAGGCGCTATCTACGGGTACTAAACTGACCACACCGCCATCGACATATTTTTTACCAACCTTTTCAGGAATGCGCGGGGCAATAAAAATATTGGGTACGCTACAGGATGCTTGTACGGCAAGTCCAGCATCACCAATGGTAAAGACTGTTTTCTTCAGAGTGTGTTTTTCTGCTGCGATTGCCGCAAAAGCAATAGGGAAATCCTCTATGGCACGCGCATTCACTTTGCTATTGATAAAGTTTTTTAACTTAATACCTTCGATAAAACCTTGATTGGACAAGGTAAAGTCTGTGAGCTGGCTATCAGTAGTAGTCAATGCCAATTGCTCAAGCTGTGCCGGCGTGTAACCACTGGCGTATAAGCTGCCAATCAAGCTACCCACACTCGTCCCGACTACCAATGTTGGTTTGATACCGTTTTCTTCTAGCGCTTTAATGACTCCCACATGGGCAAACCCTTTTGCACCGCCACCACCCAACACCAGTGCGACAGTAGGGGCTTTAATAACAGGCTCTGGAGTTTTGGGAGTAGTAGATGTCAACGTGCTACACGCACTAATATAAAAACCGAGAATAGGTATTAAACTCAACCTCAGTATTTTTAGATTATGACGAATCAGATTGTGACGAAACTGACGAGGCAAAATAGAAACAAGCATAGAGAAACACCTTACGAAATTGCCAGAACTCAAAAAATCAGACATCAGTTATTGGTATGATGAGGAGAAGCGGTTTATCTATAGTAGATGGACTGTATAGATGCTATTTTACTAAATAGCCTAGCATAAGCAATTGTATTGTCAGCTATAATGAAATGAGTCGATGTTTTTATACGTACTATCGTTATCGCTATTTTATGGCATAAGCCATTATATGCGGTCTATTAAAAATGCTCGATTTAGCATACAAAAATTAAAAATAATATTGTTAGGATCTTTAATGCCAATATCGGAGAGTCATGCCTCAGCCAACTCATTAGATCACTTTAGATCTGACATGCCGCTGTCAGCACTAGATATGCCAGTGTCTGCGCTAGCAGGTGTGGGGGTAAAAGTCGCAGAGCAGTTGGCGCAATTGAATATCAAGCGGATATTCGATTTGCTATTACATTTGCCCCGTGATTATGAGGATCGTAGTCGACTGGTATCAATCTCAGATGTAGAGCATGGACAGTCAGCGCTAATTACTGGTCATATCGTCCATGTCGATACCAAGCGCAGTGGGATGACTGTGACGGTGGACGATGATACGGGTACAATATCGTTACGGTTTTTTAAGGTCTATCGTGGTCTGGTACAGACCATGAATTTGGGAACACGTTTACAGCTGTTTGGTGAAGTCAAAGTCAGCCGCTACGGTAAGCAGATACATCACCCTGAATATCAAGTTATCACTGACAATACAGTCATGACCGATACGGGATTGCAGCCTATTTATCCTACTGTCAAAGGTTTACATCAAAACAAGCTGCGCACTTTAATTAAACTGGCATTGCAAACAGTTCGGAGCCAAGGTCTGCCGATGACATTGTTTACGGCTGAAGATTTTGCAGTTGTATCCGATTTGCCATTAGTGCCTTTTGAGCCATCCAAATCAGCGGTGTCAGAGGCTGCATATACCGAAGATATTTTTTCGACGTTAGCACGCAGCGTACCTGACAATGTGACTAGCAATGCGATTGGCAATAGCGTATATAAACCCAATCCTTCTACCTATCAGGCAGATAATGATATACATAACGTCGCTGCCAGTATTGCTCAGCACAATGTCTATAATTTAACGATATTTGAAGCATTGGTACTGCTGCATACGCCGCCTACTTATACCAGCGCGTCTCAGCAATACAAACTATTAACTCAACTTAGTGCCCGTACGCATGCGGCCTGCCAGCGCTTGATTATTGAAGAGTTGACTGCGCATCAACTCAGTTTGCTATATCGTCGCCAGCAGCTACATCAGCATAAAGCGCCCAAATGCACTATCAACAGTCCTCTTGCTGATAAGCTGTTTTCTGCATTGCCTTTTGATCTAACGGGTGCGCAAAAAAGAGTGATGAAAGACATTACTGCGGATATGGCGACCTCAATTCCGATGCTACGATTGGTACAGGGTGATGTGGGTGCTGGCAAGACATTGGTTGCAGCAGGGGCGGCAGGCTATGCGCTCGATAGTGGCTGGCAGGTCGCGGTAATGGCACCGACTGAGATTTTGGCAGAGCAGCATCTACTGAATTTTAAGCAATGGTTTGAGCCATTAGGTATTGGTGTCGGTTGGCTCGCCGGTAAGCAAACGGCCAAACAGCGCCGCGAAGCATTGGAAGCTGTCGCAGAAAATACCGTGCAAGTGGTCGTTGGTACTCATGCATTGTTCCAAGAGCAAGTTCAGTTCGCTAAGTTAGGTTTGGTTATCATTGATGAGCAGCATCGATTCGGTGTTGAGCAGCGTATGGCATTGACTAATAAAGGCGTCGCTAATAGTACCCCGCACCAGCTAATCATGACTGCAACACCGATTCCAAGAACCCTAGCGATGAGCGTCTATGGCGATATGGATACCTCAATCATCGATGAATTGCCACCGGGGCGTACACCAATTACGACAGTAACCATCGATCGCAATCGACGCGATGAAGTCATAGAACGTATTGCGATTAATTGCGAAGCGGGCAGGCAAGCATACTGGGTATGCTCGCTGGTAGAGGCCTCTAGCGTATTGGATGCGCAGGCAGCTGAAGCCATTTATGAGGATTTAATTGAACGTCTAGATATTCGTATTGGACTGGTACATGGCAAGATGAAGTCTGCTGATAAGCAAGCCATCATGCAGGAGTTCAAAGCAGGTAATTTGGATTTGTTGATTGCGACAACTGTCATCGAGGTAGGGGTCGATGTGCCCAATGCATCGCTGATGGTTATCGAAAATGCGGAGCGTTTAGGGCTATCACAATTGCATCAGCTGCGCGGGCGAGTCGGACGTGGCTCGACTAAAAGCTTCTGTGTACTGTTATATCAAAAGCCGCTATCAGAGACAGGTACTGAGCGACTAAATGTCCTACGCGATAGTACCGATGGTTTTGTCATTGCTCAAAAAGACTTAGAGCTACGTGGGCCAGGAGAGCTGTTAGGTAAACGTCAAACAGGTAACGTTGGTTACTATCTGGCTGATCTAATCCGTGATGAGCAATTATTTGCTATTGCTCAGCGGTTAGCGAAGCATTTGATAGCAGACCCTGCACGAAAAGCAGATGTCAGCCAATTGATTCATCGCTGGATGCCCGAGGCAAGTCGCTATACCAATGCCTAGTACCCAGTGTCTAGTAATCAATGCTTAGTGCTTAGTGCTTAGTATCAGTATCGGTAAGTGGGTTTAATATGTCATTGAACCTAGCTCTGGATATAATCAAACAGCGTGGCCACAACGTTAACATTCTTTATAGACAACACTCCATCCATAGTCAGTCGTTGAATACATCAGATATTCAGCGATTGACTACATGCGCTTTTATTTCTTTAAATTGGTCGATATGCCTTGAACATTGCACAGATATTCGATCTAAGTTTCAATTAAGTTTATGAACGCTAGACGCTATATATAAAAATAAGATGATGACTAAATATATGCTATTCTCGATAATTTGATGAACTATTATAATAATAAACAGTGCTTTAGAGAACATCGTAATACTCTCTGTAAGTAACGCTCATAGCCCTGTATAAGGCTATCCAAACATTGCTTCGATTGCGTGCCACTTTTTATTATTGCTGTGAATGATTGATATTTTTAGTCATTCTATATCGAGTATTTCAATATTGACTGTACCTACAGAGAATTATCATGAGCGATTTTGAAGAAACCCATTCTAAGCCGTCAGCTGAATCTGAGTTGCCGCCGTATCGTCAACCTGACACTGTATCTCAAAGGCCATCTGTAAAACCACCAATATGGTTATGGCCCGTATTGGCAGCCGTACTAGTGATAGGGGTGCTGCTTGGTAAGTATTGGGGCAACGATGGTAGTGCCGCTGCAGATGAGTCAGCAACTGCTAATTCTGTCGCAAACGATCAAGCAACAGGCAGTGACGCCAGTATTGAGCAATCAGTACTCTCAGTAGAAACAGTCAGTCCAAGCCAAGATGATATCGGTAGCACGCTCAGTGCCGATGGAACCATCAATGCTAAAGATACTGCGAACGTCAGTGCAAAAGTCAATGGTGTGGCTATTGAGCGTATCTTGGTCGAAGAAGGCGACCGCGTCAGAGCGGGTCAAGTTTTAGCCGTGTTCGATACGGATGCTATGGAGCAGCAAGTACTACAGGCGCAAGCAGATGTCGCAGAAGCGGAAGCCACCCTTGCCAATGCCAGCGCTGATGCTGCACGTGTGCTGCCATTGATCGATATCGATGCCATCAGCAAACAAGAAGCCGACCGCTACCGTACCTCGGAAGTCCGTGCCAGAGCTTCTTTGCAAGCGTCTAAAGCCCGTTTGAGCAATCAGCGTTTGACGTTAGAGAACGCAAAAGTCGTCGCTCCTGTCAGCGGTATTATCAGTGAAAAAATAGTAGAAGTCGGTCAAGTGACAGGCGGGGATCCACTATTTACAATTATCAAAGGCGGGGTTTTGGAATGGCGAGCAGATATAGATCCTAAGCTTATCGGTGATATAAACGTCGGTACGCCTGTACAAGTCAGTCTTCCGGGTGGTGATACAGTGATGGGGCAAGTAAATCGCATCGCGCCCACCGCAGACAACAACCGTCAAATTACGATTTATGCTAGCCTAGCTGCCAACTCAAAGATACGTGCAGGCATGTATCAAACAGGTGAATTCCTGTTAGGAAGTACCAGTACGCAAACGATTCCTAATAGCGCAGTGGTCAGTAATGATGGTTATGACTATGTGATGCTCGTTACCGAGTCGACTACTCGAGACAATCGGTCGATGGGACGTATCAAGCAGCAGCGAGTGACATTGGGTGACCGATTGGGCGAGAGCGTAGCAGTGCTAGAGCCTTTGCCAAGTGACAGTCGTATCGTAAAACAGGGCGGCAGCTTCTTAAATGATGGTGACCTAGTGCGCGTTGTTAATGGTGTAACTCAAACCAGTAAGCCAGTGCAGGCACAACCATGAGCTTAAACGTCTCCGCTTATTCGATTAAAAACCCGCTCGTTGCTATCTTGCTGTTTGTGCTGCTGACGTTGGGCGGCATTTACGGTTTCATGAAAATGAAAGTCCAGCAGTTTCCGGACATAGACTTGCCAGCAGTGGTGGTGACGGTGACGCTACCAGGTGCTGCGCCTTCACAGCTCGAAAACGATATCGCCAAAAAGATTGAAAATAAACTGACCAGTATCGAAGGCGTGAGTCATATTCGTACCACGTTACAGACAGGTGCGGCGACCATTGCCACCGAATTTACCTTAGAAAAAGACATTCAAGAAGCGGTAGACGATGTGCGGTCAGCAGTCGGTGAAGTACGTGGTGATCTACCAGCTGCGGCTAATGATCCTATTATTACCAAAGTCTCTACTGCTGGGTTTCCAGTGGTTACTTACTCTGTCGCTGCTGAGAATATGAGCGTGGAGGATTTATCTTGGTTTGTTGATGATACCGTTACCAAGCGGCTATCAGACATACCAGGCGTTAGTACCGTGAGCCGTGTTGGCGGGTTGCAGCGTGAAATCACGGTTGCTGCCGACCCGATTGCGTTAAGTGGTTTGAAATTTTCTATTTCGCAATTATCGCAGCAAATCGCTGGTATCCAGCAAGACAGTTCTGGTGGGGAGGCGGAAGTTGGCAATACGACTCAGACCATCCGTGTTCTCGGTGCTGTTGAGCGAGCAAATGAGCTAAACGATTTGCAAGTGGCTGTTCCTACGGGGGGCACACAAGCTTTAGGTCGTATGGCAGAAATCACTGACGGCGCAGCAGATCCAAGCTCGATTGCTAAGCTGGACGGTCAAACCGTGGTGGCATTTAACATCACTCGCTCGCGCGGTGCCAGTGAAGTCGATGTGATGGAGCTGGTTGATGAGGAGCTTGCCAAGCTGACAGCGGATGTCGGTAATATCAGTATTGAAAAAGTCTATGACCGAGCGACACCCATTGCAGAAGATTATGAAGCCTCATTAAGAATGCTCATCGAGGGTGGTCTGTTGGCTGTAGTGGTAGTCTTCCTGTTTTTGCGCAATATTCGAGCGACTATTGTTGCCGCGGTCGCTTTGCCGTTATCAGTGATTCCAACCTTTTTGGGCATGTATTTATTTGGCTTTAGTCTTAATATCATCTCACTACTGGCATTATCATTAGTCATTGGGGTGCTGGTCGATGATGCAATTGTTGAAGTCGAAAACATCATACGCCATTTACGCATGGGCAAGACGCCCTATGAAGCAGCGATGGAAGCCGCTGATGAAATCGGTCTCGCTGTCGTCGCTACCACTTTCACTTTGATTGCGGTGTTTTTACCAACGGCTTTTATGGGCGGTATCGTTGGACAGTTTTTTCGTCAGTTTGGTTGGACGGCTGCCTTATCAATTTTTGCCTCGCTGATGGTAGCTCGCCTGATTACACCGATGATGGCAGCTTATATCTTACGACCTGAGAAAAAGCACGTCGAAAAACAAAGCGCGATGATGAAGTACTATCTTAAAATTGTGTCTTGGACCCTACATCATCGCTGGCTAACCATGGGTGCAACGCTTGTTTTATTTGTAGCCTCATTAGCTTTGGTTAAGCTGCTACCCACGTCATTTATCCCTGATAATGATATCGATCAAACTCGAGTGGCTATTGAGCTGACACCTGACGTATCGTTGGCAGATACTGAGCGCGTGGCGGCGCTAGCAAGTGCTCGTATTTTGGCCATGCCTGAGGTGACCAATATCTTTACCTCAGTGGGAGAGGCGCAGGCGTCGATGGGTGCGTCAGATGGTGGCGGCGGTAAGGCTGAAAACATCGCGGGCTTGGATATCGTACTTGCCCCGCGTGCAGAACGAGGCACCAAGCAAGAGATAGAGCGCAAAATTAGCAAACTGATGACAGAAGTGCCAGGAGCACGGTTTACAGTCGGGCTATCGAGTGGTGGTGAGAGCGGCTATAATTTTTCATTGACTAGTACCAATCCGCAACTGCTTGAACAAACTGCACAAAAAATCATGTCTGAGATTCGAGGTCTGCCAAGTGCAGGCGCTGTGACCAGTGATCGCAGTTTACCACGCCAAGAGCTAACGGTAACGCCAGATAGATTGGCAATGGCTGATAAAGGGGTGACCACGCAAGATATCGCTACGACTCTACGTGTGGCGACCGTAGGCGACTACGAGCAGCAATTGTCCAAGCTCAATCTTGATACGCGCCAAGTACCAATCGTCGTACGTCTACCAGATGTAGCTAAGCAAAATGTTAATCAGCTAGAAGGTTTGTACGTGCCGAGTACTATGCCTGCAGGTCAAGGCGTACGCGTCGGTGAGGTTGCTACGCTAGACTTTGGCACTGGGCCTGCGCAGATTAGTAGATTGGATCGAGAGCGTGCCATTAGTATCACGGTACAACCTGCGAGTGGCGAGCTTGGCGATTTGGTACAAGCGGTCAAAGCAGTGCCGACCATGCAGCAACTGCCGCCTGCGATTACCATCATCGATCAGGGTCAAGCCGAAAACATGGCAGACCTTTTCAGTGGCTTTATCATTGCGATGTCCGTCGGTGTGGTTTGTATTTTAGGCGTACTGATTCTACTTTTTGGCCGTTTATTGCAGCCTTTTACCATTCTGATGGCGCTACCTCTATCGATCGGTGGGGCATTTGTTGGCTTGGTTATTACCAATAGCAGTTTATCAATGCCTTCGATGATTGGCTTTATTATGCTCATGGGTATTGCGACCAAAAACTCAATCCTGCTGGTCGATTACGCGTTGATTGCCCAGCGCCGAGGGCTGGCACGCTTTGAAGCTATCGTAGATGCATGCCGCAAGCGTGCACGGCCTATTATCATGACGACCATTGCGATGGGTGCAGGTATGTTGCCATTGGTATTTGGTTGGGGCGATGCAGATCCTACTTTTAGGCGACCGATGGCAGCAGCGGTATTGGGTGGTCTGGTAACTTCTACGCTATTGAGCTTGGTTGTCATTCCTGTCGTCTATACCTTGATGGATGATTTATCTGGATGGTTTGCTAAATGGCTGGCTCCACATGGTAAGCCTAGTGACTCCTAATAGTTACTTCTCATAGAGAGCCAAATAGCTAACCAAACAGTTGGCCAAGACACGACACAATAATAGCAATCTGGAAAACGCTGTATGATTAACACGCTCTCAATCAGATCATATACTCGTCAGACTAGAGGGCATTCTCATGACTTTCATCAGATTGTTTTGCCTTTGCGAGGGGCAATCAATATCGAAGTTGGGAGCTATACTGGAAAAGTTATCCCAAGCGAATGTGTTGTCGTCAAGGCAAATGAAAAACACTACTTTAGCGCTGAAGAGAATGCAAAGTTTATTGTTGTGGATACAGATCTATTGCCAGAAAACGTGCTTCATTCATCACAAATTGTCTTTTCTATCAGTTCGCCATTGTTGGCATTTTTGGAGTTTTCAGAAAGTCAGTTAAGGTATCAAATCAACCCTGAAGTCGAGAAGTTGATGTTTGATACCTTTTATAAACTTCTAGAACAACAAAATCTATTTGTGCAATATGACGCTCGAATTAGAGAAGTCGTAGCATATATTCACCACAATTTTGCTAAAAACCTTTCTGTCGAAGTGTTGGCGGATATCTCTTGTCTCAGTGCCACACAGTTTAAAAAGAACTTCAAATCGCAAACAAGCCAAACCGTCACTGAGTACATTACAAAGATTAGAATGCAAAAGGCTCAAGCTTTGTTACTACATACTGATTCACCTATCGCTATCATAGCCGAACTGGTTGGTTATACGGATGTTAGTGCTTTTAGCCGCCGCTTTTCTAAATATTTCGGTATTGCCCCTTCCAAATTAAAACACGTCTAACCAGACATACAAACCGTCCAACCTGCAAAAACAGTAGTCTATAACTCTCTATAATAATGTTATTCATTATAACGTTAGAGGTAGCTACTATGCTGCAGAATAAATCTAGTCTAAGTGCTATTTTATGTGTGATAGCTGCCAGTGTCCTTTGGGGAACGACAGGTACAGTCTCTGCTTTTATACCTGACGTTAGTCCATTAGCCGTTGGTGCGTTTTCGATGGGGGTAGGCGGTGTATTGCTAGTATTGAATGCTAAGAATAATTTATTAAGCGATAGACAGAAACTACTTTCTAAACCCAGTCTCTTATTCATCGGTAGCCTATGCGTTGCTATCTATCCTTTAGCTTTTTATTCCTCTATGAGATTGGCAGGTGTCGCTATTGGTACAGTGATCTCAATTGCCAGCGCGCCATTTTTCACTGTCGTCATGGAGCGTCTGATTAGCAATAAAAGAGTCACTAGTCGATGGGTGGTAAGTTTTATATTTGGTGTGGTTGGCGTTATTTTACTGACTTTAGGGAAAACCCAATATTTAGATATAAACGCACAAGCGAATAATCGAATATTAGGCATTTTATTAGGATTAGTCGCAGGATTGACCTATGCCACATATTCATGGACAGCACATCAGATGATAGAGAACGGGGTAAATTCTAAATCAGCGATGGCAAGTATGTTTGGTCTGTCGGCGATCTTATTGTTGCCATCATTATTATTAACTGGGGGAAACCTGTTTTTGGATGCAAAACATATAAGCGTTGCCCTATATCTGGCAATTGCGCCGATGTTCTTTGGTTATTTACTTTTTGGTCAAGCGTTGAGAGAGATCGAGGCGAGCAAAGCGACACTTATCACATTGTTAGAACCTATCGTGGCCACTATATTGGCTATCATTATAATCGGTGAAACATTCTCTCATATCGGCTGGCTAGGAATGTCACTCATGATAATCTGTCTCTTATTGCAGGTAATGAATACGCCAAAACTGACAGGTTATCGAGGAAGGC
Organism: Psychrobacter sp. Ps1; assembly: GCF_022129425.1. NCBI lineage: Bacteria > Pseudomonadati > Pseudomonadota > Gammaproteobacteria > Moraxellales > Moraxellaceae > Psychrobacter > Psychrobacter sp. Ps1. The sequence continues at coordinate 164,798 of NZ_JADQAN010000005.1, read as the reverse complement.
GTGCACTGTACAAGTAACAAAGCAATATAAGTAACAAAGCAATATTTCTGACGATAAGCAGTATTTTTGATGAGTTACTGCCTATTAAGTATGACTCTTTGTATGACGTTAGTCTAAAACTGGTAAGTTGAATGGATTAGTTGGGTTAGTCTTTTCTATAGTCTGTCCAATCAAATTAATTGAAGAAATTGTTTATATCTTATAGCACTATTTTAATTTTACTAATAGATAAGTAGCTACTAGAACGATAAACCAATCTCTACAAACTAATCTCTAAAAAACTAGAAAATAAGGAATAACTATGATTAATACATACGCAGCAAAAGAAAAAGGTGGCAAGTTTGAGCCTTATGAATATGACCCAGGTGCTCTAGGCGATCATGAAGTAGAAATCGAAGTACATAGCTGCGGTATTTGCCATAGTGATTTATCAATGTGGCAAAATGAATGGGGTATGACTCAATATCCGTTTGTCGGTGGGCATGAGGTTGCAGGTAAAGTCCTCAATAAGGGCAAGCACGTCAAGCATCTAGAATTGGACGATAAAGTCGGACTTGGCTGGCATAAAGGATACTGTAACGTTTGTGATCTATGCATCGATGGAGACCACAACCTATGCCCTGAGCAAGAAGGTACGATCATTTGTAACCACGGCGGCTTTGCAGATAAGGTACGCGCAAAAGATACTAGCGTCATCAAGATACCTGAGGGGCTTGATTTTAACGCGGTAGGACCACTGCTATGTGGCGGTATCACAGTGTTTAACCCACTTATGCAATATGACATCAAACCAACTTCTAGAGTGGCTGTAATTGGTATTGGCGGCTTGGGTCATTTGGCATTGCAGTTTGCCAATGCGTGGGGCTGTGAAGTGACGGCATTTACCAGTGAATCAAAAATGGAAGAAGCAAAAGAGATGGGCGCTCACCATTCACTAAACTCAAGAGACGATAGCGAAATTGAAAAAGCCGCAGGTTCTTTTGATTTAATCATCTCAACAGTCAACGTTGATATGAACTGGGATGTCGTGATCAAGACGCTAAGACCAAAAGGTAAACTGCATTTTGTTGGACTGTTAGAAGCGCCACTAGAGATATCGGCTGCACCAATGATTATGGCTCAGAATAGTCTATCAGGCTCGCCAGTTGGCTCACCAGCGACGCTGCGTAAAATGTTAGATTTTGCTACGCGACATAATATTCAGCCAGTCACTGAAACATACAAAATGTCTGAGATTAATGAAGCGTTTGAGCGACTAGAGAGTGGTAATGCTCGCTATAGAGTGGTGTTAGAGAGAGACTAAACGTCGTTACAGGCAACTAAAATAAGCCACCAAATAAGCATAATAATAGTGATACTCTAATTAATAAATAGAGTGTCACTATTTTTTTGTATTAAAACTCTACCTTTTACCAATTTTTAAAATATGAGGATTATTTGGAGCTGGGTCTAAATATTTTTATTTAATTTTTGCTCAGGCAATTATTACGACTTTTTTAAATTGCTAGTAGGTCATTTTAAAATCGTAAAAAACCCCTGCTACTGAGTTCACAATAGCAGGGGTAAATAATTATCTTTTTCAGAGCTGTCGTAGAGTAATTCTTCTTATTCTACCGTGACTGATTTTGCCAAATTCCGTGGCTGGTCGACGTCTGTGCCACGCATCACTGCTACATGGTATGACAACAGTTGCACAGGCACGCTGTAGACAATAGGGGCAAGCGTCTCGCAAACATCAGGCACATATACTAAATGTAGTCTATCTTCTGCGACCATTTGACTGGCTTCGCTAGCGAACACAAATAGCTCGCCATGACGCGCATGCACTTCTTGCATGTTGGCCTTTAATTTATCAAACATACTGTCTTTAGGCGCTAGTACGACGATGGGCATGTCTTTGTCGACCAATGCCAATGGGCCGTGTTTGAGTTCACCTGCCGCATAACCTTCTGCATGAATGTAAGAGATTTCTTTTAGCTTTAACGCACCTTCTAGCGCAATCGGGAACTGTAGCCCGCGACCTAAAAATAGACAGCTTTTCTTATCTTCAAAGCTTTCACTCATGGTCTTAATAGGACCATCAAGGTTTAAGCTGGCGTAGAGTTGTCCTGGTAATTGATGTAACTCACTTAATAACGTATTTAGGTGTTCGTCAGTCATGCGTTTCTGCGTGACACCAACTTTTAATATCAATAGTATCAAGGCCACAAGCTGAGTGGTAAATGCTTTGGTAGAGGCAACGCCAATCTCAGGCCCTGCCAACGTTGGTAAGAAAATATCTGTTTCGCGTACCAGCGATGACGTCGGTACATTACATAATGCCAAGCTGACTAAGCCTGCTGGCGTTTGCTTTTGGATATCACGTAACGCTGATAAGGTGTCAGCCGTTTCACCAGATTGAGAAATACAGATGACCAAAGTATTATCGACGACGACAGGATTGCGATAGCGGAATTCGCTGGCAACCTCGACGGAACAAGGTATACGGATAAGGTTCTCAAACCAGTATTTTGCGACCATACCGGCATGATAACTGGTACCACAAGCAATCACTTGTACATGACGAATACCTGACAACAGTGTCTCATGACGCTGTAAAAAATCGTCGCGTAGTTTAGTCGTTTCACCATTGTCCAAAGCCATCTCGATCGTACGAGCGACGGCATCTGGCTGCTCATAAATTTCTTTGAGCATATAATGTTTGAACTCGCCTTTATCGGCATTGTGCTGGGTTGCATCAATTTCATGTATTTGACGTTGGACTTCAACACCATCTGCATAAACTTGAATGCTATTGCGAGTTAATTTGGCGATATCACCTTCTTCTAGATACATAAAGCGGTTAGTCACCGGTAGCAACGCCAGCTGATCTGATGCGATAAAGTTCTCACCGATACCGACACCAATCACTAAAGGTGAGCCTAGACGTACAGTAATGAGCTCATCAGGGCAATCTACGTGGACGATACCCAATGCAAAAGCACCGTGCAGTAACGGGATAATGGTGCGGACCGCTTCTAACAAGTCAGGCGTTTTTTTGTAAATATCATGGATTAGATGCGCCACAACTTCAGTATCTGTCTGTGAAGTAAACACATAGCCCTTGGCTATTAGCTCTTCTTTCAGCTCAGCGTAGTTTTCGACGATACCATTGTGAACGACCGCAATCTTGCCTGACACGTGTGGATGCGCATTACGTTGTGCTGGCTCGCCATGGGTTGCCCAGCGCGTATGAGCAATACCGATATGACCATCAAAAAACTCTGGATTGATAGCGACGGCATTAACCAGTGCCTGTACTTTACCCACTTGGCGCTCACGGTGTAGTTCACCATCACGAATAACGGTCAGACCAGCTGAGTCATAGCCGCGATATTCTAAACGCTTTAGGCCTTCAAGTAAGATATTAGCGATATTTCGCTCAGCAACGGCGCCTACAATTCCACACATGGCTATTCCTTAGATTTAAATTTTAGTAGTTCAATATATAGTGGTGCAAGATCAAAAATTTGGTTGAACATTAATGATGAGTCATCAACAGATAAGTATGATGAAGCAGTACCACAAAGATTGCCGTACTGCTTAGATCGGTTCAAAAATGACTGAGGTTGGCTAAACCACCAATGAGCAATTATTTTTTAGTGGGTCGTTGGAAGTCATTTTTTTGTACCTGACGCGCACGACCAAATGCCAATGCACTACTATCAACATCTTTGGTAATCACAGAACCAGCGGCCACAGTAGCAGTATCGCCAATCGTCACTGGCGCGACTAAGCTAGCATTAGAGCCGATAAACGCATTATCTTCAATGATGGTTTGTGATTTATTAGCACCGTCATAATTACAGGTAATAACACCAGCACCGATATTCACGCCTGCACCGACTGTTGCATCACCGACGTAGCTTAAGTGATTTACTTTACTGCCTTGACCAATAGTCGACTTTTTAATTTCGACAAAATTACCAACTTTGCTGTTATCAGATAGTACGGTATCAGGACGCAAATGCGCAAAAGGCCCGATATCAACACCAGCACCAATATCGGCACGATCGATCACGCAATACGGTTTGATGTAGCAGGCATTACCAATCTTGGCATTTTTAATAACACAGCCTGCTTCAATATAGACGTTGTTACCTAAGGTACAGTCACCTTCAAATACCACATTAACGTCAATAAACACATCTTGACCAGCGGTTAACGTACCACGAATATCGACACGGGTAGGATCAGCAAATTGCACGCCAGCTTCTTGCAAGTCAGCAACTAGCTTACGCTGCCAAGTACGCTCTAGACTAGCAAGCTGTTGACGGTTATTTACCCCTTCAATCTCAAACGTATGCTCAGGCTCAATTGCCGCGATAGTAATACCATCGGCAACTGCCATTTTAACGATATCCGTCAGATAATATTCTTGCTGTGCATTGTCGTTAGAAAGCTCAGGCAAGTATTTGTGCAGTAACGCATTATCGACGCAGTAGATACCGCTGTTAATTTCTTTAATACTTTGCTCTTCAGCATCGGCATCTTTTTGCTCAACGATGGCTTCAATATTGCCTGCTTGGTCACGCTTAATACGACCTAATCCAAATGGATTATCGACAGTCAACGTCAGCATCGACATACCATCAGTATTGGCAGTTTTTAATGCCGTTAGCGTTTGACAGCTTACCAATGGTACATCACCGTAAAGAATGAGACTTTGTCCTGATTTGGGTAAATCAGACAGTGTCACCTTGACCGCATGGCCAGTTCCCAATTGCTCAGTTTGAGCAACCCAAGTAATCGGTGCTTGTGTATATTGATTGGTAATTTCTGACTTTACTTGATCGCCACCAAAGCCATGAACAATGATGGTTTCATCAACAGTTAACTGATGACAAGTATCTAGCACATGACCTAATAAAGACTTCCCAGCCAATGTCTGCAATACCTTTGGCTTTGCCGATTGCATACGTGTGCCTTTACCGGCAGCTAAAATAATTACAGAAAGAGGAGATGTCATAATAGGCTCGCAAATGTAACAAAATATAATATTGGATTATAGCGCAAATGTTCAGTTAGAAAAACACTGTGATGTGCAGGCTTTGTAATGCAACCTGCTAACAATAAATCAATCATCTATGCAGAAGAGTAGCGTTCAAATTGATAACGTTGCTGGGATTAGCGGTTGTAGAGTAGTTAGCTCAGTATCGTGGTAGTTAGGGTAGCTTATAACAGCACGCCAAACATAACCGCTACCCATACTACTGCTGCCATGATACCGGCGATGATGTCATCAAGCATAATGCCTAACCCACCAGCAACCCTTTTATCAGCCCATCCAATCGGTGGCGGCTTAACGATATCAAAAAATCGAAATAAGATAAAAGCGAAAACAATGGCGAAAATAGAAAGCTCTTGAGACACATTTTGCCAAAAGTTATCGTCAGCAATCCCCATATAAGACAAGGGTAGTAGGGTAATCCAAATACCAGCCCACTCATCCCAAACGATATGCGGATCGTCGTGACCTTGCATTAGCTCAGCAGTGCGTCCGCAAATCCAAACGCCCAAAATACAAGATAGAATTGTCAAAATGAGAAAAGGTACAAAGCCCAAACTCAACAATGGTATGGCAATGATTAACCCACCAACAGTACCCCAAGTGCCAGGTGCACGGCGCGGCAGACCACTACCTAAACCTAGCCCAAGCCAATAAACCACACGGTCAAGCATACTGGCACCGACCGGTAAGGGTGGGCAGTCATTTGCTTTACGGATGTCAGGCTTAGATAAGTCGTGATCAGTCATGGATTAGCCTGTAAAGTGTTGGTAACCAGTAAGATTGGGCCACGTTAAAAACGGTACGGGCTGAGTTGGCGTCACTGGCTGATTTTGATAAAACAGTTCAAGACGTGAGTTATCAGAAGACTTGGTATCTGTCGTTATAGGATCTGATAGTGCAGTTACCTCACCGATACAAGTAACAGACGTGTTGCCTATAGGCGGTTTGATATGTGCAGGCAAAGTAAATGCCAATTCATAGTCATCGCCGCCCGCTAGCTGACCTAACAAACGATCAGACAAATCGACAGTAGATAATGACTCGCTACTCGGTAGCTTGTCTAAATGGATGCGCATGCCGACAGAGCTTTGCTGACAGATATGACCAAGATCTTGGTAAAGACCGTCGGAGATATCTATCATCGCTGTGGCACCCATCTTTGCCAATGCTGCACCTAGCGCAATACGCGGCGTTGGCATATGTAGACGATGTGCCAACTCGATACCTTGTGCGCTGTCAGGATGTTGCAAGGCGAAAGCGGCATCACCAAGTGTGCCTGATACATAAACCTTATCACCTACTTGCGCACCTGAGCGGTAAATGGCAGGTGTATCTGCGGCGAGCAACCCTTGTGCGCTGATGCTAAGTACTAAACGCTCACTGCGAGTCGTATCACCACCTATCAGCGTCACGCCAAACAGCTGGCACGCATGAAACAGCCCTTTGGCAAATTCAGTAAGCCATTCGTGTTTTGCCAAACGTTCAGGTAATGCCAACGCTAGCATAATGCTATGTGGCGATGCACCCATAGCAGCGATGTCTGAGACATTAACGGCCACGGCTTTATAGCCAATGGCAAATGCTAGTTCATCAACTTTTTGCCAGTCAGCATGAAAGTGACGACCTTGAACCAGTGTATCAATACAGCTAACCAAGCGTGAGCCTGCTGGTAATGCCATCACAGCCGCGTCGTCACCGATACCTTTTTCGATACCAGTCAATGGCGCCTGCGTGGCCTGCATCTGTGAGAATATACGCTCAATCAGCTCAAACTCGTTCATGGCTAGTCTTAATCTTTGGTATCGTTAGCGTTTTTCTTGCTCGCCTTAAAGTCACTGATATTTGCACTGGCTTTACTGGCACTACTGCGTTTAACGTTAGCTTTGTTAGCACTGATACGCGGCTTATTTGATGCAGTCGGCTCATCGACGATAGCGCTTTCAGTTTCAGCAGCAGTTTCGATATTATCGGCTGGATTTGCTTCAGACTGTTTAGCCGCCGCTTTTTGTGACGTACGTAGATTGGCATTGGTATCTGCTTGTACCTCTAAAGCGCGCAGTTCACCAGCCATTTTATCCAGTACCGCATTAATCAACTTATGAGCATCAGTCGCCCCAAAGTGATTGTTTAGCTTCATCGCTTCATCAAGCACGACTTTATAAGGAATCTCTACACGGTTTTGCAGCTCATACGCGCCAATCAACAAAATAGCGTGCTCAACCGTATCTAGCTTATCAACCTCACGATCGAGATGCTGACTGATAAGCGCATCGAGTGCTTCAATTTGCTCTGGGATGTCGCGCATCATTTCATGATAATAACCGATATGGACGGTATGCATAGCATTGGTTGCACGCGTACGGGCAGCAATATCATGTGGAGCATTGGCTTTCCAGCCAAGCTTGCCATCTACATCAAAGCGGCGATCAGTGACGAGCCATTCGTATAGGCCTTGCATCGCAAAGCGACGTGCCTTACGGATAGCAGTGTGACTGGTCTTGTAAGAAGACTCACTCATATCGAATGTTTGATCACCCGCACTACTGCTCGCTATACGGGTAGCTTCAGCTTGTCCATCATTGGCTTGTGCGGTTTTCGCAGCGCTAATAGCGCGCTTGAGTTGGTCAGTCATAGGGGGTCTGTACCTAAATTTTTGAGATGATACCCAGTCAAAATATAAATTAACAAAGTAGCTTTTTAGCTTTGTTTATTCAAAATTTCAAAGGGTATAGAAATACGGCGAAAATTCAAAAAGTAGCCAATTGTTTTGATAGCTGGCTAGTGCTATGAGGTGCTGTTATTACTAAATAGCAGCACCAGTTAAACTAATAAATTTGAGCTTTAAAGCTTACGCTTCATCGATATCATCAATATCTAGCTGTGACAAAACAGCGATCATTTCTAGTACAACCATCGCAGCTTCAGAGCCTTTGTTGCCCGCTTTAGTACCAGAGCGCTCAATGGCTTGCTCGATGCTATCAGTAGTGATGATACCGTTAGCAACAGGGATATTATAATCCATTGCCACAGCGCTCAAACCTTTGGCCGACTCGCTAGCTACAATATCAAAATGCGGCGTGCTGCCACGGATGATTGCACCCAGTGCCACAATCGCGTCAAAACGATCTGATTCAGCAGCACGTTGGGCCACAAGTGGTAGCTCAAATGCGCCAGGTACACGAATAACAGTAATGTTGCTACCCAATACACCATGACGGAGTAGGGCATCGATTGCACCATCAACCAATGACTCAACGACAAAACCGTTAAAACGACCAACAACGATACCAATGCGAGCATCAGCGTTTTGATGTAGGTTACCATCTATATGAGTCACGTCGTTGCGCTGCTGTTGTAAATTCGACATAAAAAATCCTTTGCTTAATAAGCGTTCAATTGAAATATAGGCGTCAATAAATAGCTAAATAGTCTGATGTGTTCAATCGATTCGGTCGCCTATTGTTTTGGCGTTGCCCTAGTTAATTGAACGAAAATAAATGGTTAGCGCTATGATAGCATTTTTTTGGGTTTTATTTGTATATTACGAGCGTGCTAAAGACGCATCTGTATCCCTTGCGCTGCCATATATTCTTTTGCTTCTTGCACCGTATATTCACCGAAGTGAAAAATACTGGCGGCAAGCACAGCATCGACCCCGCCTTGTAATACTCCTTCCGCTAAATGTTGTAAATTACCGACGCCGCCTGAGGCAATGACAGGCACATTGACGCGGCTGGTAATTTGTTGCATCAGAGCTAAATCATAGCCTTTTTTAGTACCGTCACCGTCCATCGACGTCACTAATAATTCGCCAGCGCCGAGTTCAGCCATTTTACTTGCCCAAGCGACGGCATCGATGCCCGTTGGCTTGCGACCGCCATGGGTAAAAATCTCCCAACGCGGCATGATGATGCCATCAACATCAATATCCGCGACACGTTTGGCGTCGATAGCCACGACAATACATTGATTGCCAAATTTTTGCGCCGCTTCCCCGACGAACTCTGGGGTAAATACTGCTGCTGAATTAATTGCTACTTTATCCGCGCCTGCATTGAGCAAGTTACGAATATCAGCGATTTTACGCACGCCGCCGCCGACCGTTAATGGCACAAACACGGTTTCTGCCATACGCTCAACGGTATGATAAGTGGTATCGCGCTCATCGTTAGTAGCGGTAATGTCCAAAAAGGTAATTTCATCAGCGCCTTGTTCGTTGTAGCGTTTGGCTACTTCAACAGGGTCGCCGGCGTCTTTGATATCGACAAATTGCACGCCTTTGACCACGCGTCCATTATCAACGTCCAAACAAGGAATGATACGCTTTGCTAACATAGGGTCTTTCACCTTATAATCAATTCTCTCAATGCGCTAGTCTAGCAAAATCACCGCCATATCAGGCAGATTTTCGCAAGATTATTACGCTTTTCGCTATCGTTTGCCCAAGCGCGCTACAATTGTCGCCATTGCTGTTTAAATCTATCCTATTTAACTTTTTATTTAATTGCCAAAAGTGAGATGTCATGTCCGTCTATACCCAGTTAACCAATGATCAGTTTGCCGCCTTTTGCCAACGCTTTGGCGTCTCGTTTGCGCGCGCCATTCCGATTACCCAAGGCATTAAGAACTCTAACTGGTTTATTCAGACGACTGATGATGTAGATGGTGCGCACTCTTATGTATTTACCTTATTTGAAGAGCGGCCACCAGAAGATATCGAAAAAATGGCAGTTATCCTTAATCAATTAGATGGTAAATTGCCGGTCGCTGCGCCATTGGCATTGATCGATGGTGAAGGATTAGACAGGGATAAAAATAGTGGTGATAAACGCTATGTTATCCATTACGACAATAAAGCCATTACCTTAGTACCTTGTTTGGCTGGCTCGCATCCACAGCAAACCACGCAAGCGATGTGTCATGAAATCGGTGCCGCTTTAGCCATGCTGCATGAGACGCTGCAAGTATTACAGCCTGCGGAAGAATATGGCGTACCTTTGTATCCATGGTCAGAAGTACGTGACCGTGAAATGCAGTTTATGCCCGGTGACGAAGCCAAGCTGATGAGCGATATTTGGCAGTCATATAGCGAATTACCGCTTGCGACCTTGCCAAAAGGCTTGTGTCATCTAGATATGTTTGCTGATAATACGCTGTGGAACTTATCGTTAAATAATATCCAAAAAGGTGAAGAGCGCCTCACAGGCTTGTTAGACTTTACCGAAGTCAGCGTCGAGCATTATGTGATGGATATTGCCATTACGATTAATGATTTTTGTACCACGTGGGGCGATGCTGAGCAAGGCGAGTCGGTGAATTTTGATCGCAGTAAAATGGTGGCTTTTTTGCAAGGCTATGAGTCAAAACGTCAGCTTGGCGAAGATGAAAAACGAGCGTTGCCTGTTATGCTCGCCAAAGCGGCGGTTATTTTTTGGCTATTGCGTTTAAACGTTATCCATTACAACCGTACCGAAGGGCGTACTGGCGATAACATCATGGTCAAAAACCCTGACCTGATGAAACGTCTGGCTGCTTATCATTGGGCACACGTAGAAAAAGCACAAACTACGGTCTTTGTATTGTTAAATAGTGACTTAATCTCTCATAAAGATACTCAAATAGTTGGTATTTTTAGCAATATCACCCAAGCTGAGCAGGCGCGTGATAGATTAAGCAATAGCAGTCATTTTGATATTAAAGAATACATGCTCGATCAATTAGCATAACTTGTCTTTGTTCGACTACTCTTGTATCAAACTCATAAAGGCGACCCCATGACCGATCAAGTTGATAACTGGCACAAACTGGCACGCTACGACACCAATATGCAAGGCGAGCTGCATGCCAATCTGCTGCGCAACAATGGCATTACCGTGTCCTTGCAGCCGCTCAGTGCAATTCCCGGGATGAATTCTGGTGTCGTGCTGTGGGTAGAAAACACGGATTTGGCACAAGCCCAGCGTATCCTAGATGGTGTTGAAAGCGATGACAATACTGGGGCGGATTTGTTGGCTAGTATGAGTGATATAGAACTTGGTATTGTGTCAGGTAATCCGGTTAATCATGACGCAGCAGACAATCAATATAATAAAGGTGGTAACGCGTAAATGTGTCAACTCTTAGGAATGAACTGTAATACCCCGACGGATATTGGTTTTAGCTTTGCAGGATTTCGTCGTCGTGGCGGTATGACTGACAGTCATGAAGATGGCTTTGGCATTGCGTTTTTTGAGCGTAGTGAATGCTCAAATAATGATGAATCGGCAAATGCTTCAACAGGACTGCGCTTGTTCCATGACAATCGCCCAAGCCATTTATCACCAGTCGCTGATTTGGTCAATAACTACCCAATCAAAGCCATGAACGTCATTGCGCATATTCGTAAGGCGACACAAGGGCAGAACTGTTTGGCCAACACCCATCCATTCGTCCGTGAAGTATGGGGCGAGCAGTGGGTATTTGCTCATAATGGGCAGATGAATAGCGAATTTATCAAACGTTGTCAGCGCTTGCAAGATAACGGCAACGCCTCACACTGTCAGCCAGTCGGTTCAACTGATTCTGAAATGGCATTTTGCTATTTGGTCAATCGTCTAAAAAGCAGCTTTAAATCGCGTCCTGATGACAAAACGTTGTTTAATTTTTTGACTACGCAATGTCGTTATCTCTCTGCCAATGGGTTGTTTAACTGCTTAATATCGAATGGCAGGTGGCAACTGGCTTACGCGGGCAGCTTACTGTTTTATCTTACGCGTAAAGCGCCATTTGGTGAAGCGAAACTCGCTGATGATGATATGGCGATTAACTTTGGTGATGTGACCACAGATACGGATAAAGTCACTATTTTAGTCACTGTGCCATTGACTGAAAATGAAAAATGGCAACAGTTGGCCGTCAATGAATGCTTAATTTTTCAAGACGGCGATGTCATTTATAAAGACAGCCCAAGTCAGCGCAAATTTTTGACGGTTGATGAAGGTATTGCGATTGCACGAGCCGTTGGGGCGAGTGTTTAGCGGTTAATAGATATCTAATGTTGTTTAAATATAAGCCCCACAACACCGCTTAAATTTCTCACCAGATCCGCAAATACACGGTTGCTTTTGCGTCACCGTCATCGCAATCGTGGGATCTAAAAAGTACCAACGCGCATCATTATTAGTCTTGTCTTTTACCTTTACGAAAGTAGATAGTTCATGATGCGCCTGTATTTTTTCTGCTAAACCATCCATTGTTTCCTCAGAACTTCTAAAATAAGCCTTAAACTCAACCTGTGCATGCCTTTTGCCGAGCTTCGGCTTGTGTTCTACAATCTCTAATCCTGCCCAATCTATCTCTTTTGCCCAACTCTCAATCGCTGCAACATCAAACAATGCTTGCTGCGCAGGTACTGTGGTCTTGATGATATATTCTGGTTTTATGAGCACAAAGGCACTATAGCGCGTGCGCATAAGCCGTTCGGCTGTCTCCGCTTTTATACCATCTACTTTGTCAACCTCATCATTATAAAAAGCACCATTATAAAAAGCATCATGATATGGCTGGCAGCAGTCTTGATAGGATAGCAGAGCGTCTGCCGCCTCTGCTGTTGGATTGATTTGGCAAGGGCAAGTATGTAGGGAAGATTGCATGTTTTACTCTAATTTTTGTTTGGGCTTATTCGTTTAGGCTCAGTGGTCTTTTGATAACTTTATTGCAGCATGCTTTTTATTAATTCTGGCAGTATACCAACTTTGAGCTGCGCCCATGCAGAAGGGTCGCTCAATCGTGACCAAAACATCTCAAAAGGCGGAGCGGCATATACCAGTAGCGCCAGAATAGTATATAAGAGCAAATACCACCATTTGTCTTTTGGCTGATAAAACTTCATCGCAGTACCCGATGAGCGCTTCATTTTCATATTGGACAGATTGACGCTATATAGCTCGTCCAATGACAAATGTACCATCGCGCCACCAAATAAAAACAGACCATAAAACCAACTAGTCGTCAGTGGTAGGTGCAAGCCATAATAGCTTAGGCACGTCAGACCCAATCCCAGTATCGCCATATACGGCACAGAGTGGATGACGCCGCGATGCACCGTCATAGTAGTAAAAATATGAAAAACCACGTAGCGCATGAAACCGTAGCCTGCTAGCCACAATACTATCAATGCCAGTAAGCTCAAGTCACTACGCCAATGCATGACCAGACCAAAGGCAAATATAAACGAGGTAATATTAAAACCGAGCTTAATCGGTGTTGAATTATCAGAATCCAAGTCTGGCAGCAACCCACCGATAGTACCAAGCGCCACGCACACCAAAAACCCTGAATCATCAATCAATCCAGCTTTATAAACCGTCAAACTCAGTGTGCCGCTGACCATAAAGGCGACATTTAAGTGGGTATTAAAATTTGCCATAAAACTCATTCATCCATAGCGCTCAAAAAGTCCTTTCGAGCGGCGTATCTAGCAGTAAAAAAGCGCACCATGATACCATAGACCATCCATACGTCTAATAGAGATAGCCTGTAAGAGAGAGCTTCTATGCCTGCCAATGATTTACCCGCCACACTTAACTCTGATACTCATACTAAGCAGCTACCTGTAGTAGAAGGTCAGCTTGATCACAGCTTTGCTGCCATTGATTGGCAAGTGCCTTGGTTGTCGCATATCACTCAATTGAGTTATATCAGCAACACGATTGAGCACCTTAGTCGCTCAAAATCACAGAGAAATAGCTTGGATGGTTCGAATGATTCAGAAGGTTTGGATAATGCGAAAAGTCTATATGAGCACGATATAAATGCTTCTGGCATCAATACGCCTGACACGATTGCCAAAGTCTTAAAAACGGCGATGACGCAGCAGGCTGATCACTTACAACAGTCATTGCCGCCTACCAAACCTGCCCATGGTCATGCGCCTCAAACGCTACAGTTTGTCTCTCAAAACGCATTGCCTGAAGGGGAGGCATATGAGCATTTCATCGGCACAACTGGCAATATCCCGACGCGTGACAACTTACATGACTTGTTTAATGGCAGTATTTGGCTGACTTTTCCGAAGACTAAAGCTGTGCTTAATTACTACCATATGCTAGAAATCGCAAAGCAGGGTATTAGTGAGCGTCGAGGGCGTGTGCGCGACACTATCACTGTCTTTGATGAGAATGGCGCAGTGCTGGTGACTTCTGATGCTAGTATCGGTGAGGCGTTGGTTGACTTTGACTGGCAGGCAAGTTTGGTTAAACCACGTGCTAAATGGGACAACCCAACCCAGCCTGATAACAGCACTCAGGCAGCAGTCTATATCTTTGGCCATGCATTGCTTGAGCAGTTGGTACACCCACGCAAACCTCTATGCGCTCACAGCATTGTCATTCACGTTGCACAAGAATTCTTTACCTTATCGTTAGCTGAACGTATGCGCTATTTGGATGACAAGGTTGCCAAATACATGGACACATTGTTATCCAATGATGACGTCAAGCCGCGCCAGCTTGCGCCGTTACCGATTTTAGGGGTACCGCATTTTTGGGCAGAAAATTCAGATACTAGCTTTTATGAGGACAGCTACGTATTCCGCAGTGGACGACGTAAAAAAGATAAAAATTAAATTGGAATAAATCATTTAAAGATAGCTCGCTAAACCGTTGTTACGTTTACGATTGTGCCACGATTCGACAACGTCCAGACGTTAACAAAGCCTTGTATGTTTGTTATGGTAAAAGGGAGTTTCTGTTAATCCCTACAGATATGATTATCTCTTTTGTTAACACTGACTCATATCAGACAGTTTTGCGAAACTGCGATATTGATTCAAGACAGATCAATCATTTATTGAGCCACCAGTCATACATAAACTTATAATAATTTATGTCCAGGATTTATAACAACGATAAGGAAGCTATCATGAGTGATATTTTTGATGTAAAAGACACCCTTTCGGTTGCTGGCAAGGAACATGCCTACTACAGCCTACCAAAGCTGACCGAAACTTACGAGCATATCAAGACGCTACCATTTTGTATGAAAGTGGTATTAGAGAACCTATTGCGTAACGAAGACGGCGGCCAGTCAGTTGGTAAAAACCATATCGAAGCGGTTGCCAACTGGGATGCAGGGGCTGAAGCGTCAAAAGAAATCGCCTTTATGCCAGCGCGTGTGGTATTGCAGGATTTCACTGGTGTACCTTCAGTAGTCGATTTGGCGGCGATGCGTGATGCAGTGGTCGAGCTTGGCGGAAAGGCTGAGCAGATCAATCCGTTTATTCCTAGTGAGCTGGTCGTCGATCACTCTGTACAGGTCGATGCTTATGGCCGCGAAGATGCGCTAGATTTGAATGAAAAAATTGAATTTAAGCGTAATAATGAGCGCTATGAATTTTTGCATTGGGGCAAGCAAGCCTTTGAAAACTTCGTCGTGGTACCACCAGCGACAGGTATCGTGCATCAGGTTAACCTTGAATATTTAGCCCGTGTGGTGATGGCAGCAGACGTCGATGGTGAGCTGACAGCTTATCCAGATACAGTATTTGGTACAGATAGCCATACCACGATGATTAATGGTATTGGCGTGCTTGGTTGGGGTGTGGGCGGTATCGAAGCTGAAGCTGCGATGCTAGGCCAACCGTCTTCGATGCTGATTCCACAAGTGGTCGGTTTTGAGCTAAAAGGCAAGCTAACGGAAGGCGTTACCGCAACCGATTTGGTATTACGTGTGGTTGAGATGTTGCGTGCACATGGCGTAGTGGGCAAGTTCGTCGAGTTTTATGGCGAAGGCTTACACAGTATGCCGCTAGCGGACCGCGCTACCATTGCCAATATGTCACCAGAGTATGGTGCGACTTGTGGTATTTTCCCAATTGATCAAATGGCGATTGATTACCTGCGTTTATCTGGCCGTGACGAAGAGCAGATTGAATTGGTCGAAAAATATGCCAAGGCGCAAGGCTTATGGCACGATGCCGATACACCTGCGGCAACTTATTCGAGCAAGCTAGAACTAGATCTATCGTCAGTACAGCCAGCACTTGCTGGTCCGAACTTACCACAGCAGCGTATCAATTTATCTGATATGCATGAGAAGTTTGGCGAAACGTTAGAAAAAATGACCAAAGATCGCAAGTCAGAAGTCGAAGGTAAAGTACGCTTTGATCAAGAAGGCGGTGAGCAAGAGCAAGCTGAACACTTGGCGGCTGAGCCGAATATCGAAGTTGATACCAGTGATGACAATGCAAGTTATGCGCCAGCAAACAATGTCTTCTCAAATGTCAGCATCGATGACAAACAACACAAACTACGAGACGGGTCGGTAGTTATTGCTGCTATTACTTCTTGTACCAATACTTCCAATCCAGCGGTAATGATTGGTGCAGGTCTGGTGGCCAAAAAAGCGGCTGCCAAAGGACTTAAAGCCAAGCCTTGGGTTAAGACATCGCTTGCACCCGGTTCTAAAGTGGTCACCGACTATTTAGAAAAAACCCATCTAATGGATGAGCTAGAAAAGACGGGCTTCTATTTAGTAGGGTATGGGTGTACGACGTGTATCGGTAACTCAGGACCATTGTCAGAAGAGATCGAAAAAGGCATTGAGGAAAATGACTTAGTCGCAGCGGCTGTATTGTCTGGTAACCGTAACTTTGAAGGTCGTATTCACTCGCATGTTAAAGCCAGTTACTTGGCATCACCACCGTTGGTCGTTGCCTACGCGCTAGCAGGTACAGTCGATATCGATCTGACTACTCATCCGCTAGGACAGGATCAAGATGGCAATGATGTATTCCTAAAAGACATCTGGCCAACTTCAGAAGAAATTAACGAGTTAATTGCCAATAATATCGATGCTGATATGTTCCGCAAAAACTATGGCGAAGTATTTGACGGTAGTGCCGCATGGAACGCAATTAGTTCAGCGGATAGCCAATTGTATCCATGGGATGAAGGGTCAACGTACATCAAAAATCCACCGTTCTTTGATGGTATGACCATGGAGCCAGAAGGTATCCCTGATATCGAAGGCGCGCGTATCCTAGGTCTGTTTGGTGACTCAATCACCACCGATCATATCTCACCAGCAGGTAATATCGATCCAGACTCACCAGCAGGTAAGTACTTGCAAGAGCGTGGTGTGATGGAGGCGGACTTCAACAGCTATGGCTCACGCCGTGGTAACGATGCAGTTATGACCCGTGGTACTTTTGCCAACATCCGTATCAAAAATACCATGATGGGCGGTAAAGAAGGTGGCTATACTTATTACTTCAAGGATGACAGCGCTACGCTACAAGATGGCGAAGAAATGCCTATCTATAATGCAGCGATGAAGTATAAAGAAGATAAGCGTCCGCTAGTGGTACTGGGCGGGGCAGAGTATGGTTCTGGTTCGAGCCGTGATTGGGCAGCCAAAGGTACTATCTTGCTAGGCGTAAAAGCGGTATTGACCAGCTCGTTTGAGCGTATTCACCGCTCGAATCTTGTTGGTATGGGCGTGTTGCCATTAACGTTTAAAGATGGTCAAAATGCGGAGACATACAAACTAGATGGTTCTGAAATGCTGAGCATCACAGGTCTAGATAATGGTGAGAGTAAAACAGCCACGGTTACGGCTACACGTGCTGATGGTTCGGCAGAAACCTTTGAGGTAAATGTTGGTCTACAAACGCCAAAAGAGCGCGAATATGTGCGTCATGGCGGCGTATTGCACTATGTACTACGTCAATTGGCTGCTGAGAGCAAAGAAGCTGGCTAGTAATTAGTTAAGCTTTATATGACAAAAAGCCCAATCTCCTTCAAAGTAGGGGATTGGGCTTTCTTATGGAAGACGTTTTTTCTTCTTGTTACTTTACTCTTCAAGCCTTTTCAGTCAACAACTTAATTCCTAGCCCCATAAATACGACACCACTTATTTTATTCATCATCGATTCAATTTTTGGATTCTCTCTTAGTTTTTTGCTGAACTTTGACGCCAACATCGCCAAACACAAGCACCATATAAAGCCAGTGGTGGCAAAAGTCAGTCCCAACATCAAAAATGACAGCATGCCATAAGCATAACTAGCGTCGATAAACTGAGGAAAGAACGCCAAGAAAAATAAAGCGACTTTTGGGTTAAAAGTATTGGTCAACACACCTTGCTTATATATTTGCCAACCATCTACAGCCTTTTGGCTAGTCAAGCCCTTATCTTTGGACAAATGGTTCGTTATCGAGTTCGAGTTTTTGCTCGTCAGCATTTTAAAGCCTAAATAACACAAATAGCTGGCCCCAATATATTTGACAATCATAAAAGCGATAGGGGAATTGGCAAGTAATACGGACAATCCTAGCGCCGCCAATAAAGTATGTACCAAAATACCCGAAGTAATGCCAAGAACAGAATAAAACCCTGCTGTTTGCCCCTGTGAAATACTACGGGTGATGATGTACATGCTATCCGTACCTGGCGTTAGGTTTAACAAAATAGCCGCCAAGATAAACCCTAGATAATTCTCGATACCAAACATCGCAATCACTTCCCTTTAATCACGCCAAGCCCCATCATTTATAGTATGTGGCTGCACTTTATAAATATGCTTATCAGGTCGATATTAACGAGTATTAGATAGGTTGGCAATAGTGCTATCAACAGTAAGCTAGCAGCGATTAATAATAAGCTAACGACAATAGAATAGAGGATGTTGAGAAATGACAGACATAAAAAAGCCCAGTCACCATATGATGACTGGGCTTTTTTATTGTTCGCTTACTAGTCTAATCTGATGCTAAGCAAAAGTGCTAGTAAGTGACGCCGAATAGTGGCGTCCCCAGGGGGATTCGAACCCCCGTTACCGCCGTGAAAGGGCGGTGTCCTAGGCCTCTAGACGATGGGGACGCATAGAGTGTTATAACCAGTGGTTACAACGGTACTTCACAATATCAGATAGCTTATTAAATAAGCATTGCCTAGGTGCTGATATCGTCCTACTAGCGAGTATTTATTATTACGTTTCAGTAATACTGAGCGTTGCTATAAATAAGTATGGTGGAGCTAAACGGAGTCGAACCGTTGACCCCTTGCATGCCATGCAAGTGCTCTACCAACTGAGCTATAGCCCCTCGCTAAGAGTGTGCGTATTTTATGTAAGAGCGGCAGTCTTGTCAACCACTATTTTAAAAATAATGCATAAATATGCAAAAAAAAGTGATTTAGCCTGTTTTAAAGGCTCAACAAGCCCAAATTAGCGTGGATTTTGCTTAATGGCAATCTCTTTTAGGGCTTTATCGGTATAAAACTCTTCTTCGCTACCATCAGAAAAAATAATCGCACAGCATTCAGTTGGTATATATTGACCGCCTTTTTCTCGGATCGTTCTTATGCCTTTGACCCCGATGATGTCATATTCGCCCAATTTATCTAGATTATGTTTGGTGTAACCGCAGTAAGTGCTGTATATCCATTTTAAATCTTCGAAGTCTTGGCCCTTGGTCAGGGTCAAAGTTGCATCAAAAAGCTCCTTTACAATGCCATCATAGTATTTCTGTGCTTCTTTTAGGGTATTAAAGACATAATCTTTGCTTTCTATTGTGACGGTTTTGGCGGGCATATTAGCATCCACTAAATATTCTCATATAATTGGTTTATTGAATTCATAATATTTCTTTTTCGGTAGAGCTGTTTTTACAAGTAAAATTTCATCTAGTGATAGTCAGTCATCTTTGACATAGTTGGGATCTCTTCTGCATCTTGGACAAATTATCTCTACATCACCTTCATCAGTCCATACGACTCTTCGTAAATCATCAGAAGGCCATGTGATACCACATATTGTACAATCGCTTTCTATTTCATCACTATATTCGTTGTCGCAGTAAACGCACCGGTATCCTGTTTCACTATCATTTTCAGGTATCATGGTGTCATTACCACACTCTACACAGTGGATAGTTTGTTCATTATGAGATGAATAATTCTCATACCTTTCAAATTCACGGCTCTGGTTGTGGCGTTGGAGTTTTATATTCCCCTTCATTTTTCTCAAATATAATTCAGCTTGTAGATTACGTTGAGCTTGATTATTTATGGACTGGTTCAATAATATTCTTGTTTCACCTGCTTCTTGTAAAGTTTCTTCTGAAACACTCGCTTTTAGGTAATCTCTAGAATATTTAAGAAAAAATTCTGCGTCATACATTAGAAAATTTTTGACTTCTGCATGGTTGTACATATCATCAAGTAGCTCAGGTCTTGGCTGTCGATGTTTTGTTTGAGAGTTACCATAAGATACAGCAACTTCTAACCACCAGTCTGCCTTATTATCATCTGTTACAAAGATAATGTCCTTTAGTTTTTTCTCTTTTACATGGTCTAAAATCTGTTGCCATATAAGATAGTCAGCATACTTTTTCTGATAAACAATTTGATTGTCTACACAAACTTCATCTTTTTTCTCATCCAAATAGCCCGGAGATATTTTGAGTTTATATTTAGCTTGAGCGTTTTTGTATAAAGCATCTATTTTTTCTTGAGTGTAAGCTGCACTCCCAACTCTATTATCAAAAATCGTATCTATATTTTCTTCAAGAGGATCGGATTCGTTAATTTTTTGCTGATCACTGATAATGTTATCAATTTCTTTCGCTAGTTCATCTCCTAACGACTTAAACTTTTCTTTAATATTGTCAACGTCAATTGGTGAGTGTACTTTTTTTATTTGCAATTTATTTAGTTCTGTTGCTAAAGTGCTTTGCGATTTATTTATAGCTTCTTTTGCTTCTATAAGTAAATTCGTTCTACTTCTGATAGTCGTTAATCTATTACGCTTGAATTCGAGAGCTACATGGTGAGGAATCCAGATTCTATCATCTAGACTTTCTAGTATTTTTATAAATTCGTCTCTACTACTATTTTGATACCGATAAAGGTTGAGTAATATATTGGTATCAAAAATAAACAAAGCATTTTCCCAGATATGACGGTATTCTTGCTCTGTGAAATTATAATCATACTGCTTAAACATATCTTTCATAGGATGTTACCCTAGCCAATTTTCAGTTGAAAAATACTAGCTTCTCATAGTGGAGGCGATAAAAATTTAGAATGTATGTTTCTTTTATTAAAATATTAACTTCAGTAACTAAATGAAGTATTCTAAGTTATCTAGATTTTTTAAGACTTACTTACGATTAACTATAATGTCATTGCTAATACGTAAAAAATATCAATATTATAATTTTATTAGTCATCAAATATATGAGATTGTATTTGAAATACTTTATTGAGATAACCTAAGTAAATGTTTACCAAAAAAAATTACCCTAATCGTATATTGATTAGGGTAATTTGAACAGCTTTTATAAAATTATTTTTAAATTTACTCAGCAACTGAACTACTCAGTAGCAGCTAAGAAATCTGGTAGTTCTGCCGCTTGTTTCTCAAGTTTCTTCAGTTTCTTTTTACCAAGGCCACCCAGTACATCAACCGCATGGCGCAAGCGCGTCAGCGTCATGTCAGCGCCGATAATCGCCATAGAGTTCATCACTGGCGTCGATGAGGTGCTACCAGCGATAGCGATAAAGAACGGTGCCATAAAGTCGCGCATCTTAATATCTAGATGCGCAGCAAGGCCTTTTAGGGTGGCATAGATATTTTCTTCTGACCATGTCGGTAAGGTCTCTAGCTGCCAAAGCGCCAGTTGTAGCATTTCGATGATTTGCTCAGGCGTCAGTGATTTATGCGTAAAGCTTTCTGCATTGATATCAGGGAGGTTCTGGAAATAAAAGCCACTCCAATTGACGGCATCAGACAGTAATTCGATACGTGGCTGAATGGCGGCGGCAATAGCGGTTAATTTATCGCTGTCACTTGCCCACTCTAAAATTTTGTTTTTTAGCTGTTCAGGCGTGAGTTCACGTAGCCATTCAGCATTTAGCCAATTGAGCTTTTCGATATCAAAGATAGGACCGCCAAGCGACACACGCTGAATATCAAAACTGGCAATCATTTCCTCTAAGGTAAATTTCTCAGCTTCGTCAGGCATTGAGTAGCCCATACGACCAAGATAATTGAGCAGCGCTTCAGGTAGTACGCCGGCATCACGGTAATAGGTGATAGAGGTTGGGTTTTTACGTTTAGAGAGCTTTGATTTGTCAGGGTTACGCAGTAGCGGCATGTGGCAAAGCACAGGCATCTCCCAGCCAAAGTACTCATAAAGCAGCTGATGCTTAGGTGCAGAGTTTAGCCACTCTTCACCGCGCATGACGTGACTGATATCCATCAAGTGGTCATCGACGACGTTGGCTAGATGGTAGGTTGGCATGCCGTCGGTTTTTAGCAATACTTGCATATCGACTTGTGTCCAAGGAATCTCAACCGTGCCGCGTAGCATGTCATGCACCTGACAGATGCCTTCGGTTGGCACACGCATACGAATGACGTTTGGTTTGCCCTCGCTTACCAGTTGCGCGGTTTTTTCAGGTGCTAAATGGGCACAGCGACCATCGTAACGCGGCGTTTCGCCATTGGCCATTTGCTCAGCGCGCATGGTATCGAGCTCTTCACTGGTACAAAAACAACGAAACGCATGGTCGTTTTCTATCAGCTGCTCTGCATGCTTTTTATAAATATCACTACGCTGGCTCTGACGATAAGGTGCATGTGGACCGCCGATGTCTGGGCCCTCGCTCCAATCTAAACCAACCCAACGTAGGGCATCCAAAATCATTTGTTCTGATTGCTCAGTTGAGCGAGTCTGATCAGTGTCTTCGATACGTAAGATGAATTCGCCGCCATGCGCTTTGGCAAAAGCCAAGTTAAACAGGGCAATATAGGCAGTACCTACGTGTGGGAAGCCAGTTGGTGATGGGGCGATACGCGTGCGCACAGGGCGCGTGCTGTCAGTAGAGGTTTGCATGATAAAAGTCTCAAAGTTTGCTATCGATATAAGCTATCAGTATAAATAGCGATGAAAGATATGAAGTCGATGTTAAGAAATAGCGTAAAATATAGCGCTAGTATAACAGAGACATGTGATATTTTTAATGAAAAGCCCTTCTAGTGCTTGACTACAGGTGTATCCTTGCGATAATAATGCTAAGCAAGTCATAACTTGTTTATTTTCATCTAATTACTGGCCAGTACGGTCGTCATCTATTGAGTTGTTTGTGTCCCTATCAAAGTCTAAGCCAAAATCGAAAGCCAGTCCTTCTGCCGCCGCTGATCTCTCTGAGTCAGTGTCCAATCCTTCTGTTATAAAGGATGCGTCTACGCAAGATGTCGATCTGGATGTTACTCACGCCCGTCATGAGGGCGATATCACGTCTGATGAATTGAGTTTTGTCCATGATGCGGTGCTGCTACAAGAGACTGTCGCAGCAGTACTAGGTGTAAAATCCTTGCCTAAGCAAAAAGCAGGCGACCAAAATAGCTTAAATATAAGTGGTATCTATGTTGATGCGACTTTTGGCCGTGGTGGTCATAGCCGACTGCTACTAAGTCAACTCGCCGATGATGCAACACTGATTGTCTTTGACAAAGATCCAACAGCCATTAGTGTGGCGCAAGAGCTGGCAAGCAAAGACAGCCGTGTGCGTGTGGTTCACGATAGTTTTGCGACGTTGACCGACAGTCTGGCTGCTATGGGCATCACTGAAGTTGATGGCTTGATGGCGGACTTGGGTATTTCGTCACCGCAGATTGATGATGGTAGTCGCGGCTTTAGCTTTATGCGCGACGGGGCAGTAGACATGCGTATGGACACCAGCCGTGGCCAATCAGTTGCCGAATGGCTCGAGAAAGTCGATGATGACACCTTAGCCAATGTGCTTTATGAGTTTGGCGAAGAGCGTCACAGCCGTCGTATTGCACGTGCAATTAAGCAGATGGACAGTTTTGAGTCCACGCTTGAGCTGGCAGAAGTGATAAAAGTGGCGCATCCAAACTGGCAGCGTGGTAAGCATCCAGCGACGCAGAGCTTTCAGGCGATGCGCATTTTCATTAACAATGAGCTTGGCGATGTCGATGATTTTTTAGCGCAAAGCATTCCTATCTTAAAGTCAGGTGGGCAGCTTGCGGTCATTAGTTTTCACTCATTAGAAGATCGCCGTATCAAGCAGTTCTTGCAGCGTCATAGCAAAGGGCAGTATCCAGAAGACGAAAACCTGCCAATGCCGCCGAATCGTCCACGCTATTTTAGCAAGCCAAAACGTGTTGGCCCAAGCAAAGCTGAGACGAGTCAAAACCCGCGCGCGCGTAGCGCATGGTTGCGTATGGCAACGCGTACTGACACAGCTTATGAGCAAATAACAGGGTTATAGAAGAACATCATGACGCCGCAAGTCATAGTCAAATATGATTATTGAGTTGTCTAAGATTGCTAATGTTTGTCTAAATGATGCGCAAATGTCCTAATGGCTACGCCACTGTTAAAAATCTGTAAATATTGTCTGTTAGGCTCAGCAGTTGGTTTTTATCTGCTTAATAGTTGAATGGTTTTATATAGTATAGCCATTCAACGTGTTTGGTTGTGGTATGACATATTGATAGCCATGAGTTGTGATGATTTATGGCTCCTGAGTAAATTGGCTATTGGATGTGTTTTTTACGTTCGTTTTTTAAGTGTGGTTTTTACACTTATAAGTGTCTTTGGTTTTATATTTATCGATGGTATGACCGAATAATGACACGTTCATCTTTCGCAATCCGTTATCTACTCTATCGTTTACGTTCACCTTTTTGAGATCGTCATGGCAATATCTGACAAACCTGCGAATCGCCGCACTGCTACACCTTATAATACCGATGTCGGCGAGCTGTTCGTGCGCCGGTTTAATGTGGTGAGCATTTATGTGGTCGTGCTATTGCTATTGGCAGCCACGATTGTATGGAGTGGTATCAAAACTGCCGAAGAAGTTCAGCAATATCATCAGGACTACAAAACTTTGCAAGACATGAAAAAACAAGAACGTAAGCTACAAGTAGAGCATCAGCGTCTATTAATTGAGCAACAAACCTTTAGCGCCACGCCGCAGATTGCCAGTCGAGCGGTTGCTGAATTGGGTATGTATTCGCCAACATTAAAGGATAAGCTGATTATCCAACCTGGCGTCGCAACTGCATTGGTGCCAGTGGTTACAGAAGACTCAGATGAGGATGCATCTGACGTCATCGGGCCACGTGTCTCTACCGATATTTCTCCTGAAGAACCAGCGACGGAGGCAGGACAATGAGTGAGAAAAAGCCTAAATCCACCGCAAAAAACACCAGCAAAAAACCAGCCAGCGGCAAGGTAACCAAACCTCTCCGCCGAGCCAGTGCGGCTAAATCTGGTCAGACGAGCAGCAAGCCCGATAAAGCTGCAAGCAATCGTAAGGCCAAACTGTTTGGTCGTATCAAAAAAAGCGACACCCAAGGCGCTTATACCAGTGTAAAAAATCGCAAAAGTAAAATGGTTTTTTCGAGCAAAGCGTCAGGTGCGTCAGCTCTCGGTGGTTTCGAACAAGACAAAAACCGTTTTCGTATGGTCTGGGGTCTAGCGCTGGTCATATTAGCGCTACTGATTAGCCGCGCTTATTATATTCAGGTTGCTAATGCACAGTTCTATCAAGACAAAGGCAATGAGCTCATTACCAGTGAGCGCACCCAAAAATCCTATCGCGGTATGATTACCGACCGTAATAATCTACCGCTTGCAGTCAGTGCGCCGCTCGCGACAGTTTCGTTTAGTCCGCATGATTATTCTCGTGAATATTACGAGCTAAAGCGCATTATCATCACCAACCCTAGCAGTCCACAATTACAGGCGCGTATGCAAAAGCGTCTAGATAATATGGATCTGACAAAGCTAGCCGCTGCTGCCAATATCTCGGTCGATGAGTTGAAAAAAGTCACGGCCATTGATGACAGTATCGATGTGACCGATGAGAAAGCCGTAAAAGCTGCTTTGCCATCTGGTGCGGGCTCACACTATTTGCCACTGCTTAATAAAGTCACACCTGAGATTGCCCAAAGCGTCAGCTCGCTCGATTTCCCTGGCGTCTACGAAAAGAATTTCTTTCAGCGTTATTATCCACAGCCACAGTCTAATGCGCAGCTGCTGGGCTTTATGGGTCAAAACGCCAAAGATCCTGAAGGCGGTTACGAAGGCCGTGCTGGTATTGAGCGTCAGTACGAAAAAGATCTGGCGGGTGATGACGGAAAAGTGCTGGTTCTAAAAGACGCTAAACAAAACAGCCTAAAAGAAATCAAACAAATCGAGCCAGAAGTACCTGGTAAAGATGTGGCGTTGACGATTGATTCGCGCTTACAGTATTTGCTGTATAAAGAGCTAGAAAAAGCTGGGCGTTTGCAAAAAGCCCGTTGGTCAACAGGTATGATCGTTGATGTGCAAACTGGTGAAGTGTTGGCGTTATCGACATGGCCATCGTTTAACTCAAACAACCTTAATGAGATGACGGGTGAAAACCAGCGTAACCGCGCACTGTTAGATGTGTTTGAGCCAGGTTCGGTGATGAAACCGTTTACCGTGGCGGCAGCACTAGACTCGGGTAAATATACGCCAACGACCTTGATTGATACTAATCCCGGTTCGATTCGCGTACGTGGCTATACCATTCGAGATCATAATAATTTGGGCATGATTAACATGGCCACGCTACTACAGAAATCTAGTAACGTTGCCTCTACCAAGATTGCGCTATCACTGCCAGCCGATGCTATTAGTAATATGCAACGACAGTTTGGCTTTGGCTCAAAAACACCTTTGCAGTTCCCAGGTGAGGGCAGCGGTTTGATCGTCACGCCAAAAGAAAAAGAAACCTCGCGCCGTGCAACGGTCAGTTATGGTTATGGTCTGCAAGTGACATTGGCACAGGTTGCACAGGCGTATTCAGCCCTAGCAGCAGGTGGGGTCATGCATCCATTAACTTTAATTAAAGATGACAAGTCGCAGCCAAGCAAACGTATTATGGCGCATGAGCAGGCAATGTCTATCGTACAGATGCTTGAGAGCGTAACTGAGCCTGGTGGTACGGCGAAAGCCGCTGCCATTGACGGGTATCGCGTGGCAGGTAAGACGGGTACGTCACGACGTATCAATCCAGATGGTGGCTATTATACCGATCAGTATCGTAACGTCTTTGCTGGTATGGCGCCTGCATCTAATCCAAAGCTGGTAGGCGTAATGCTTATCGAAGACCCGCGCGGTCAAATTTATGCTGGTCTAACGGTCGCACCGGTCTTCCATAATGTGATGAAAGAAGCATTGCGATTGTATAATGTGCCTTTGGATAAGCCACTAAAAACGGAAGCGCAGTAAGCGTTCAATTATTTTAAATGTCCAGTTCTACTGAGCTGACACGTTTTAACTGTTTAGGATTTATCTATGACTATATCATCGCTAGATAGCGCTACTGTTACTTTACAACAGCTTATAGATGCCAATAAAAGCCAGCAGCAAAAACTGGCTGAGCAGCTTACAGCGATGATAGCAACATCGATTCAGAAAGTATTCAAGCAGGCAGAGTCAGATCAAGCACAATCTATTGCCCATATGCCGTTTCAACAGTTTCGCTTGGACAATCGCCGACTGGAAGCGAATGACGTATTTGTCCTGTTAAAAAGTCAAACAGCCAACCCTCAAAAAAGTCGCGATTATCTACTACAAGCCGCTGAACAAGCTGCGTTTATTCTCTCAGAAATTGACCCTAGCGTTTTGCTGAGCGAAGCAAACAACCTCTTAAATACCAATAGTGAACCTAAGACAGATAGTATTGCTAATGCACCTCAGCAACTAACAGCATTACCACGCCCTGTATTGTACGTTCCTAATATTCGCGACTTTTTAGGTAGCTTAATTCAAGCGCGCCTGCAATATCAGCAGCCAGTGACTCTACCGACCGTGGTTGCGGTAACTGGTACAAATGGTAAAACAACCATCAGTCAATTAGTAGCACAGCTTACCCAGTTGATGGGTCAGAGTAGCGCAGTGATGGGTACGGCAGGTAATGGTAGACTTGGCGCTTTGGTGCAAGCCAGTCATACCACGGGCGATGCTTTAGCTGTCCAACAGTTCTTATATCAAATGGGAACAGAGCAGGCAGAAATATTGGCTCTAGAAGCTAGCTCTCATGGATTGGATCAGCAACGTCTACAAGGTATGCCAGTCACTGTGGCGATTTATACCAATTTGAGCCGTGACCATTTAGACTATCATGCCGATATGGCAGAATATGCCGCTGCCAAAGCCAAGCTGTTTGATAAAGCCCATTTTCCAAATTTGACCCATGCCATTATCAATATCGATGATGAACACGCTCAAGTTATGTTAAATATGGCAAATGATAGCGGTTTGACGGTATGGACATACAGTTTGGATTCATCAAAAACTGCTACTTTTGTTGCTGCTAATATTACGCCGAGTCTGCAAGGCGTCAAAATAAATCTACGTACTGATTTTGGTGATGAGAAAGCTGACAACATAGAGATTGTTAGTCCATTATTAGGTCGCTTCAATGTAGCCAATTTGCTCGCAGCGATAGCAGCTGTCGTAGCACTCGATGTTGACTTAGCCATGAATATTGAGCGTATTGCGCCTGCTGTTGCACAGTTGCAAGGTGCGGTTGGGCGTATGCAGCGTGTACCGTCAGATGATGGCTGCTTTATCGTTGACTATGCGCATACCCCAGATGCGCTAAGCCAAGTGCTGGCAAGTTTAAAAACCCACTGTAAAGGTCAGCTTTGGGCAGTATTTGGTTGCGGCGGAGATCGTGATGCAGGCAAGCGACCGTTGATGGCGCAAGCAGGTCTGGCAGGTGCTGATCAAGTTGTTTTGACCGCGGATAATCCACGTACCGAAGACCCAAATGTAATTTTGCAAGATATGCAGGCTGGTATGACCGCTGAGCAATATCAACGAACCCATATCGAGCCTGCCCGCCAAACTGCTATTGAGTATGCAGTTAGTCACTCAGGTGTAGATGATATCGTTGTCATCGCAGGCAAAGGTCATGAGACCTATCAAGAGATTAATAACGTTCGCTATGATTTCGATGACAGTGTTGTTTTGCAGCAGGCATTGAGTCAGGCGGGACGTGTGTAGTTGATTGACTTTCGATACATGCATTAGTAAAAATTGATCATTAAATATAAAAATTAAGTAGTCATCATATAAGGTAATCATTATGACAGCCGACACCGATAATACTGCCCAGTCGCAAGGGCTCTATGTCTGGCAAATGGACAATCTGCTCGCAGCGACCACGTCGCTCGATGGGCAGTGGCAACTACCACAAGGCCATGCAGCAGAGCAGACGGCTTTATCCAGTAAACGTATAGCCACCGATACCCGCACGATAAAGCCAGGCGATATATTTTTGGCGCTAAGCGGCGATAATTTTGATGGTCACGATTATATCGAGACAGCAATATCAAAAGGCGCAGTTGCCGCTGTCGTCTCGCGTCCTATTTCGTTTTCCGGCCCAAATGCTATTCCGCAATTGGTGGTCAGCGATACCCGTTTGGCGCTAGGTCAATTGGCAGCGTATCGTCGTCAGCAGCATCCAGATTTAACCGTGATTGCTATTACGGGCTCTAGCGGCAAGACCACTTGCAAAGAAATGCTAGGTAGTATCTTTGGTAGATTGGCACCGACCTTGATCACTCGTGGTAACCTCAATAACGATTTGGGTGTGCCAATGATGTTGCTTGAGCTATCAGACCATCATCGTTACGCTATTTTGGAGTTGGGCGCAAACCATATTGGCGAGATTGCTTATACGACTGAAATCGTTCAGCCTGATGTGGCCTGTATTTTAAACATCGGTACAGCGCATTTGGGTGAGTTTGGTAGCCGTGAAGGCATCTGCCAAACCAAAGCAGAGATTTACCATACGTTGACGGACGCGCAGTGTGCGATTGTTCCTGATAAGGATGATTTTACCAATCAGTTGCGTCGTATCGCTGAAAAGCACACCTCGCATGTGATTGGCTTTGGTAATACGGATGTCAGCGCAAGCCATCTAGATGTAGAGCCTGAACGTAGTGAGTTTAAGCTACATATCGGTAACCAAATCCATGATATCAACTTGCCATTGGCAGGTGAGCACAATGTCAATAATGCCTTGGCTGCTGCTGCCTGTGCGCATGCGCTAAATATTGAAGTAAGTGACATTGTGATTGGACTCGAAAACGCACGTCCTGCTAAAGGTCGTCTAAATAGCCAGATACTTGGTATGCATCGTCTCATTGATGATACTTATAATGCCAATCCTCATTCGGTACGTGCCGCCGCCAAAGTATTGGCCGCGCAAACCGGTACGCAAGTTATGGTACTGGGCGATATCGGTGAGTTAGGCGAGGCGGCCATCAGTGAGCATCAAAGCTTGGGACGTACTATTGCGACCACAGGTATTAACGTGCTGCTTTGTGTTGGCGAATATGCCCCTTATACCGTTGCGGGTGCGCAAGAGGTCTCTGATATCAGTGCGCATGCTTTCACCGACAAAGACAGTTTATTACAGTATTTACAGCCATATTTGCAAGCGCAACAAGCTAAGCCTTGTACTGTGTTGTTCAAAGGCTCTCGTTCCATGGGAATGGAAACACTTATTCATGCGCTAGTAGAGGAGTAGGCGGTGTTAGTTTGGTTGTTCGGCTGGCTTGGCCAGTATTATACGCCGTTTTCTGCGGTTTCTTCGTTGACGCTACGAGCATTGCTTGCCGTTGTTACCGCCCTTGTATTTAGCATGATGTTTGGTGGCCGTGTCATTCGGCACTTGCGTTCGCTCAAATATGGTCAGGCCATTCGTAATGATGGGCCTCAATCGCATTTGGCAAAGACTGGTACACCAACCATGGGCGGGGTATTGATCCTCAGTGCGATTGGCATATCGACGCTACTGTGGGCACGACTAAACAATCCTTATGTTTGGATTTTGCTCGTGGTTATGGTTATCTTCGGTGCCGTAGGTTGGGCAGATGATTGGCTGAAAATTAAGTACAAAGATCCAAAAGGCTTAATCGCTCGCAAAAAGTATTTTTGGCTGTCTATGGGCGCACTGTTTGTCGGTGTGTCTTTGTACTATATCGCCACATTACAACCCGATATCAACACCACGCGTGAGATGCAGGATCTGCTATTGCCAGTATTCAAGGACTGGATGATTCCATTTTCAGCGGTGCCATTTGGTATTGGCTTTATCATCTTTACTTACTTTGTGATTAACGGTGCTTCTAACGCAGTCAATCTAACCGATGGTTTGGATGGTTTGGCGATTTTGCCAGTCGTTCTCGTCGCTGCAGGTTTGGGCGCGATGGCCTATGTATCAGGCGATGTACGCTTTGCTGATTACTTGCATGTGCCTTATATTCCTTATAACTCTGAGGTCATCATCGTTTGTGGCTCAATGGTCGGAGCAGGTCTTGGTTTCCTATGGTTCAACGCACATCCAGCACAAGTATTTATGGGTGATGTTGGCGCACTAGCACTGGGCGCGATGCTAGGTACTATCGCCGTTATGACCCGCCAAGAGATTGCCTTTGCGATTATGGGTGGTTTGTTTGTCGCAGAAGCGCTATCAGTTATGTTGCAGGTTGGCTCGTACAAACTGCGCAAAAAACGCGTCTTCCGTATGGCACCGCTGCATCATCATTTTGAGGAAATTGGCTGGAAAGAAACGCAAGTGGTAGCTAGATTTTGGATTATTGCCATTATTCTTGTCATCCTTGGGCTAATGACGCTAAAACTGCGTTAAGCTATAACCGCCAAATATCTATATAGATATTTGCAAAACTCCAAAAAGCCGTTTCAATCGTGATTGAGGCGGCTTTTTGTCGCTCAGGACCCATGAATTTTGTTAAAATACCAAGCATACTGCTATCACTTTGAGATGCCCGTGTCGTTATTTATTTGTCCACTTTGTCAGTCACCGCTACAACCCGCCGCAGATACTTGGCGCTGTGATGGTAGTTTGCACCCTAAGCAAACTTCACATCCCTTTGATGTGGCGCGTCAAGGCTATGTTAACCTGCTGCCAGTACAACAGAAAAAGTCCAAAGCACCTGGTGATAGCCAAGAATCTATCGATGCACGTAAGCGGTTTTTAAATCATGGTCACTACGCACCACTCCAAAACCTAATTAGTCAAAAAATGACAGAGTTGCTGTCTAACGATGAGCTAATAGATAAGCAAGATAACAAGTCAGTCAATTGGCTTGATATTGGCTGCGGAGAAGGCTACTACACGCAGGCAATGGCACAAATGGGATCGGATGTTATAGACACGCTGATAGCCGCTGACATCAGTAAGCCTGCAGTGGTTGAGTTGGCTAAAGTAAGCAAGGCGATAGGTCGTCTATGGTATCAGCCGCGCAAAGAAGATACTGCCACGACGACAGCGGTCTACCCATTAGTGACCAGTGCTGCACATTTACCATTACGCCCGCACAGTATGACGGGCATTAGCAGTATTTTTAGCCCTATTTTGCCCGAGGCGTTTGATAATGTATTGATGGATAGTGGCTATTTAATTATTGCCAAACCTGATATCGGGCATTTGGCAACGATGCGTGATGCGCTATTTGATGATGTACGTGAGCATGATTCTGATAAATTTTTACAAGAATTGGCACCATATTTTACGTTGGTTGAGACCTGCCGTGTCAGTACAGAGCTGACGTTATCCGCAGAGGATTTGGCTGATTTGATGACGATGACACCTTATGCGTACCGTGCCCGCAGCGAAAAAAGGCAAGCACTACTGGCAGCAGTAGAAAAAGAAGCATTTAGCACAGAGGCGAAGTTTGTGGTTTATATTTTGCAGAAAACATCTGTTTAGCACATTTAGAGCATAGCAGTATGGAGTATTGCTACGCTCGTTTTAAACATTAGCCATTAACTCCTAATGAGTTAGGTTTTTCGAATACCAAAAATATTGATATCAGGAAATTTGGCTTAACCGTTTCCGTATTTGCACTCTTTATCAATCAGCTAGTCATTCGCGTTTTTATAAATATCTTGTTTACGATGCTTACCGATAAAGCCTAAATACGCTGTCATTTAACCAAACATTACGCCAATACCTAACATGCCTTTGATTGCGCATGCCCTCGTAACAATCGCAACCTTTCTTCAAGTTTCATAAATCTACTTAATACTAGAATCATTTATCATTCTCTTTGTCGATAGAGTAAAGCTTTATCACGATAATTTATTTAACACTAAGTGAATTATCTATAACGACTCTAAATATGAATTCAAAGGAATAAAATGATGAAAAAGATACTAGTTAGCTCGATTCTAGCCGTTACTGCTTGTTTGTCGATGGTTGGTCAGGCCAATGCCGCGCCTAATTTTGATAAGCATCATACAGCTCAAGTACAGCAACAAAAACACAGCAGCAGTAAAGCGAGTAATAACTATAAGCATGCCAAAGCTAAGGCAGCAAAGTCACATCAAAAAGCAAACGTAGTGGCTGCTAAACACAAAGCAACAGCCAAAAATGTCCATGCTAAAAACAGCCACGACAAAAACAGCCACGACAAAAATAACCATGACCGTCGCTCGTAAAAATACAATCCTAGCATCTCAAAATAGTGCCTTAACTAGGCGCTATTTTTTTTGTTTTTATATAACATTATTGAGCGTTACTAGTTAGGTGGACACTACTGACTGATAAGCGTCATTGATTTGGATGTGCCATTTTTACTGGGCTGAGTGAGTGTGACTTTACTACTCAAAACATCGCCTTTGGCACTGATTTTATAGCATTCTGACGAAGTACCTGCAGCATCAGAAGTCAAAAGTAGATTGCCTGAGGTTTCTATACAGAGCCACGCCGTGTTATTTGTATCTTGTGTGAGGGACCAGTCCTGCTTATAGGTGGCGGTTTTCTGACCCATACTGCTGTCAGCATATACGTTTTCAGTGATGAGCTGATTTGAGTCGCCCACCGTAGCTATCTTAGGGATACTTGTCGTTTGGTTAGCGATTGAATACTCACCCGTACTATCCGTAAAACCATGGAACACCAATGGGTTTAGCGTAAAGTAATTGATAGCGACGGACTGATCCGTAATCTGCTGATTCACTGTGTTGATTGTGCTGACTTCTGCGCCTTGTACCATCTTATTATTAAAGCGCATGCTGCCTTTAGGGGTGATTTGAATATCTGCGGCTACGCTTTGTCCGCCGACAGTAGCGACCAGTTTTTCACTACGTTGTTTGGTATAGATATTGAGTAAGGCAGTCTCAACTGGGTATTGAGTGATCACTTTATCAGAGTTGTTATTTTGATTGGTATTACCTGTTGCCATGCCGACCATGCCAGTAGCACAAGCACTCAATCCGAGTCCTGCTACGATACACATTCCTAGTGTTTTCATTATTGTATCCTTTAGTTTATTTAAATAAATACTACCGATATCTACTATAATCCAATTTTTTGACAATGGCATCTGCCGAGTATCAGTGACCCTACTGTTATTACATTGTTGTACGGAATAGCAATATTGACTAGCATTGATATAAAACTAGATTGAGCGCCACAGAAAAACTCAAAGCCTTTTCGTATAAGGGTCTAGGGATAAAATTAAGCTGATAATAAAACGAATCGTAATAGAATATCGAATCATTTTATGAGTCACTCTCAGTCCATGATACGAGTTTTTTAGCTTGGTCAATCAATGTGCTATTAGATATATATTTATTTATTAGATTCATACAACACACGGAATTAATGCTAAACAGAAATTTTTCAGACAGCAGTAGAGGATGAGTATAGACTGAAAGTCTTACTATTAGAAAGTATAAATAATATTTAGAGAAAGGTAGAACAAGACAGGAAAACTGAGGTTTTGCTTACGCAAAATAAGATTGGCGGTGAAGGAGGAAGTCAAACTATATGCTTAAGTTATTGATAAATATAATATTATTTATTTTTATTATGTTTATAGACCAACTATTAGACCAACATGTACAAAATATTGGATGCAAGGCAGGTGATAGGATTTATCTCAATATTAATTGTATCAAAATATTACTAAGTAGCAATTTATCTTCAAATATATATTATCACTAAAAAACGCTTTTTGGTTTTTTCTATATTCTGGTTTTTAAGATTAACGCTACTCACTATTACCTTGTAAGGAATCTAAAAAAGCATCAAGCTACGACAGCTACATGATATTTCTAAACCGCTAACCAGTATTTTATTCAACAATTACTGAAATTTTATAGGCTATAATACTCTAATTTATCCACTAACCTAAATTGGCGATCTGATTATGGCAGTAGAATCAAAATTTCGTGAAGATAAAGACTTAGCTTTTTTGCAACATGCGGACTGGCAAGATTTAAAGTTACTCGCGGAAGCACTAATTAAAGATCACAGTGGTACCCAGCAGTGGACTGGACAGCTTAATAAGACACTTACTCAGAATATTAGTATGTACAAAACGAGTGAAGCAGAGGCCTACCAGAATAGCTGGAAAGCTATTGCAGCTGAATTGCAACTGTTTGGTGGGGATACTATAGCAAACCTTACTCGCCGTAAGGGTGTGCTGTATGAAGAAGTACTACATGATGTTGCCAAAAAAATCAAAGCAGACTTCCATAAAGGTACTACCTCAGTAGCACAGGTAGAAGAAAAAGTACTAAGAAGTTTATTTGGTCGTATAACGACATTAGATGATATTGGTCTTATTTATCAAACTTTAGGTAAAAAAGGTCTACTTGGTTTGACATCTCTCAAATCTGACCCTTGGAATACTGTTAAGAACGGTGCTGGATTTAGCGGCAATACTAGTGCGGCAGCTGGAGCGAGTGCCATTTTTGCGGGTATCAAAATGTTGCCTAAACTAGCTAAGGTTAATCCTTTCGTAACTGCTGCTACATTACCTCTTACCGTAAAAGATTTCTCCTCACCTGCATATCGAGTTACTGTACCAGCTGTCTGTATCGTTGCTATGATGCGTACAAAATATACTAATAATAGTGCTAGCTTTGATGAATTTTAGGGATAACTATGGAAACGGAAATTTTTGCGTTTGATGAAGCTCGTTTTAGTGAAGTTTTAATCAAAGCACTAAAAAATAACCAAGTCATTTTTAGGGATGGTGTTGCTTATTGGAAAAAAGGGCTAGAGTCAACAGGCATTATTCAGCATGTGCCTCTCAAAAAGGTACAGGCATTGACTTCAGAGACTTTTGTCAAGAGCCTTGGTTCAATGCAGTCAAGTTTACAAGGTACAATCGTTGCTGCACAAGCCATCTCGACTGCTTCAATTATGATGGCAACTGTAATACAAACGCAGATACTCAGTAAGAAAATAGAGGTCGTAAGGAATTCAGTTTTACAAGTATCGCAAACAGTAAATGAGCAAAATATATTATTTTATACAGATAAAGTAAGCGAATATTTATCAGTTGTACAGAATCTTAAGTTAATCTTACAATCCAATGAAGATATTGAAGTGATCAAGTCGCTCGCCAATTCGGTTCTTGCAGACTCGATGCAGCTAAAAAACCATATGTCGTTTTTTATTTTAAATTTACTAAACCTAGTAGAGTCTGAAAAAATCAAAGACAAGCAACATCTTGGCTTAATACTTAAATTCGTGCAGCAGATAATGGAAGTTTTGCCAGTAGGTATGCATTTAGAACATATTCTTTCGCATAGACTCGGTCAGTACCAGCTTTCACAAACTTTGATCGAGGACAGCCATAAAAAGTACGCTACGTTGTTGACTAATTATAGGGGTTATTTAAACCTGATGAATAATCGAGTTAAGTCCTTTGAATTAGAATCTAGCGAAGTCCCTTATTTCAATAAAATTAAGCAGCCAGCATTAGATCTAATAGCCAATCAGATACACGTTGAGCTACTAGAGAAACCAGCTTATGAGCAATTATCTATATCTAAAAAAGCAGGTTAGTTAAGCTCGCACACTTTTTTAAGCACCTAATAAGGCTTTGCCTTGTAGTGCGCTAACCGATACAATCTTACGTTATATTATTTACTCAATGACATAGATTGAATCGCCTTATGAATAAGCAACAGCTCGCTAAAAAAATATGGCAATCTGCCAATAAGATGCGCTCTAAGATTGAAGCCAATGAATATAAAGACTACATCATCGGCTTCGTATTCTACAAGTTTTTATCAGATAAAGAGGAGCAGTTTTTAAAAGCGAATGAGTTTAGCGATAGAGACATTGCTGACTTGACCGAAGAAGATACTGAGACAGTAGAGTTTATCAAAAACGGTATCGGTTACTTTATCGCTTATCCTCATCTGTTTTCGACATGGATTAATAAGGGGAGTGATTTTGATATATCTGATGTGCGTGACGCTTTGTCAGCGTTTTCACGAAACATCAAGCATAAAAAGGTATTTGAAGGTATCTTTGACACGCTACAGACTGGATTGAGTAAGCTTGGTGAGAACGCCAACTCACAGAGTAATGCCGCCAGTAGCCTGATCTATTTGATCAAAGATATCCCGATGGAAGGTAAGCAAGATTACGATGTGCTGGGCTTCATCTATGAGTATTTGCTAGGAATGTTTGCTGCTAATGCAGGCAAAAAGGCAGGGGAGTTTTATACGCCACATGAAGTGTCGCTACTCATGTCTGAGATTATGGCATACCACCTAAAAGATCGTGAGAAGATCGAAATTTATGACCCGACCAGTGGCTCAGGCTCGTTACTCATCAATATTGGCCAATCAGTATCACGTCATATTGATGATGAAAATAATATCAAATACTACGCCCAAGAGCTGAAGCAAAATACCTATAACCTCACTCGTATGAACCTTATCATGCGCGGCGTGTTACCTGCCAATATCGTCACTCGTAACGCCGATACGCTAGAAGATGACTGGCCATACTTTGATGAGTCTGATCCTGTTAACAGCTACCAGCCGTTATATGTCGATGCTGTAGTGTCTAATCCGCCTTACTCACAAGAGTGGCAACCCAAAAATAAAGAGTCCGATCCACGCTATGCTCGCTTCGGCCTTGCGCCAAAGGGCAAAGCAGATTTTGCTTTTTTATTACATGACTTGTATCACTTAAAGCCTGACGGCATCATGACCATTGTACTACCTCATGGTGTACTGTTCCGTGGTGGTGATGAAGAGACTATTCGCAAAAACCTGATTGAGCACAATCATATTGATGCCATTATCGGACTGCCTGCCAATATCTTTTTTGGTACAGGCATTCCAACCATCATCCTAGTGCTCAAACAAAAACGCTCTAATACAGATGTCTTGATCGTTGATGCATCGAAAGGCTTTATTAAAGTTGGCAAAGATAACCAGCTACGCGCATCAGACATCAAAAAAATTACTGATGCGGTCATTAATCGTGAGAATATTGATAAGTACGCACGTGTCGTCAGTCAAAAAGACATACGAGGACAAAACTATAATCTCAACATACCGCGTTATGTTGACTCATCGGACGATGCACAAACTTGGGACATATACGCCACCATGTTTGGCGGTATTCCTCAGCATGAAATTGATCATCTGCAACGCTACTGGCAAACCTATCCTAGCTTAAGAGAGACTTTGTTTACGCAAATAAAGGATATGCCTTACTATCAATTGACAACCACGGACATCGAACAGCGCATTTATCAAAACCAAGATGTTAAGGCATTCTTTGAGCACTATCGAGCATCCTTTTCGGATTTTTCTAATTATCTATATCAGCAACTGATCGATCATGCCACTACGCTTAAAATCTCTAAACAAGAAAACTTACTGGCAAATGATATCTTCATGCGCTTACAAGGGTTTGGACTAATTGATAAGTACACTGCTTATCAGTCACTTGATGATCTCTGGCAATCCACCATGATAGATCTTGAAATCATTCAGACTGAAGGATTCTCTGCTACCAAGAAAGTTATGCCAAATATGGTGACAAAAAAGGTAAAAGGGAAGGAAGAAGAGGTGCAAGAAGGCTGGGTTGGACATATTTTACCGTTTGATCTGGTACAACAGCATCTACTCGCTGATGAGTTGCAGCAGTTACAAGATAAAGAAAGTCGCTTGAGTGTGGTGAGTGGTGAGCTTGATGCGCTAATGAATGAGTTGGATGAAGAGCAAAAAGAGAATCTACTCAATGACAGCGGTAGTAGCTTTTCAGTCAGTGACGTCAATAAAGCGCTTGATACTGCTTATGCAGATATTGAAACTCCTGAGATTACAGCGTTAAATGATTATCTAGACTTTTTGGAGAGTAGTCCTAAAAAGCCAGCCAAGCTTGATTATGTGGCGTCTGAGCTTAACGTGAACTGGGGTAATATCGAGGCGAACAAAGGCGGTGATTATAGCAAAACCAAGGTCAAGGCTTATATTAAGACCTTGCAAGCCACGCATGAGTTTGTAGAAGACAGTGACGAGGCAACGTTGGTACAAATCAGTGACTTATTAGAGGAAGAAAAAACACTAAAATCGGAGATTAAAGAAGACACAGAAGCTTTGCATC
Source organism: Psychrobacter sp. Ps1 (assembly GCF_022129425.1). Taxonomy (NCBI): domain Bacteria; kingdom Pseudomonadati; phylum Pseudomonadota; class Gammaproteobacteria; order Moraxellales; family Moraxellaceae; genus Psychrobacter; species Psychrobacter sp. Ps1. The sequence continues at coordinate 125,287 of NZ_JADQAN010000005.1, read as the reverse complement.
AAAAGACTAAAGAGACGATCGAGGCGCTAGATGATGCCACGGTCAATGACTTACTCAACCATAAGTGGATCGTACCGCTTTATGAAGCCATGATGCAGTTGGCAGACGATGTGGTCAGTGATTTAACGCGACAAACGCAAGCGCTGGCAGATAAGTACGCGGATACTTATATAGAGACCACAAAGCAGTTAGCAGCAGCTGAAGACAATCTAGCAAATATGATCGATCAGCTAACGGGTGATACATTTGATATGGCAGGATTAAAAGCGCTACAGACCTTGCTAAAGGGATAAAGTGCTAGATGCTCATATATAGGTAAAAAACAATAGAATTTACCTGCATTATTAAAACATGGGTAAATAAAGCGCTTTATTTACCTATATCGAATAATATTAAAAAGTAGTATTGCACTTTTTAAACTAAGAGAATAATCATGGACACTAAGTTTTTGCTGTATACCACTGCTAGTGGCAATGTTGACGTCAATGTTTATCTTGAAGACGAAACGCTGTGGCTATCTCAGAAGGAGCTTGCGACGCTGTTTGATGTGACGACGGCCACCATTAACTATCATTTAAAAAGTATTTTTGAAAGTAATGAGTTAGATCAAAATTCAGTTATTAGAAAATTTCTAATAACTGCCCGTGATGGTAAGCAGTACAACACTTTGCACTATAATCTTGATGCCATTATCTCCGTTGGTTATCGAGTCAATTCAGCTCAAGCCACGCAGTTTCGTATTTGGGCGACTCAGATTTTAAAAGAGTTTATAAAAAAAGGCTTTGTGTTAGATGATGAGCGCCTAAAGCAAGGTAAGATGGTTTTTGGTCAAGATTATTTTCGTGAGCTGTTGGAACGCGTACGCTCAATTCGTGCCAGCGAACGTAGGGTATGGCAGCAAGTTACCGATATCTTTAGAGAGTGTAGTATTGACTATGATAAAAACTCATCTATCACCCGTCAGTTTTATGCTCATGTACAAAACAAATTCCACTACGCTATTACAGGGCAGACAGCTGCTGAGATTGTCTACACCAGTGCTGACAAAACGGCTGAAAACATGGGGCTGACGACATGGAAGTCTTGCCCTGACGGTCGAGTGCTACTAAGCGATACATTTACGGCAAAGAATTATCTGACAGAAAAACAAATCCGTCAGTTGGAGCGAGCAGTAACCAGTTACTTTGACTATATAGAGAGCCTGATCGAGCGTGGTGACAAAGAGCAATTTACGATGGAAAAGCTGGCAGACAGCGTCAATCGTTTTTTGAGCTTTAACGAGTATCAAGTGCTTGACGGCTATGGCACAGTGTCAGCCGAACAAGCCAAAGCAAAGGCGCGGGACGAGTATGCTGAGTTTAATAAAGCCCAAAAAATAGACTCTGATTTTGATAAAGAGATTAAGCAGTTATCGGAGCGCCTCAATGATAAGTAAACAACAAACACCGCAAATTCGCCTTACAGGTTTTAGTGAGGATTGGGTACAAAAAAAGCTAGTAGATGAAGTGATTTTCTTTTCAGGGCTAACCTATACACCAAGTGATGTGGTTGATAAATTGGGTACTTTAGTACTTCGCTCATCCAACGTACAAAAAGGGGCTATCACATTAGGTGACAACGTTTACGTAAATTCTGAAGTCGTAAACTCTCAAAACGTAGAAGTTGGCGATATTATCGTAGTTGTTAGAAACGGTTCTAGAAACCTTATTGGCAAACATGCCATGATTACAAAGCCTATGACGAATACTGTCATAGGTGCTTTTATGACAGGTATTAGAGCACCCGTTCCCTCATTTTTTAACACTTTGCTTGATACTCAAGAATTTGATGATGAAGTCAGTAAAAACTTAGGTGCGACAATCAATCAAATCACTGGTGGTATGTTTAAATCAATGAGCTTTTATTTACCTGAAAGCAACGAACAAACCGCCATCGGTAACCTTTTTCAAAATATTGACCAAACCATTTCCCTACAGCGCCGCAAGCATGAGCAAACGCAAACGCTTAAAAAATCACTACTGGGTAAAATGTTTCCCAAAAAAGGACAGGTGCAGCCTGAGATTCGTTTAACAGGGTTTAGTGGGGATTGGACAGAAGTAAAATTAGGAGAAATTTCTGATACTACTATTGGTGAGTTTGTAATAAAGTCTAAGCAAAGTCCAAATGGTGCATACCCTGTATATAATGGTGGTATCTCATATACAGGGCTTTATGACGATTTTAATAATGAAGCTAACAAAATAGTTATAAGTGCTAGAGGGGCTAATGCTGGGTTTGTAAATATCGTAAGAAGAAAATACTGGGCAGGTAATAGCTGTTATTCAGTAAGTATAGATACGAAAGAAATCTCAATCGATTTTTTATATTACTTTATCAAAGAAAATCAATACTTGTTCACTAATTTTCAGCAGGCTGCTAATATCCCTTCAGTTTCAAAAGGTGACGTTGAGAAGTTTAACATTGTACTACCTAATTCAAGAGAAGAACAAACCGCTATCGGACAACTCTTTAAAAAACTTGACGACACAATAAGCTTACAAGCCAAGCAACTCAAAACCTTAGAGAATCTTAAAAAAGCCTTATTGGCGAAAATGTTTGTATAACCTAATCAATTAAGGCTCGCACATGACATTTGCATCCGAAGCTAAATTTGAAGACGCGCTTATCCATATCTTGCAGCAAAAAGGCTGGGAAGATAAAGTCATCAATCACCCAACAGAGCAAGACCTGATCGATAACTGGGCGCGTATCTTATTTGAAAACAATCGCGGTATCGATCGCCTTAATAACGTACCGCTGACGGATAGCGAGATGCAGCAGCTCATTGAGCAGATCAACACCTTAAAAACACCGCTCAAGCTTAACGGCTTTATCAATGGTAAGACCGTCGCCATCACCCGTGACAACCCAGATGATCCCTTGCACCTTGGCAAAGAGATCAGCCTAAAGATATATGATCGCCATGAGATTGCCGCAGGGCAGAGCCGCTATCAAATCGTCAAGCAGCCACAGTTCCCGACCAAATCGCCTGTCCTACGTGACCGCCGTGGTGATCTCATGCTCCTCATCAACGGCATGCCCGTCTTTCATATCGAGCTTAAACGTAGCGGTGTGTCCGTCAGTCAAGCGTGTCTTCAAATCGAAAAATATGCCGAAGCTGGTATCTTTACAGGTCTGTTTGCCCTTGTGCAGATATTTGTCGCGATGAACCCTGAAGAGTCGGTTTATTTTGCCAATCCCGATGGTAACTTTAACGATGATTATTATTTTAGCTGGGCGAACTTCTACAATGAGCCATACACCAGCTATAAAGAGATTGCTGCATCCTTGCTGTCTATTCCTATGGCGCATCAAATGATCGGCTTTTATACTGTAGCGGATAAGGCAGATGGTGTACTAAAGGTCATGCGTAGCTACCAGTATTACGCTGCCAATGCCATTTCTGATAAGGTGTCTACCACCAAATGGCAAGATGCTAATAGCCAGCTTGGCGGCTATATCTGGCATACCACAGGCTCAGGCAAGACTATGACTAGCTTTAAGTCAGCTCAACTGATTGCCAGCTCACAAGATGCTGATAAAGTGATATTTTTGATGGATCGTATTGAGCTGGGTACGCAGTCATTCATACAGTATCAAAACTTTGCTGATGATAAAGAGGGCGTGCAAGATACTGATGATACCTATGCACTGATCGGAAAAATAAAAAGCAGCGACCCGAAAGATACCTTAATTGTCACTTCAATCCAAAAAATGAGCAACATCGAAGAAGATAGTAGTGGCATGAATACTCATGACCTGAGTGTTATGCAAGATAAGCGCTTAGTATTTATCATCGATGAAGCGCATCGCTCAACCTTTGGCGATATGCTCAAAATCATTAAGCAAACTTTTCCCAATGCGATATTTTTTGGCTTTACAGGCACGCCTATTCATGATGAAAACCAGCGAAAAATGAACACCACCGCTGATATCTTTGGTGATGAATTGCATCGATACAGTATTGCTGATGGTATCCGTGACGAAAACGTCTTAGGCTTTGATCTGTACCGCGTAGCAACGTTTAAAGATAAAGGGGTGCGCTGCGCAGTGGCGTTACAACAAGCCAAAGCGAGTACAGAATCAGAAGCATTAGCAGATGACAAAAAGCGTGAAAAGTATTATGAGTTTATGAATGATGTTGCTATGGCGGGGCAGTCACAGGCTGATGGCACATATACAAAAGGCATTGAGGATTATCTGCCAAAAGAGCAGTATTTGACAGCCGAGCACCAAAATATGGTTGTCGAAGATATCTTAGATAACTTCCCAACGCTTAGCCGTGGCGGTAAATTTCATGCCATATTTGCTACCAGTAGCATTGTTGAAGCGATCACTTACTATCGTTTGCTAAAAGCACAAATCGAAACACGTGAGCTAAGCCTAAGAATTAGCGCTTTATTTGATGCCAATGAGGGCAATGAAGCGACCTCAATCTTTAAAGAAAAAGGTATGGCAGAGATTATCACGGACTATAATACTCAATTTGAGAAAGACTTTAAAATTGCAAGCCATAGTAAATTTAAAAAAGATATAGCCAGTCGTTTGTCGCATAAAGAGCCGTATCAGTTTGTCGAGCGTAAACCAGATCAGCAACTAGATATACTAATCGTCGTCGAGCAGATGCTAACTGGGTTTGATTCTAAGTGGGTCAACACCTTATATATTGATAAGCTCATACGTTACGAGAATATCATTCAAGCGTTCTCACGTACCAATCGCTTATTTGGACACGAAAAACCTTTTGGTACGATTCGCTATTATCGCAAGCCTTATACCATGGAACGTAACATCAATGCGGCCATTAAACTGTATTCTGGCGACAAGCCTATAGGTCTGTTTGCCGATAAACTTGAGAGTAACTTAGCTAAAATGAATAGCGTTTTTGCGGAGATACAAGCAGTGTTTAGTGCAGCTGGTATAGCAAAATTTGAAGCCCTGCCGAGTGCTGAGGCAAGCCAAGCTAAATTTTCCAAGCTATTTAAAAAACTCAATGACCATCTAGAAGCAGCAGATATTCAAGGTTTTACGTGGGATAAGCTAAGCTATGACTTTGAAGACAATAGCGTCACCTTAAGCTTTGATGAACAAACCTATCTGGTGCTAGCCATGCGTTATAAAGAGCTGTTTCAAGGTGGCTCATCAGGCGGCTCAAGTGATGTACCTTTTGATATCTCAGGACATTTGACCCAGATTAATACTGATAGAATTGATAGTGAATATCTAAACGAGCGCTTTGATAAATATATCGAGTCACTTGAGCTAGGCGATGCAGATCAAGCGCTAAACGAGCTACACAAAGCTTTTCCGACGCTAAGTAGTGATGAGCAAAAACATGCCAAGATATTTTTGAATGATGTACATCGTGGCAAAATCAAGGTTAAAGCAGGTACTACCTTTAAAGACTATATCGTTGACTATCAAGTAAAAGATCAGAACAATAATATTCATAAATTTGCATATAGTTTGGGGCTAGATGAGTCAAAGCTACGAATGCTTTTAGATAGTGCAGTGACTGAGGCAAGTATCAATGAATTTGGACGTTTTGATGAGCTAAAAAACTCCGTAGATAAAGACAAAGCAAAGGCGTATTTTGAAGCCCTTGAAGGCAGCAGTATCCCTATGTCTAAGGTCAACATAAAGATTGACGCCGCATTGAGGACATTTATTTTGAGTAGTGAATATACGTAGAGGATCAGTAATTCCCCTAATAAATATATAGTCTATGTCATCGTAATTATTTGAATGTAGAAGGATGAAGTAATGAGTAATGGATCTGAAGAAAATAACACTAAAGAACTCTCCGAAATACCTATTAAAAGTAGAGAAGAAATAGAGTCAAAAATTGAAGACTTATGTAAAGATAAAGACCTTGAAATAACACCGAGTAAACTTTATGTCAGTAAAGTTATTGCTGATAAAATTGAAGTAGTTATAAACAATAAACTTAAATCTTCAATTGAAGACAAAGATATTAAAAGTCTTGTAAATGAAATAAAAAGTATATATGAGAATAGCAGAATTAAAGATGAGCATCTTGGTTATAGATTTTCTTTGCAGGAATTTAGAAAAAGCTTTAAGGAGTATCCAGAAGGTACTATAAGAAGAGTTCTGCAGGAACTGAGAGATGAGGGTTGTCTTGAATTTATCGATGGTTGCGGCGGTTATTTATATCCTTATGAAAGAATGTATAAAAGTACCTTACAAGATAAGGACGAGTACCTAGTAAAAAATATTGTAGATGAGGGAAGTTTTTTAAGTGAGGATAGTCTCGATAATATGCTTGATCGGTTAAAAAGTAAAAAAAATATAATTTTGCAAGGTCCTCCAGGTACAGGCAAGACCTGGTTAGCTAAAAGACTAGGTTTAGCATTAGTAGGTAAGCGTGATGAGAGTAAAGTACGAGCAGTACAGTTCCATCCTAATCTTTCTTATGAGGACTTTATCCGTGGTTGGCGCCCAACAGGTAATAAAGAGCTAGGTTTGGTTGATGGTCCTTTTATGGAAATGATTAGAAATGCTAAAAACGATCCCAAAGCAAAGCATGTTATTATCATTGAAGAGATTAACCGAGGTAATCCTGCTAAAATTTTTGGTGAAATGCTTACGCTCCTTGAGTCAGATAAGAGGATACCAAGTGAAGCGCTCGAGCTATCATATAAGAGAGATAGTAATGAACGTGTCTTTATACCAGAAAACCTATATGTCATAGGTACAATGAATCTTGCTGATCACTCTATAGCTTCATTAGACTTTGCGCTGCGTCGTCGCTTTGCTTTTATTAACCTTGAGCCTACGCTCAATGATAAATGGAAAAAATGGGTACACAGTAGAAATGGTATTAGTGAAGTATTCTTAGAAAATATTAAAAAGAGAGTTGAGAAATTGAATGAAGATATTTCTGTAGATTTAAGTCTTGGGCCGCAGTTTAAAATAGGTCATAGCTATATTACCCCTACCGTTAATACGCAAATTTCTAACTATGACAAATGGTTCGAAGAAGTAGTGAATACAGAGATAGGTCCCTTACTTGATGAGTATTGGTTTGATGACCATAACAACTCTAGATCTAGAACAGCAAAAAATCAATTACTTAAAGACCTATAAATATATGATGGATAATCAGTCAAGTGCTTCTGATAAGAACAATAGATATATAGATGGCATACCCATTCGTAATCTTTGGGTTCTTATACTATATGCATCAGATTCATATAAAGAACTTGGCATCGATCATGTCGCAGTTGAAGATAATCCTGAAGACATTCCAGACTTAATAGCACAAATACTTTGCAAGAGAGTTAAACAGCGTATTCAGCAAAACTTAAGCTACGGTTATCAGACTCAATTCAATGTGCTTGATCGAGTACGTGGAAGAATAGACTTGCTCAATACTGAAAGGCATATGTTGCTAGAGCGAGGAAAAGTAGCCTGCTATTTTGATGAGTTAAATGTTGACACACCCCGTAATAGATATGTGCGTGCTGCTCTCAAGCGCATTGCTAAGATAGTCAAAAACACTAAAATAGCGAAAAAATGTCGATTATTGGATATGCAATTAAAGCATATGGGAGTTAGTCGAGTACATGTTGCTCATCACAAGGTGCCAACTGAACGTTTTGGAAATCATGATATTAGAGACAAGCCAATGGTCATCGCAGCACGCTTAGCTTTTGACATAGCTTTTCCGACTGAAGATGAGGGTACAATACAATTGTATCAACCTAATAGAGCTAAAAAGGAATGGCTTCGACTCCTTTTTCAAAACGGCATTGCGGGACTTTATGAATTTACTCTACCAAAGGAGAGTTGGAAAGTAACTAAAGGAAAAGAAAAAAAATGGCAATTCATCACTAAGAAGCTAGATAACGATGTTCATTTTCCTAGTATGAAAACTGATATCATAATAGATAATATAAGAACAAAACATCGTATAGTTATAGACACGAAATTTAGTAAAATAACAAAAATTCGTAGTTATCCAGATAGAGAATACAATAGTTTAAATAGTGAAAATATTTATCAAATATATGCTTATTTAAGATCACAAGAAAGTGATGGTAAAGAAACATCAATTAATAATAACGCTACTGGTCTGTTACTTTATCCTTTAACAGATCGAGATATTAACAGCTATGTCGTAATACAAGGACATAAGATACAATTTGCGACTGTGGATTTGAGGTTAGGTGTAAAAGAGATAAAAGAAAGGCTATTGCACTTAGTTCATTAAGAAGAACTGTCGTAGGAGTAGTACGCATACTGACTAATAAATAGCTATTTTATGATTTCAAAAAACATCTAATTACTCCACAATCAACCGAACAAAAATGGCTTGAGTTTAAATATAGCTTTCATAGTATAGAAGATATCAATCAGCGTATATCTACACTTACCAATGGCGCGTATTTGGCTGGCAAGAAATTCGGCTACGTTCGCGGTCAGATTACTCGTAAAGCGATACGTTTGTTTCTAAAACTATTGAGAGCGTCTTGCTGCAAGATGCGCCTGAAACGAGCTATCGCAATCCATTTTTGGTCAATGCCATGGTCAATTTAAATATGATGGATACCATCGGTAGTGGCATCAAAAAAATGTATCAGATTCAGTACAAGCGTTTTTTCCCTTTGCCAGATTATGACCTATCAGACAATAGGGTGCGAGTGAAGTTCACTGGTAAAGTGCTTGATCAAGAGTACGCCAAGCAGTTAGCAAGCGTGGATAATCTCACACTACACGATATTATAGCGCTTGATAAAGTGCAAAAGGGGCAGGCGATCACTGAAAACGAAGTTGATACGCTACGTAAAAAGTCATTGATAGAAGGGCGCAAAAATAGCTATATTATCGCCGCTGATGTTGCCAAGCATACTGAGCAGCAGGCGGAGTATATGCATTATCAAAGCTTGATTATAGAGTACCTCAAGACGTTTGAACGAGGTAGACTAGCTGACTTTGATAAGATGCTGGCTAATAAGTTGCCGCAAGTACTAGATGATAAGCAGCGTAAAAATAAGGTGCGTAATCTATTGCAGAAGATGCGCCGTGATGGTTTAGTCGTTTCTGAAGGTTGGTCTTGGCATCTTCCAAATAGCTAAGAATAGCTAAAAACAGCTAAGAATAGCTAGGTTTGGCTACCTAGAATACTTCAAAAGTAACCTAGTAGTTGTCTAAGTCTGTCATTCCGCCAGCTCTCTGCCTCTCTGTAAATATATTCGTTCATGATGTATCGTGATATATCATCTACGCAGTAAGGTGGGCTTTTATCTATATGCTCTTTGCCAATGTCTATATCGTCTAATTGATAGTATAAACTAGGATCTTGTAGCCATATAGCATAGATCTCATGCTGACTGAGCTTTTCAAGCTTTGATGAGACAGACTGTAGAATCATATCGTCATAGTAACTCCAGAAAGGGGCTTGCTCTTTTTGACGTTGATAGCAGACATCATCCCATAAATTTCTGAGATAGCCCATATCTAGAGCAGTATCGAAACTTTGCATATATCTGATAGTCTGCTTGGTAATTTTTTTTGAGTGGCTTTTAGACAATGCAGCAGCAATATCTAAGGCCATTTCTTGTCTTAAATCCATAGTAGAAGTCCGTGTCTGCTCGTTTTATACTCATAGTTACAGCTATGTTCTATATAGCATGCTACTAAAATATGAGATTAAAAAGAAGACAAAAAAATAAGCCGCGTAGTGCGGCTTATTTTCTATCCTTGATCAGTGAATCCGATCAGCCATCTTGCTCTCAATCCAATCAGCCACTTCACTTTCTACCCATGCTACACGTCCCTTTGATAGCTTTACTTGAACAGGGAATGTTGGATCGTAACGATCAGATTTTTTATTGACCATCTCATAAATCGTAGTACTGCTAAGCGCTGTATAATGCATTACCTGCTTGAGCGGTATCATGCGAGGTATCTGTAAAGTGCTAGCTGTTGATGCATTTTGTTGTGTATTCGCATTTAATAATTGCATGATTATCTCCTTTGTAAGTTAATGAGAATCTTTCTTCTCATACAGTTACGGAGTCCCATATTTTTTTACGGCATCCCATGTAGTCCAATGACTGGCCAGGTATACAACATAAAAAGGAGCTGAATAATCAACTCCTTTATTATGCCGTCTATCCTTACCACTGTTTTAACTTATAGCTGTCACACTCTCTCTTAAACTTCTTTCAATATTACCGACATTGTAGGGAGCGATAGCATTTTGTGACCCTACTTGATGACTACTGTCAGCCTCATCTGTCTCTATGGGATAAAACTCTTCAGCCACATCAAGTAGGCCGTCGCTATCAACCTCAAAACAGGAATTAACATAGCCTTGCTTAGCAGCTACTTCTAGCGCTGCTTGGTCAAAACCGTGTTCACTTAACTCTGCATCAATGACCCCAGCATCTTGTACCGCTTGCTTCAACGTCACATCATCACGTAGTGTCAAATCCACAAAGTAAATTGGTGTGCGATAGCTTTGCGTCGTGCTTTTACCTCTGAGTGTGAGTTGTAGTGGTAAACATGACAGCTTATTACCTGATACTGCTGCAAAGTAGTTTAAACGTGCTGCCAAGGTACGGATGCTATTAAAGCCAGTCGTTCGAAAGATAAACGTACCCAGCTCATCGTCTTCACTCAGATTTGCGTACAGTCTGCCATACGGCTTACAAGCCCCGCCTTGTGCCAATGGACAGCGATCAGGTGATGGGCAAAGAAGCTGCTCGACACCATTATTGGTTCTGCGCTGACATTGCTCACCGTCACCCACACATAATGGACGACCTGTTTGTCTATCGAACAGCGTGTACTCAGCACGAAGGTTTAGCTCAGGATCATTAAACAACATGCGTACCGGTATATGTCTTAGCTTACCGTCATTATTTGCGCGTAGCTTTTCATCAAGCGGATGATTGATCCAGCCATCCTTGTTTTGAACTTGGCTGGTGATAGTGAATTGATCGTCCTTAGCAGGCAGACGCTTGCCGTCCTTTTGAATAACACGTCCAATACTGATACGACCTAAAACTGGTGGGGTTATCGTGAGACCTTTAATCATGGTGATATTCCTTATAGGTTTAATAAAATGTGTTTAGCCATAAAAAAGCCCACCGATTAGGGTGGGCGGTTATGCGCTTATTTTGGTTAAGTTTAGTAGGTTTCGGCTTAGTCGTTTAAGATGACGAAGCGGCGACTACCTTGCTTAGTTTTACTGAATTTAGCTAATAGCTCAGGATGTGCTTTGATAACGGCCTTACTATCCAAGCCAAAACTATCTTTCGAGCGTTTCCAAGAAATTGCACCTTTATCGAACACAGCGACTTCATTATCAGCAATCAGTGTTTGCAGCTGGTGCTTCACTTGATCATGACGCTCTTCTAGCTCCTGCATGTAGTCGCGGTAGCTAAGCAATTGCTCAAACAATTTGTTAGCACCATCATCATCCGTTAGATCAACCTTGCTGGACGGCTTAGCGGTTGGATAAAGCTGCTTTAATGCTCTCGCTGCGGATTCTGAATGATCAGGGGTTGGTGGCGTATCTGTCTCCACGTACTGCCAGAAAAGACGTTCATGCTCCATGATGGACTCAATCAAGCGCTCATCACGCTCAACCTTATAAATCTTAGCCTCATGTCCACAAAGTAGCACGCAGATATGCGCCGCTTGTTTGCCAGTAACAGCCAGTTGATGTTGCACTTGGCATGTCACATACAACGGCACGCCATGCTTCCATAGCTTGGCACCATGTTCACCAGCAGTTTTACACTCTAGAATCTGTACCTCGTCATTGCCAATGATGGCATAGTCTAGGTTTGCTAGCATAAAGTGCTTGTCAGGATCAGGATGCTGCAAGATGGCATTGACGCGGCGTACTTTATTACCAGTGTGTTCTTGGTAGTATCTAGCGACCATCGGCTCTAAGGTATTGCCCCAGTACAAAGGTGAATAACCTTCGATGCTCTCATCGATGTTTGAAGTCATACGACCAGTCTTGATCATCCATAGTTCAAGCATCGATAAATAAGGATGAATACCACAAGCGGCAGCGGCATCCGAGCTGCCAATGCCTTGCTTACGAAACTGTAGCCAGTCCTCACGGCTTAAGTTTTTTGTGTTAACCAAGCGCTTAGCAGTGGTTGATGTGTTCAGTTGGGTAGGTTTGTCAGCAGTATCGCTTTGCTTCGTTTTCACTACTGATGATTTAAACTTCACGGTGGTACGTTTGGCTTGTCTTGGCTGAGTAGACCTGTTTAATGCGATCATGTTCATGGCAAATTCCTTAGATAAATTGACTATTGGGATTCAATGAAATAAGCGACATAAAAAACCACGCTCGAAGGCGTGGTTGATTGTATTGTCAGACTTTAAACGTGGCTGGTTAAGCCAGCATCAGTAGCGATTCCTCTAGACCCTTTTGCTTAAGCTTAGCGCCAGAGCCAAACCAAGCACCGTCTAATCTATGGTCTCGCGACATCGCCCTACGTTCGTGATCGACGTATTCAGTGATACTGCATAGCAAACCATAAGCGGTATCTTTGGCAGCATCAAGATCCGCCCCGCGACCTTGACCGTTAAACATGTTCATCACCTGATTCATCGCTTTAGCATTGGGCACAGCGTCTTTCTCTTTCTTAGCGCTATTAAACAGAATGATGTCATTGTCCTGATCGTTGAACACACGGCTAAGATAGTTAGCCGCTTCTGCTTGAGTGACTCGTCGCTCTGACAATTGCTTCATCTCGTAGCTGTGCTCCTCCCACTGCTTCACCGACACACCTAATTGCTGCTTAACCTTGTCCGCATCAAATGAAGTACTATGTGGTACTTTCACTACCCCTCCGCTTCCGTTAGCTAAGCTAATAGCAAGCGTGTTATTACACACCACACGGATGGAGGTGAACTGAGCGGTGGTTGCTAGCGTACCGTCACAAGCGGTTGCTAATAACAAGTACCCATTACTGACATCCTTACCCTTAAGTGTTGCTGACTGGCCTGTACGAGCCAATGCCCAGAGCTTACGACCTCCCTTAAGCACACCTGCGGTTTCCAACTCAAAGTCAGACTGCTCGGTGAGATCACGATAAAACTCTAAAATCTCACGCGGCTGTACTTCCTGATAACGCTGACTGACTACCGATAACGGCTCAAAGTTATCGCTACGATATAACACCTTTTGCTCTGCAAAGGGCAAGATCAGATTATGCCCTTTATCATTGTTTGCCATGTAGCTGACGTCCGATGATTCAATACGCCAGTCCATACCGGCTTGTTTTGCCCAGACATCGATAGGCTGCTTGGGAGCCAGTTCATTACCTAAGCCATGCCAAGGGGTTTCACCAACGTATGCCATGCTCTCGATTAAATGTGCCATGTTATTGCTCCTTTATGGTTCGATAAAATAAGTGGTTTGATAAGTGAAGGACTAAATAAATGAGGAGATCAGATACTGAAGGTGTGCTGACAGGTATTGCATAAATAGCGCGGTGTAAGAACCGCTTTAATGAGTGGTGGTTGGATCAGCTTTTGTTGTGCCAGATTGATCACAGTAGCAATAGCACCGCCTGCAACCATGCCAATCATAGGGTTGATCTTGTAGTACTTGCAGACGCTAACACCAAGACTGACTAATAGCTTAGGTGAGAACAGATGCTCTGCCATACTCTGTGTATTGGTATCTATATTTTCTATAACATGGGCTGAGTGACAGCTCGGACAGATGGGTTTCATAGGATCTCCTTGATAGTAGCGCATAAAAAAGGCCTGCTTTAAAGCAGGCCTTGATTAGACGTTGAGGGATAGATGGATAAGACAGCGATGGCTTCTTATCTCATCTCATGGCGATACTGTATATCTGAGATTATTTTGGTATTAAGGTGCATCTATACTGTAAATGTGTCTAACATCGCTCTTAATGAGCTAGTGAATCATGCTTTGCCCAAAGGACTTCATATTCGGTAAAGACACTTTAAGACGCTGATAGCTACCATCAGGCTTGTCAGGACCGGTTAAGTACAAGGCAGCATTAACCGCATTCTCGACTTCTTGTAAGTTATTACGATGAATCATTCCAATACCAAGTTTACCGTAGCGCGCAAGTCCTTCCTTATACTCCCTAGTATTTAAGACAAAGCAATATCCAACGTCATCAGTTATATCTCGCCATTTTTGTCCAACTTGATCAGCCAAATAATTGTCCTGGTAATGTTTTGAGCTATCAAAGATCAATAGCAAATGACAGTGAAAGCCACCATTTTCCTCACCCTGTTCTAACGACCAAGCGTACCTCAATAAATGCGTAAAACAAGTATCGCCATTATGGATAGCCTCTCTTAATTTTTTCATATGAAAATCGAAATCACGAATAGTAATGTGATGGCTGTTTTCTTGTATGTATTTTAAATCCACTCTAACAAATAATAATCTTGAGTAATTTGAGATTAGAGTTCGAACATTATTCTCTAAACGCTTACCGTTTTGATGACTCTGATAACGCCACGCACTATAGTCTTTTCTAATTGTCTTCTCATGACTTAACAGCAACTGAATAAATTGTACTGTCTTTTCATTATCCCAAAATACGTTATAAGGATAAGCATCACCAACAATTATATTAGTGCTTTCTATAAATGCTTGGATTGGTTTTAAATATTTAAATTCAGGATCAAAGCTAATAATGAACGAGTAATAGAGCTCGTTCAATCGACTTTTGATTTGTTGAAAACTGATCGTACCGAACAGTACATCTCTAACCAGTCTGTCGACGTTAGAGATAAGTTGTGAGTGGTTAACAGGTGAGTAGATCATGGCTTGATTTCCTATGAATATAAAGTTGAATGGGTATTACATATATTCATAGGGTTGTGTATTTTTTTACTACTGAGTGCGGATACGATCCGCTTTAGTTAAGTAGTACTTAATATGACTTATAATATAGTACCAACATTTTGAGGGTATATAGATCATAGTTTTATGCAAGCCACGCTTGGGTTTATGAACAATACAATACAGCGAATCACTGCATTTTGAGGAAGATGATGAAGATGGAGTTAGCTGATAGAGTATTTCTAAAATCTCTAGTGATAGATGGTTTTATAGTATATATTTGCTGGTATAATATACATCCATACTAACGATAAAATGACGGTTTTATGATGTAATACTGATGATATAATTTCACTCATTATGAAGAGACAATGATGCAACCAACTATAGATTATAATGATAATCATTCAATAATAGGAAAAATAGTTAAGGGTTCCAATGAATATGAAACTTACTGGCATATATATAACTATAGAATGAGTTATGAAGGGTTTACATATCCAGTGCCTAGAGAACCTAAATTTTATAAAGATATCTTGATTGAGTTACTGGAGGATTCAAGTAAAAGTAAAAGAGAGATTGAAGCTATGCTGAAGAATACTCCACGTATTTTGACCCCTTTTCAGTACGTTGGTTGGTTTTACAAAGATGACAGAGCTTCGCTATGGTTAAAAATAGTTTGTAATAGATTTACAAACGGCATGCCTCCAATCAGTAATAAAATTGATATTAGAAATTTTTCACATGACTTGATATACAATTCAAACATAGCTATAAGGAACAATGCTATAAATTTTATAGGTCCAGTTTATAAACAAAGAAAACTAGATAGCATAGAGTCTTTTAAAAGACTAGAAAAAATTTACATGCAATCAAAAATAGATAAAAGATCGGTAGCGTTTTTACGTGATAATAAAAATGTAGAGCATGCGTATAACTATATAAAAGATAAGGTACCGATCATATCTATATTGAAATACACCCAAGACATTAGCTTTGATTCAACAAGCGATAAGTCGAATTACATTCTAGCGGTTCTTGATTACTGGAATTTTGAGAAACTATGGGGTAGCAACAATCTTGCGCAATTAAATGGTAAAGTTGATGAGCAAACAAGAGAAGAGTTTATAAAGAAAATAAAAGATGCTTGTAACTCGAAAAATTCTCGTGATAGGGCTAAGAAAATTAAACAGACTGGCTTAGAGCTGACGAAACAGAATAAAGAGAACCTAAGATACCTTGCTAAGAGTCATGGCAAGACACAGCAAGATATCTTAAATGAGTTGGTTGAGTCAGCTTATAATCAGACACGAAATCAAGAAATTCGGCTAAATTCATCCTTTCCTAATCAAGATGCTTTTTTTGATAGCATTCCTCAAACGCAGCCCTCTAGCTCGCAAAAGGAAGATGGTGAGACAGAAGCTAGGTCTGAGGAT
Source organism: Psychrobacter sp. Ps1 (assembly GCF_022129425.1). NCBI lineage: Bacteria > Pseudomonadati > Pseudomonadota > Gammaproteobacteria > Moraxellales > Moraxellaceae > Psychrobacter > Psychrobacter sp. Ps1. The sequence continues at coordinate 108,983 of NZ_JADQAN010000005.1, read as the reverse complement.
ACTTCATTAATTGAAGTTCAAGAAAATCCAAGTAGTACATGTGGTGACGGGATGTTAGGTCATTCGAAAATTCATATTGATGAATACGCATTAAATGTTACTGTTGAAACAAATCAGAACAGTGGGCCAGTAAAGCCATTCTATCCTCAAGAAAGCCGTGATGAGCAGACTATAGATGAACAGAGCCCAGCTGACTTTAATGCACAATTTATTGCAGATAAGACAGGGAAATTTCGCTAATTTTTTAGGCTGTTTATACTATCTAACTATTAACAATATAACCTTGCAAATCATCTACTGTAAGCCCTTGGTTTAGCAAGGCTTTAATCAAGGATTGCTTATCAGCATTTTGTAATGAGTCAGGACGTTTGCTTTCTAATGAATGCTCAATCTGCTGACGAGCAGTTTGGAAGTCCACAACTTCGCCTTTGTCTCTTAGTAAGTCTAAAAAATCAGCCCAAACCTGCATGATTTTACGACGTTCTTCTAAGTGTTGCGCGTGGTTATACACTGCGCGAATGCTACTTTTTTTATCATGGGCCATTTGCTTTTCGATCGCATCGCCCATGTATCCAAGCTCGTTCAGATTGGTTGAAGCGATGTGGCGAAAGCCATGTCCTGTCTGTTTACCAGCATACCCTAGTATATCTAGCGCGTTATTGATAAACTCTTCGCTATACGGCTGATGCATGCCCGTGTGATAGAAAACATATTCATACTGCCCTGTGATGGCTTTCATCTCTTCTAGCACTGCGAGCATTTGATCTGATAGTGGTACGACATGCTTACGCGCAATTTTAAGATTGTCGATATCAACACGCCATAAACGGTTAGCAAAATCAATGTGTGACCATTTCATCATACGTAGCTCAATGGTGCGACAAAATGAATAGGCTAAGAATTTCATACCCAATCTAGTTTGGTCGTGACCATGATAACCTTCGATAGCTTGTAGTAGGGCGGGTAGCTCATTAATATCTACATGCTTCATGTGCTGACTTTTGGCTTTAGGGTAAAGTGCTTTTAGATCGTCGATTGGGTTTTGCTCAATGATACGTTCACGTTTGGCACGTTTTAAAACATTAGCAACCAAATCAATGGTGCGTCTGGTGACCTCACGTGGTGGTTCCCCTTTATTGTTTACTCGCTTCTCAATCTCATCTGCCATCGATCGGCAATCTTCAAAGCTTACATTTTTTAAAGCAATACCTTCAAAGTTTGGTAACACATCTTTATGCATGCGGTTGTAGTCTTGCTTATAGGTAAGTGACTTTACGTTACGCTTGCGTTCAGCTAGCCAATCTAATGCGTAGTCATTGAATTTCTGCGCGTGGATATTAGCCAGTTTATCTTGACGCTTTTTAACTTTTGGATCTATGCCTTTAGCTAATAGCATTTTGATATCAGTATTCGCTTGTCTTGCCTCAGAAAGAGACATAAGAGGATAAGTACCAAGGGTTATATTTTTCTGCTGACCATTAAAGCGATATGCATTTATCCAAGTTTTAGTACCTGAACTACGTACCAGTAACTGCAAACCTTGTTGATCACTATATTTGTCTGGACAAGAAGGGGTGCATTTATCAGTGGGCTTAAGCTTACGAATTTTGGTATCAGTCAACTTCATGTTGGTCTATTCCTTGTACCTACGAGCTATACATTTAAAGCGTTAAGGCAATCATGTTGGTCTAAGTCGTATAAATCTAGATCGAATGTTGGTCTAATTACGATGTATATGAATAATAGACCAAAGAATAGACCAACACAAGTAACGTGATAGGTGGGTCGCATTGGGTAGAACTGGGAAAACAGCAGGCATAAAAAAAACGCTAGACGCGTTATTTATAAAGGGTTTTCTTGGTATATGTGTGGAATTGGGGCAAGGTGGGAAAACTAAGATTTCATAAGATTGGCGGTGAAGGAGGGATTCGAACCCTCGATACGCTATGAACGTATACACACTTTCCAGGCGTGCGGTTTCAGCCACTCACCCACTTCACCGTTTTTTGAACGCCTAAGTATAGCGGATACCATTTAAAATGTCACGACTTGCGCGCTATCTTTCTTTATTGGCAAGCGCCTGCTAGGATAGCAAGCATGTAACAGCAAGTATAAATGGTTGAGAGTTGAATGATAAGTTTTAGTAGGCTTAAGTACGGATGCAAGAATAGTGCGCTGATGGCAGTATTGCTTGTCGCGACGGGTATTACCCAAGCGCACGCTGATGATTTGACCCAGTGTAGCCAGTCTTTTTATGGGGGTGTTTATCCTGAATTTACCAATACCAAGCTAAAAAAAGACACACAAGCACTATGCATGGATGGCTTTGCGGTCATGTACTCGGGGGTATCGCGTACACCGCTCTGGTCAGCAGAGTACCTCGATCGCACGCGTCTACAACAAGCTAAGCAGATCGATCGTGAAGACAGCTTTCACGAAGAGAGTAAACTACCAAAGTCAGCACGAGCCTCATTATCTGATTATTCAGGATCTGGTTATGATCGAGGACATTTGGCACCCAATGCCAATATGGCCAATCGCAGCCAGCAGTATGATAGTTTTAGTCTGGCCAATATCGCTCCGCAGTCACCACGTAACAATCGCTACATCTGGCGTAATATTGAATCTGCCACTCGGTATTTAACGCAGCAATACGGTGAGGTGTATACCATCACAGGTGTGGCATTTACTAATAAAAAAACCAAGCAGCTCGCTAACCGTGTCCTTGTGCCCAGTCACTTCTTTAAAGCGGTATATATCCCAGCAACCAATCAAGCAGGCGTGTATTACGCCCCAAATGATGAGTCAGAACGCATCGATGTGATCAGTATCGATGAGCTGACTACTGAGATTGGCATCGATGTATTACCTATGCTAGATAGTCAGTCCAAATCTCAAGCGTTTGATTTACCATTGAAGGCGGGTGAGAGCTCAGATACCCCTGAGGCGCCTGTGGAGGAGCCTGAGTGGATGCTGTTTGTCTGGGCTATTTTAGAGTGGTTAATTGCACAATTGCAGGCTTAAGCTGAAAGTAAGCCCCTAAAATATCCACATTTCGAAAAATATAAAATGTTACTGATAATAAGGATAATCAAATGATTGAGCCATTCGCCAACGACCATCAAAGCATGCAGATTGGTGATCTTGTCATTGAAAATCAAAAAGACAAGATTATTATATATGGTGATATTGATCTCACTTTTGATGAGTTAGGATATAAGCAAGCCCAACAGTTGCATGAGCTATCGGGAAAAATCGTACAAGCATTTGCAGATAAAAATCTATATAGCAAGAATGATGCTAAGTCAAAGGAAAATGATGACCAATTAGATAAAGATATCGACAATCCTTTTCTGTAACTCTTTGATATGGTTTTATTTTTATAGAAATAAGAAACTGTAAAAAAATTACTAGGCAAAACCTAAAAATTGCTTATAATGAGTTAAGACATCGCTTGTGTCGCTTGAATCTTTAACCAAAAGCTTATAAGTTGTAATGGTAACTATCATTTAAAAAGGTCGAAATCATAAAGCTCGTAATGAAAGATTCTAGCAAAGGATAAGCATAGGACAACAGAAACATAACGTTTCGAGTAATCATTGTATGAAGGGAGTCAATCTATGAAATTATTTACAAAGACCACTTTAGCAGTTGCTGGTATTGGTATTGCTAGCATGGCATTCGCCGCTGACCCATTAGCCAACACTACTTGGCAGACATATGATGAAGGCAAGCCAAAAGGTACGGTAAAGATCACTGAGTCAAATGGTGTGTTGACCGGTACTCTTATTGCTACTAACTCAGCTAAAGGCAAAAAGCACGTTGGTACGACCATTATTAAAGGTCTAAAAGCTGACGGTGGTGGTAAATATAGTGGTGGTACGATTACTGACCCTGAAAAAGGCAAAGACTATCGTATGACTGCAAGCTTAAGCGGCAACACATTGAAGCTAAAAGGCTATATCGGACCATTCTCTCGTAGCCAAGAGTGGAAAAAGAAATAAACTAAAAAATTAGTTTTAGCGTAATACATAAAAATCCCGCGTTACCGAAAGGTCTCGCGGGATTTTTTACGTTTTAGATTTAAGCTTATGGCTTCAACAGGGGAGAACTTTAAACACTAAAATTATAAACGCCGATACTACAGTGGGTAGTATCAGCGCATTTAACATCAATCTTTAGCTTACTTAAAAGGAGCTTATCTTATAAATTCTGGGTAAGCTTCCATACCACATTCTGCAATATCAGCACCTTCGTATTCGTCTTCTTCAGAGATACGTAGACCGATAACTAGCTTGATGATAGACCAAACCACTAGGCTGGCAATGAATACCCAAGCAAAGATGGTTGCAGCACCCATAATCTGACCGATAAAGGTAGATGCTGGGTTAGTAATAGGTACAATTAGCAGACCAAATAGACCGACCACACCATGAACTGAGATTGCACCAACTGGATCATCAATTTTGATTTTGTCTAAGGCTAAAATAGATAGCACTACAATAATACCGGCGATAACACCAAAAATAGTGGCTTGTAATGCAGAAGGAGTTGAAGGCTCAGCAGTAATGGCAACTAGACCTGCTAGTACACCGTTTAGAAGCATGGTTAGATCCGCTTTACCAAAGATGATGCGGGCTAAGATCAAGGCACCGACAGCACCACCAGCAGCAGCAGCATTAGTGTTCAAAAATACTATTGCAACAGAGTTAGCACTAGCGATGTCGCCTAATTTAAGCACTGAACCACCGTTGAAACCGAACCAACCCATCCACAAGATTAGTGTACCGAGTGCCGCCAATGGTAGGTTGGCACCAGGAATAGCACGTATCTCACCGTTAGGACCATATTTACCTTTACGTGAGCCTAAGAGTAGTACACCTGCTAGAGCTGCTGCAGCACCAGCCATATGTACAATACCAGAGCCTGCAAAGTCAGAGAAGCCCATGTCGCCTAGGTTAAATAGACCAAAGACATCGTTGCCGCCCCATGTCCAGCTACCTTCTAATGGGTAGATAACACCAGTCATGACCACAGCGAATAACAAGAATGACCACAGTTTCATGCGCTCAGCAACGGCACCTGATACGATTGACATACAGGTCGCTACAAAGACCACTTGGAAGAAAAAGTCTGATGCGGCAGAGTAGACAGAGTCGCCACCGAAGCCGTTTTCAGCAGAGGCTGCTAGGGCGTCTTCTACTAACGTATCACCGCCTGCAATTCCGCTTAAGAATAGATCGCCACCATACATAATCGCATAGCCACATACCATATACATGATACTAGCCGTTGCAAATAGGGCAATGTTTTTGGTTAAGATTTCGACTGTGTTTTTTGATCGGACCAGTCCGGCCTCTAACATAGTGAAGCCTGCTGCCATCCACATGACCAACGCACCACATATCAAAAAGTAAAACGTATCAAGCGCATATTGGAGCTCAAAGATTTGACTTTCCATTTAAATTCCCCCTTGAATTTATAATATAGATATCGGCATTACCGATAGATAAAAATGCTGTAAGAGTCTGTACCTATAAGTTTATGCCCGTAGGTAGGTTTTCAAATTTAGATAGCGTCAGGTCCCGTTTCACCCGTACGGATGCGGATAACTTGCTCAAGTGCAGTGACGAAAATCTTGCCATCACCAATCTTACCAGTGCTAGCGATACGAGTGATTGCCTCGATAGCAGGCTCAACCATCTCGTCGATCACAGCGACTTCGACTTTTACTTTAGGTAAAAAGTCCACCACGTATTCTGCGCCACGATAGAGCTCTGTATGACCTTTTTGACGACCGAAACCTTTGACTTCAGTGACAGTGACACCTTTAACACCGATGTCGGAAAGCGCTTCACGCACGTCGTCGAGCTTAAACGGTTTTAAGATCGCAGTGATTAGCTTCATAAAAAATTCCTTATTTGTGTGATGCCGCAGATTGATAGAAGTACTATGGTGCATCATCATATCTCTGCCTTGCTTACTGTAAGTTATTCAAGAACTGTGCCAACCTACTCAAGGGGGGAGGTAGAATTGGCGTTGTTCATTAAAAAGTAATAACAGTAGTAACATAGAGTATGGGCTACGATGCAACGATTAGAGCCATCGCTACAAGCATAATAAAGGTGAATCAATCTTTAGCGTTTGGTTAACGAAAACTTTATTATAACCAACTTTTTGAGTGCTTGGGGAGGCTATCCCTTTATTTCATGTGACGATTTGCTAACTTGAGTTTGGTCGTTAGCTTGGCCTTTTCATGCAAGCGTATCAAAGATGAATGGCGGAAAGGTAGAGAGAAAATAGAGGTAAGCAGCAGAGTCTAACATAGTAGTCAGACCCCTGGGCTTAGATAGATAAAGGGTTTGGGCGTGTTTATATATACGTCGTTAGGCTTTAGGAAATAGTAGATAAGGAGTTTTCGTACTGACCAATAGCTTTTTTGTATCGCTACCTTGTAGTAATTCGCGTAAACGAGATTGGCCAAAAGCCCCAGTCATAAGTAAACCGATATCATGTTGGTTTTGATAGTAGTTCAAAGCTGCCGCGACATCACGGCAATCTAGCAATGTCTTTTTGGATTTGATACCCGCCTGTTTGAGCTTGGCATAGGCTTCACGCAATGCATCACAGTTATCAGAAGTTTCCTTGCCAACCATCACAATATGAACCGTTAGTGCACGCACCAGTGGCGTTTTACACAGCCAATTTAGTAGTTTATGGCACGTTGGACTGTTATCAAACGCAAATAAAGCAGTAGTAGGGGGCAAAAATGGTGCATGTGTCACCAAAATGGGGCAGTGACTGACTCGAATGAGTTGGCTAAGTGTTGATTTGCAGGTGACATGATGACCTATAACGATCATTTGTGCTTTGTCATCGACGTAATCAATGCTCTGATTGAGGTTCTCATGACGATGTAGTGTATATGTCTTTAGCTTATGGCGTTGCTGCTCACAATACGAGGTTGCTTGAGATAATAGCAGTCGCCCCTGTGCTTTTAGCTCACAGTTGCTCAGATGCTCTTTGGATGTGAACTGTTCGAGCAAAGCATTCTCATCATCAATATTGAGGCAACCAGAATAATTAATAGCGGCTTTTTGCTGCAAGCTTGGCATCGAGTGCAATAAGCCAACAGGCGCGCGCAGGCGAATAGACGCCCACATACTGGCCTCTAGTACCGCTTGAACATGATCAGGACAGTCCAAGCAAGCAATCACACTATCTGGTTTTAAATTACTCATAAAACGACCACATCATTTTAATAATAAAAATCGGCTATCTTAGTTTAGGGTTGGCGTATTCAAAATACATCCAACCCTTTTACCAAGATAACTGTCTATTAATATCCTATACATCAGCCATGGACTAATAATATAGCCACATGGCAACCGCGTAGATTCGCTTAGCAGTTTCGCTTAGTCTAACAAGCCAATGTCTCGGCGGTCATGAACAGAGAAGCGATCAATCAGTGTTCGACTCGCATTGTTTAGTCCTACCACTTTGACATCAATACCTTCACGTTGCAAGCGCATCACTAGTTTGTCCAAGGTATCAACAGCGCTGACATCCCAAAAATGCGCTTGGCTTACATCAATCTGAATACTGTCTACAGCTTCTTTGGTATCGAAACTATGCAAGAACTGGGTGGTAGAGGCAAAGAATACCTGCCCTTGAACATAATAGTAACGGGTGTTGCTGCTGTCATCATATTCACTAAAGATGGTTAGGAACTGACCAATTTTATTGGCAAATGCCAAGGCAGATAGTAAGACACCTACGCCGACACCGTAAGCTAAGTTGTGAGTAAAGACGGTAGTCAATACAGTCGCTAGCATAACGATATTGAACGACATTGGATGCGTCTTAAACTCGCGAATAGATTGCCAGTTAAACGTACCAATCGATACCATAATCATGACTGCAACCAAGGCTGCCATTGGAATTTGACTGACCCATTCGCTTAAGAATACTACCATGATAAGAAGAACAACACCGGCTATCAAAGTAGATAGACGCGTACGACCACCTGATTTGACGTTGATCATTGACTGACCAATCATTGCACAGCCTGCCATACCACCAAAGAAACCTGATACGACATTAGCCATACCTTGACCACGACACTCTTTGTTTTTATCACTTGGTGTATCGGTCAATTCATCGACGATTGTCGCTGTCATCATAGACTCTAAAAGACCAACGATGGCAAGCGCGATAGAGTATGGTGCAATAATCAGCAAGGTATTTAGGTTTAATGGAATGTCAGGCAACAAGAATACTGGCAATGAATCTGGCAAATCACCCATGCTGCCAACGTTGCGAATGTCAAGATTCATATACATTGCAACAGCGGTCAAACCAACAATACAAATAAGCGGTGAAGGAACGATGCGACCGATTTTAGGAATAAGGGGAAACAGATAAATAATCGCCAAACCAGCTGCCGTCATGATATAAACGGTCGTGCCAACACGCTCAGTCATGGGGTTCAGTTCTGGTAATTGCGCAGCAAAAATCAATATTGCTAAAGCGTTGACGAAACCGATAACCACTGAGCGAGAAACAAAGCGCATCAGATTACCAAGCTTTAGAATGCCCATCACGACCTGAATGGCACCACAAAGCAAAGTTGCGGCAAGCAAATATTGCAGTCCATGGTCAGCAACCAAATCGACCATGACCAGTGCCATAGCGCCAGTCGCCGCCGAAATCATACCTGGACGACCACCGACAAAACTGATCACTACCGCGATACAAAATGAGGCATATAAGCCAACCTTTGGATCGACACCAGCGATAATAGAAAAGGCAATGGCTTCTGGAATAAGAGCTAGGGCTACAACCAAACCCGATAAAACGTCACCGCGAACATTGGAAAACCACTCGTCACGCAAGTTATCAATAAAAGATGTCATAAGTAAACTACATAGGGTTAGAGGCAAAAAAAGTAATCATTACTCATTTATAAAATGATCGCGTCGCTAATAATAGCTATTCATTTTTCTTTTACTTCAACATGCACTAGGTCATGTTGCTGTGTTGGATTGTGAGAAACTAATAACCAAAATATCTAACGAAGATATCTAACTAATAACCGAAGTATCTACTGATTTTTTTGGTATCAAAAATACGCTCATCAATAATCAATACGATGATAAGGGCAGTAAATTACCTAAAAATATTTTTTAAAAGATTGCTTAAAATAGGCAACTAGATAGATGTACCTACAATAATATATAGAGTCAGCAATCACTTGCTGTAGTAGAAGGTGATATATCACTCGTCAAATTATCAAAATTGTCTGATACACCCTTATCACAACGAGAATCGTTGATGAAGAGGCGTGACAATAGCGCGATAAATGTGACAACATGCTAAACTAAAATGCTTGAGCAATGTGCTCAGCAAAATACTGATAAATATTAATCAAGCTGACTATTATAGCATTAGCCACTTAATATAAAAACAGGCGAATAATAGCATAAACTCATAAAAAATCAGTACCGAAATCTGAACGATGGCGTTAAGATGCTGCACATCTTAGCGGTGTCGATTAGAGTCGCTATACAGCAGATTTATTTGATACAACTTTTCTCGTTTAATAGAAGGAATAGATATGACCACTAATACAGCAACAGAAGCCTTACTTCATAAGGGTAGTGGTCTACAAGTCGTGGTCGGTTTGGGGCAGTCTGGATTGTCAGTCGCGCATTATCTGGCCAAGCAAGGCTATCAAGTCGCAGTCACTGATGCTCAAGTTACCCCTAAATTGGCCGATCAGTTGCCAGCCGAGATTGAGATTCGTCAGTTCGGTGGGATAGATGCCGATTTATTACAGCAAGCGGCACGTATTATCATTAGCCCAGGTATTTCTCTTGAGACTACCGCTGTGGCTGCTGCTCGCCAAGCCAATATTCCTGTAGTTAGCGATATTCAACTGTTCTGCGAAGCGTGTACCGTACCCATCGTAGCAATTACAGGTTCTAACGCCAAAAGTACGGTCACTACGTTAGTTGGTCAAATGGCAGCTGATGCTGGCGTTAACGTGGGTGTTGGTGGCAATATCGGTGTACCCGCTTTAACATTGCTAGATAATTCTGATATGGAGCTTGCGGTACTTGAGCTGTCTAGTTTCCAATTAGAAACTGTCACCAACTTGGGCGCAAAAGTAGCAACTGTGCTCAATATGTCGCCTGATCATTTAGATCGTCATGGAGATATGCTCGGTTACCATCAAGCCAAACACCGTATATTCCAAGGTGCAAAGTCGGTAATGATTAACCGTGAAGATGCACTCACTCGTCCATTGGTCGCAGACAACCTACCGAGAATTAGTACGGGTATTCATGCCCCTGATAAAGGTCAGTATGGTCTGATTACCGACACAGAAGGCCAAACTTATCTTGCTCGTGGTACAGAACGATTACTGTCGGCAGACAAACTGTTGATTAAAGGTCGTCATAATCTACTGAATGCGCAAGCGGCTCTGGCACTTGGCGAGCTTGCAGGATTGCCGCTAGAGAGTATGCTGACCACTTTACAGCAGTTCACAGGTCTTGAACATCGCTGCCAATATGTGGCCAATGCTGCTGGTATTGATTATTTCAATGATTCTAAAGGCACCAATATTGGTTCGACCATGGCCGCTATCGAAGGCTTGGGCGCAGTCTATGCGCCAAAAGACGGTAAGCTACTATTGATCCTAGGCGGGCAAGGCAAAGGGCAACAGTTTGGTGAATTAACGCCTTTTATCAATCAATATGTGAGCCAAGTCTTGTTCATTGGTGAGGATGGTCAGCAGATTGAACAACATCTCAGAGCTGCGAAATTGAGTGATGATGTCGCACTACATCAGTGTCAGACACTAGAGAACGCATTTGCGACCATCCAACAAGTCACTACCAGTAGTTTATCGCAAGTACAAGCTGTATTGCTGTCACCCGCTTGTGCTAGCTTTGACCAATATAGTGGTTATGCCGCGCGCGGTGAACACTTTAGCCAACTGGTCAAGCAATTAGACACCGCACAATTAGAAGCTTGATAGGTAGTCGAATATATTAAGCAGCTATATAGGTTGGCATAGCAGATGTCTATTCTCTAGCAACAGCCAGTATTTTCTGGATAAATGATTGTTTTGCTTATAGATTGCTGCTACTGTCAAGCATATAATCTTGATTACTGAAATAGGTGCTAGCTAAGGCGTTTGCCGAGGGTTAAAGGCTTTCTATCACCATCTATCTAGTACGATTTATTTTATGATTTTTTAAACGGTGGCGTTTCATAGACGCCGTGTTTTTTCGTTTGTTAGTGTATATAAAATTATGGCGCTCTCTTCTTTTTTTCGTTCCTCGCCCCAAACCAAGCAAACCTCTGGCTCAGACGGGGTTCTGTCTATGCCGTCAGCGCGTGCAATTTTATTATCAAGCGTCGGCTGTATGATGGTGCTTAGTCTGCTGATGGTTGCTTCTGCTTCTATCCCTTTTGCGCTTAGCCGCGGTATGACAGAGCTGTATTTTTTCAAAAACCAGCTGTTGTATATGACGATTGGTTTAATCGTTGCAGTCATTCCTTATTATGGCGTGTCTTTACGCACCCTTTATAAAACTGAGACCCAGTTTGCTTTGTTGGGCATCACGGGGCTATTGCTTGTTGCCACGTTGTTTAGCACACCAATTAATGGCTCCAAACGCTGGCTTACAGTAGGCGGCTTTAATTTTCAGGTAGCCGAGTTAGCCAAATTGGTCATGATTGTGTTTGTATCTGACTTTGTGGTGCGTCGATCTTTTGAGGTTCGTAATGGCCTAGATGGTTTCTTACGAATTATGTTGGTAGTGGCGCTGATCACGATACTGCTATTGTCGCAGCCAGACTTTGGTTCTTTTGTCGTCATTATTGGTACGCTGTTCGCGATTTTTTATATCGCTGGGGCACCTTACAAGCACTTCTTAGCCTTGGGTGCTGCTGCTGTTGGCGGTGCAGTGTTGATGGTGACTACGGCAGAGTACCGACTGGTGCGTGTGATGTCATTTATGGATCCATTTGATGACGTGCAGGATACCGATTATCAGCTGGCACGTAGTTTGATCGCCTTTGGTCGTGGGCAGTTCACGGGTGTCGGCTATGGCGAAAGTGTACAGAAACTGTCGCATTTGCCTGAGGCGCACACGGATTTCTTATTGGCCATTACGGGTGAAGAGTTAGGGTTCGTCGGTGTCAGCATGGTACTGATACTTGAAGCGTTGATCATCGGTAGTGCGATGCGTATCAGTTACAACGCGCTAAAACGTCGTCAAATGCGCATGAGCTACACCGCTTTCGGAATCGGTGTGGTATTTATTGCCCAGACGATTATTAACGCTGCGATGAATATGGGTGCCATTCCAACCAAAGGTTTGACTATGCCATTCTTTAGTTATGGCGGATCATCTATGTTGATTAGTTTGGTTATGGTCGCGCTATTATTAAAGATATATAAAGAAAGCCCTGAAATAGAAAAAAGCCAATGCCGTTATTATTAATAGGCTCTATATATAATAGTCTTTGCATAGCTTCAGAGTTTCGGTAAATAGCGTCTAGCATTATTGCAATAAAAGCGTCACTCATAGTGGCGCTTTTTATTGTCTACTTATAGCTTTTGAACTCCTATTAATAGGACAAGTTTAACTGTTGCTTGCCTTGTAATGGGGTATTGTCCCATTGAGCAATGGCTTGTTTAAGCATGTTTTCTGGGGTATCGATATCGACCTTTGGTTGCTGTAATAGTGATAAGGCTTCAGCAATAAGTTGGCTCGGATCTGATGTGTCGATTGGTTGAGCAAGGTTCTGCTTAGAGAGTTTTTGGCCGTCAGCATTATTAATCAATGGCAGATGATACCATTGGTCAATAGTAGGTAGGCGCGCGGCTTGCATGATACCGATTTGCGCCGTCGTCATAGGTAGGATGTCAAGACCACGCATGATATGAGTAACCTGCTGTAGACCATCATCGAGGCTGGCTGCCAGTATATAATTAATCATACCATCTTGGCGGCGAGCAACCATATCGCCTAATGTCTGCTGCGGATTATCCCATTGTAGTCCTTGAATACCATCATTGAACCCAATCCGATAGTCTGGTAGCTGAATACGTAGCTTATGCTGCTGTCTATCAAGGTCAGCTGCCACACAGCGCCGCGGATAGCGCTGCCGATTTGGCTGTACTTGGCCAATTGATGAAACTTGTTCGTCTAACGATGTCTGGTCGGTCAGCGCAGCTAAGCTAGCAAGACTATGGTTTCTACTTATCCCTTCTTGCGCCCAGTACTGTTCTAAGTCTTTACGGGAGCATTGGCAGCCATAGGTCAACGGCCCTAGGTATGATGATAGATAATCGTTGTAGATATCAATGCGCTCAGACTGATAAATAACATCACCATCCCAATGTAATCCAAGTGCCTCAAGATCCATCAAAATTTGCTCAGTGAATTGCCGATCACAGCGTTCAGTATCGGTATCTTCCATACGCAACAGCCACTTACCACCGATTGATTTTATATGGCAAAAGCTGGCAAGCGCGGTGGTTAGAGAGCCAAGATGTAACTCACCCGTTGGTGAAGGCGCAAAGCGGCCAATGGGCTGGGATGGTGGCGTTTGATTTGGCATAGCTGTAGGCATTGTTTTCAAAATAAATGGCTGTCTATAAAAGGTAATAAAGATAGAATAATAAATATAAGTATCAAAAGATATTCATTAAATGAGATTGTTTTGTTAGTACTGTCATTATTCAGGCGATTGTATTTATCAGAGCAAAGTCAGTAACGCAACAAAATAGTGACAGTCTAAAATACAAAAAGCGACCTATTATAAGGTCGCTTATGCTTACATTTATATCTGTAATATCTGATCTAAGCGCCTTGGTTTTGACGTTCTTTGATTTCAGATAAGGTTTTGCAGTCGATACATTGAGTAGCGGTTGGACGTGCTTCAAGGCGACGTAATCCAATCTCTACACCACAAGTCTCACAAAATCCATAGTCATCATTTTCGATTTCTAACATAGATTTGTCGATTTTGCGGATAAGTTTGCGCTCACGGTCGCGAGTACGTAATGCCAATGCAAACTCTTCTTCTTGAGTGGCACGGTCATTGATGTCTGGCATGGCGCTTGACTCATCTTGGATGTAGTTTTTGGTACGATCCGCTTCGCCAATCAGTTGGTTTTTCCAATCCAATAAAATAGCCTTAAAGTGCTCCAACTGCGCATCAGACATATACTCTTCGTCTTTGGCCGGCACATAAGGAGTAAATTTAACTTCACTCGGATTCGTGGTCAGGGTGCTCATATGGGTATCCTACTTTTTCAAATTAATTCAATAAAACGACGTATCAAAAGACAAGACGTTATTAATGCTACAAACGCTACAATTTGTCCTTTTATCAAACGTTTCACCACTTGGTAATACAAGTAACACAGCTGATCAAATAATATCGTAGACTTTATATCTTGACAGTTATATACCGATTGTTAGATAGGTTGTTATATAAACTTCGGTTTGAATAATACTGTCTAAAGCATGCCGTAGGTCAGTGATTGTGAAAACTGAGCTTGTGGTTAATGGGCCATCCTAGCTATCGTGCAGTGGCTTCATATTAGATATTGGGCCACCCTTGCTTTATTTCATAAGTTGTATCATTGTTTGTAATAATAATGAAGTGATTTTTTATATTGAATGCATATTTTATTTGTTCATCACTGCATTTTTGATTAGGAATTATTGACGAAAGCTATAAGTACAAAGGGCTAATGGTTATACTATTCCCAATAATTCTGGGCATCAAGTATCCAGTCTTTCAACCCAGCTTGCAACTGTTCCATTGTTGGCTAATTGCAACCAGCGATATCCTGGTAATGCATGCTCATCATAAGAAAAATCATCTTCATAGGGTTTGAACTGATAGCAGGTAGATGGCGTGCTATAGACTGTAACACCTTGGCGCAGTCGAACTTGCTCTTGGTGAGTATGGCCACTGATCACCACTTGTAGCTGTTCAAATGGCGCCATATGCTGCCAAAAGCTCTCAGTGTTTTCTGCCATATGGGTATCAATCCAGTCAGAATCAACTGGAACAATATGGTGGTGTAGGGCGATTAATGCGGGCTTATCACAGGTGCTGAGTCTCTCACATAACCAATTGATATCAGTAGGCGTAATCTCGCCTGCGACCTTACCAGAAATAGAGGAGTCTAATAACAACAGCTGCCAGTATTCAGTCTCAATGACATGACGACTTAACAAACGTGAGTCAGCAGACTGAGCGACAAGCTCTCGTTGAAAAAACGGCAAGTCTTTACCATTCTCGTCCGTCACATCATGATTACCAGCAATACAAGCAAAAGGAATCTGAGTCGCCTGTAATACAGTAAAGATATGATCGTAAATTGAAGACTTTACTCGATTGACCAAGTCACCTGTCACAATAATCAAATCACAGCGAATATCTTCACTAAGTGCCTGTTGGAGCACGGCTTCAAAGCTACGCTGACAAGCCATATCATCACTATAGGTATTACTCTCATCAATAAGGACAGGCGTCGATAAATGCAAATCAGTAATCTGTAAAATATTTATTGTTTGGTCGGAGGTGCTTAACTTATTGGCAGGATAGTTTGGCATTGGTTCAGTCCCTTATCGAATCACAACAATAAGTATTGTTAGCGCGAGTATGGATAAATGAGCTACTATTTTTCACTGGGTATTTATAATTATCATCAATCTACTATAGAAGAGCACAGCGTTTGCCTTGAGCTTACTTTGACTCTAATCAACGATATTTATACTATCAACTAGCAATAGCAAATTTAAAGTCTAGAGCCACCTTATAGTATTATCGAACTAAAGTATTCATTATATTAATAAAATAAAGTCGAACAAAAAGATAGCGAAAAACAGTCACGTTTTATTTATTATAACGTATTTACAGCGACGCTAACTAAAGTTTCATCTTTATTAACTTCGAAAAAATGAGTGCAGTAAAAAATAAAGCAGCTAATATCAAGACGATAGAAAGACCTGTCTGAATATCTAGCCAAATACTGCCCCACACACCAAGTGTCACACCCAGTTGAGCGATTATCAACGCTATAATCACCATTTGTTTTGGCGATGCCGACCATAGACGTGCGGTCAGTGCAGGTAGCACTAATAATCCGCTGATTAATAGACTGCCAACTGCCTGTAGAGCAATCGCACAAAACCCTGCCAGTACACCCATAAAAAACAGCCGTTGCCGTGTTGGGTTGATACCTTGAATACGTGCCAATGCTTCATGCGTTGCCAGCTTGATTTGCGCAGGCCAAATGTAAATAAGCAGTCCCAAGCCAGCTAGTACGCTACCAGCAAGTAAAGGCAAATCTGCCCAATCAAGATCCAACAAGTTACCGAATAAAAACCCGAGCACATTGGCCTGTTGGTCAGTCAATTGGGTCAAAGCCAGCAAGCCTAGGCATAAGAGCGATACCGAAACGACTGCCAGTACAGCATCCACTGGCAGACGCTCATCATCAATCAAGACCAGGCCCAGTACGACCATGACACTGACTAATGCAATGCCGATACCCATTGGCAATTGCCACCACACAGCCAAAGCCACACCTAGCAACGTGCCATGAGCTAAGGCATCGGCGAAAAACGCCATGCGCCGCCACAATACCAAGCAACCTAACGGCGCTGATAATAACGCTAATATACTGCCAGCGATCCAAGCAGGCGCAATGATGGCTAACCAAGCAGTCATAATGAATGTCCGTAAAATTTTTTATAAAAGAGTAAAGCCGTATTATTTATATGTTTAATAGTTTTGGCTTTAATGAGCTGGATTTTGGCGATTTTGAGCCTTGATTACTGACGCTATAGCTTGCTTGGTGCATGGTGTTCACAGGCATGGGGCTGATGCACGTATGGCTGCTCATAATGATGACCAAATAGCTTTTGAAACTCAGTACTAATAGCTAGCTCGCTTGGTTGTCCTTCACAGCAAATATGCTTATTCAAACAAATGACGCGGCGGCTGCCTTTCATGACCCAGTGCAAATCATGAGACACCACTAGCATGGCGCAACGTAAGAAATCAGGCAGCTCATCAATGAACTGATATAGCCAAACTTCAGTATCGGGATCGAGACCTTGCATCGGCTCATCTAAAATAAGCAAGTTAGGTTTGTCTAGTAGCGCTCTAGCTAGCAACACGCGCTGCGTCTCACCACCTGATAAATGCAACATCTGCCGTGACAGTAAATGCGTTAATGATAAGTTATCAAAGATAAACTGTCGCTGCTCAGAGGTTAAACGTTTTTTATCTGCTTGCCCCAACAAGTCGCAGACACGCAGTGGTAATATCGGTGGCACAGCAAATCGCTGCGGTACATAACCAAGCTGTAGCGGCTTATGTGCTGTCATAGAGCCATCAGTTGACTCAATCAAACCTAAGATGAGTTTGACTAGTGTTGATTTACCAGCGCCATTGGGACCGATAAGACTGACCGTCTCATTAACAGCAATGTCAATATCGATGTGAGAGAGCAGGCGTTGAGGCCCAATATGGTAACTGATATTGTTTAAGCTCAATAATTTGTCAGCATTACTCACAGTACTGCTATTCGCAAC
The DNA here is from genome assembly GCF_022129425.1 of Psychrobacter sp. Ps1. Classification (NCBI taxonomy): domain Bacteria; kingdom Pseudomonadati; phylum Pseudomonadota; class Gammaproteobacteria; order Moraxellales; family Moraxellaceae; genus Psychrobacter; species Psychrobacter sp. Ps1. The sequence continues at coordinate 91,341 of NZ_JADQAN010000005.1, read as the reverse complement.
AGTAGTATTTAACTGATTAGAAGGTAGGGTAGAGATATTCATAATATGACAACGCATAGTTAAATAGACAATCGACGAATCATGCTTAAAACGTTTACACGAACCACAGTAGCCTTACTGACAAGCTTGGCAACGACCGCTAAGCTCAATGACGCTACGCTCAACCACAAACCCCACATCTTGCTCGGCAAAGCTCATCATTTCCTGAACGGGCAGGCTGCTGCATTCTTGCACCCGTTGACACTGATCGCAGATCAAAAATGCGGCTGTATGCTGGGCGCGAGGATGACAGCAAGGAACATAAGCATTAATAGAGGTTAATTGATGAATCAACCCTTCACTTAGCAAAAATTCTAAACTGCGATAAACCGTTGGCGGCGCGACATTTTTCGGCGTGCGTTTTTTGGTTATCTTAGTTTCTACCGACACTGTTGGTGAACTCGCTACTTTTTGAATATTACTATCATTAGGTATAGACAACCGCATTTGCTGCAACTGAGTGATTAGGTCATAAGCGCCAACGGGCTGATCTGCCTCCAAGACTAATTGGTATATCTGCTGACGCAAAGGCGTAAAGCGCGCGCCATTTACACGGCAATGCTCTTTAGCTGCTGCTAAGCGTTCATGAACATCATGCGGAGTCAGATCTTGCACATCATGCAAATGTTCGCAGATCGATGAAGTAATAGACATGGTACAAGCTCCTAAAAATAGCATGGTAATCGCATGACGTTTTTTATGATAGCGTTTTTTATTGTTATAGTATAACATACTACTATAAGAAATGAGTTAATTTACTTATAGTAGTCTTGTATATCTACCCTTTTTACAGGAGTGGGGCAAGACACTATTACTCATACGTTCGTTATCCAACAATGCTATCTAACAATAAAAGAGCTTACTATGAACGCTGTTTTTACTTACTCCGTACGTTCGCTTATCACATTACAGCGCTTGCTAATGACAGGATTGATAGTCCTAGGGTCTTTCACACTGAATGCACAAGCTGCAACGGTCAGTGTTAGTAATTATCCGCTATTCTTGTTAAGTGAAGCAGTAACAGAAGGCGCGCCATCAGCGAATCGACTATTGCAAGCGGGGGAGGTGGGACATCATGGTAGTATCAGCCCAGGTGATATCAAAGCAATCAAAGACAGTAAGTTCGTCGTATGGTTCGGTGAGCCGCTAGAAAACAATCTAGCAGCGAGCTTAAAAACAGCCCCAAATGCCATTGCTTTATTTGAGTTCGATGCATTCAATCGTCATCCATTACGTGATGTAAAGGGCGCCGCTATCGCGGGTACACTAGATCCACATATTTGGTTAGATCCTGAAAATGCCAAAGCCATTACCCGTGCATTGGCTGTGATTCATAGTCATGCAAATCCACAGTATAAAGACTTGTATCAAGCCAACGCGAAAAAATTTGCACAGCAACTAGACAAAGAAGTTACTGCATTTGAGCAAAGCTCTATTCAGAGTGCCTCAAAAACACGACCTTATTGGGCTTATCATGATGCGTATCAATATATCGAAGATAGTCTAAATTTGACGCTCGTTGGTAGCCTTAGCGTGGATCATCATCTATCGCCAAAAGCAAGCCAACTCCGTTGGTTGAATGAGCAACGCCCAACTAAGCAAATGTGTTTAGTCAGTCCAAGTGAGCCAGCAAAAGGCTTACTTGCGAAGTTACAACCAGTGAAGAGTACGGTACAGCCAGAAGATATGAGTAGTAGCGATGACTTTATCAGCGGTTGGCAGAGTATGGCCAAACAGATATATCAATGTATCTCGTAATGTAGCCAAAAACAGCAATTTGCTAGGATTGTTTGAGTTGGTTGTATAGCTTCGCTTCAAGCATTTATTACAGACCAAATAATATAATAATCTTAGCAAAATGCGTTAGGTGACTGATAAAAGTCATATTTTACTTGCTTAATAGTTACGCTCTACCTATAATAAGTAGCGTTTTATTTTGGCCGAAAGGTAATGCCTGTAGAGTAAGTCATTCACGGATAAAATTATCATAAGTATGATATATTGTCCCAATGCTGTAAGGGCTATAGGAATACCGATGACCAAGCCTGCCAAACGCACGCAAAAAGACAAGATTGGCATCTATATTAAACGACAAGCATGGATACTATTTATCCTTATTATCATTGCTTGGATAGTAGATACTATTTGGTTACATAGTGAGCTTACGATAGCAAAAAGTGCTGCAATTGGTGCGCTACTAAGTTTTATCACTCAAGCAGTATTTGCGTTTTTTATTTTTTGGTACACCGGATATCGCGCGCGCCAACACATCGTTAGCCAGCTATATCGGGGTCAAATGTCAAAATGGTTATTGACCGTGTTTGGTTTTGCACTAATTTTTATTACCGTACAACCCCTATCTGCGCCAGCGCTGTTTATCGGTTTTATGGTAATGCAAATTAGTCACAGTTGGATGTTGTGGCATATACGCTAGCGCTAATAAATGATCGCTAAACAGATGGTTTATTAATAGTACTGGCAAGTCACCCTGCCGTCCAGCTTCTCTATGACTAGTTCGAAAAGTCGAAGCACAACGCTGTCTTAGGATAGCACCAGTGATTGTAAAGACCGCACTATGAGTCTCAATGTTAGACGTAGTATGCAGTGAGAGGGTAGGGGTTATTCAACTATCTGTATCGCTGATAATTAGAGTATTGATATCTAATTATGGTTAGTGGCTATATTAGCAAGTAAAACTGGTGGCTAACTTATTCATACAGTGGATAAAAAAATCACAATTGACTTTACACGAATACAACGCTGCATTAATATAGGCGGCTAAATATTTTGCTTATAAGCGCTACATTAAGTGCCGATCGTAAAAAACGGTCAGTGAGCAAGCACATATATAATAATTTTGCGTATAAAAATGCAAGGGCTATTACTGAGTTATCATAAGCCCTTTTTTGATAGCTAAAATTTATCTCACGCTATCAAATACTGCATATTAGTAATAGAACTATGGGTTGGATGTTGTTGGTTACATGAGTGATTTAGTACGGTTTATTTGTCTGCTTAATAGCAAGATAGATATCAATACTACACCTCATCAGATGACAACCATATTTTTGGTAGTTGATTAAATCGTTGATTAATAAGAAGCTTACATTATGGCATCCGAGCAAACATCATCAGAATATATCTCTCACCACTTAACGAATTGGACGTATGGCTATCTGCCGGGCGAAGGTTGGAAAGTTGCTCATACTGCTGAAGAAGCAGGGGCAATGGGCTTTAACGCTATCCATCTTGATTCTATGCTATGGTCGATTGGTCTAGGTATCTTATTTTGCGCCGTCTTTTGGATGGTTGCCAAAAAAGTCACTTCAGGCGTGCCTGGAAAAACTCAGGCAGCAGTTGAGATGATCGTTGAGTTTGTTGATAACAACGTTCGCGATTCATACAGTGGTACATCAAAACTGATTGCGCCATTGGCGTTGACCATTTTTGTCTGGATCTTTTTGATGAACTTGATGGATTTGATACCTGTTGATTTCATTCCAGGTATTGCTGGGCAAATCGGTGCCGCTATGGGCCATGATCCACATCATGTTTTCTTTAAGATTGTTCCAACGACTGATCCTAACATCACGCTTGGCATGTCGTTCTCTGTCTTTGCACTGATTATCTTTTATAGCATTAAAGAAAAAGGTTTGGGCGGCTTTATCGGTGAGTTAACACTACATCCGTTTGGCGCCAAAAACCCAATCGTACAAGCGATTTTGATTCCCATCAACTTCATCCTAGAAGCAGTTACTCTAATAGCCAAACCTGTATCACTTGGTTTGCGTCTGTTCGGCAACATGTATGCTGGGGAATTGATTTTCATACTGATTGCTCTAATGCCGTTTTGGATTCAATGGGCTTTATCGGTACCGTGGGCTATCTTCCACATCTTAGTTATTACACTTCAAGCGTTCGTATTCATGATGCTGACGATAGTTTATATGTCGCTTGCATCATCAACTGAACATTAATTAGACATTCAATAGGTAAATGAGGATACATCAATGGATCCAGTATTAGGTGGTTACACAGTTATCGCAGTAGCACTACTTATCGGTCTTGGCGCACTTGGCACAGGTATTGGTTTTGCTATTCTAGGTGGAAAATTCTTAGAAGGCGTTGCGCGTCAACCAGAGCTTGGCTCACAATTGCAAACTCGTATGTTCATCGTAGCAGGTCTTCTTGATGCTATTCCGATGATCGGTGTTGGTATTGCTATGCTATTGTTGTTCGCTAACCCTCTAGCAGGTTAATCCGAAAGCTCAGTTGTAAATGTTTGGTATTCGGAGACTTTCTATCAAATATAGTCAAGATTTGACTACCAAACATGATCAATGAAACTGATTTTTCATTAACAAAGAGGTGATCACGTGAATATCAATTTTACCCTCGTCGGTCAAGCCATTGCTTTTGCAATATTTGTGATTTTTTGCATGAAATTCGTGTGGCCACCACTTATCGGTGCCATCAATGAGCGTCAGCGTAAAATTGCTGAAGGTCTGAATGCCGCAGAAAAAGCAAAAGCAGATTTGGCGACCGCGGAGCAAAATGTCCAGCAGGAACTTGATCTTGCAAAGACCAAGGCTGCCGCTCTAATCGAGCAAGCGAACAAGAGTGCCAATCAGCTCGTCGAAGATGCAAAATCGCAAGCCCAAGCGGAAGGCGAGCGCATTCGTCAACAAGCGCAAGCATCTATCGATCAAGAAATCAATCAAGCGCGTGAGTCATTACGTGCCCAAGTTGCTGAACTGGCTGTACTTGGTGCAGAGAAGATTTTGCAAGACAAAGTCGATGTGCAAAAACATGCCAGTATGTTAGACCAACTGGCGGCGAAGCTGTAATTGTGAGGATATAATGGCTGACTTATCAACCTTAGCACGACCGTACGCTAAAGCCGCGTTTGACTATGCCAACGAAAACGGCGCAGTCAACGAGTGGGAAAACTTCTTACTTGTTGCTAGCACTGTTGTCAATGACAAGTCGTTCAGTACTTGGCTAGACAATCCAGCTGTTTCTGCTGAGCATAAGTCAGCTGCTTTGGTCGATCTTTATGATACGCAAGTAGCTAGCGCTAATGATTCTGCTTTCAAGCAGTTATTAAGCGAAGCTCAAGGGACTAGCCTTGACAGTAACGTAAGCTATCCAAAAGTATCAGTAGCACTTAGTAACTTCGTTAAACAGTTATCAGAACAAGAGCGTCTGGCGCTGCTTCCTGAAGTTTATGAGCATTATCGCCGTCACAAGGCAATAAGCTTAAAGCAGCTTGACGCATATGTGACCTCTGCCTACCCATTGACTGATGAACAGCGTCAAACGCTACAAACGCGTCTTGCTGCCTCGCTAAATGCTAGTGTAGTGATTCACGAATCAGTTGATCCAAGTCTATTGGCAGGCGCTACAATCAAAGTCGGTGACAAAGTCATTGATGATTCGATGCGCGGCAAGTTACAACAGTTAAAAACACAGCTAACTGCCTAATGCCAATCATCAATATAGTCAAATATTGACTGTATGATTATAAGAGCAATTAAGTCAGTGGGCGGGTTATCATAAATTAAAGGAAACAAGGCAATGCAACAATTGAATCCAGCGGAAATCAGTAACCTGATTAAGCAGCGTATTCAAGACCTTGATGCGGGTGCAACTGCAAAGAATGAAGGCACGATTGTCAAAGTATCTGACGGTATCGTGCAGATTCATGGTCTTGAAGATGCCATGTACGGCGAAATGATTGAGTTTGAAGGCGAAATCTACGGAATGGCTCTAAACTTAGAGCGTGATTCTGTTGGCGCGGTAGTACTTGGTGATTACCTAAAGCTGCAAGAAGGTCAAAAAGCCTATTGTACTGGTCGTATTCTTGAAGTACCAGTAGGTCCTGAGCTGTTAGGCCGTGTTGTTGATGCTTTGGGTAATCCTATTGATGGCAAAGGTCCTATCGATGCCAAAATGACTGATAAAGTCGAAAAAATCGCTCCAGGCGTTATCGACCGTCAATCAGTAGATCAACCAGTAATGACTGGTTATAAAGCCGTTGATACCATGATTCCAATCGGTCGTGGTCAGCGTGAGCTTATCATTGGTGACCGTCAGACTGGTAAAACAGCGATGGCTATCGATGCGATCATCGCACAGAAAGCGTCAGGCATTAAATGTGTATACGTAGCTATCGGACAGAAACGTTCGACTATCGCTAACGTAGTACGTAAGCTTGAGCAAACTGGCGCACTAGAATATACCACTGTTGTGGTTGCTTCAGCATCAGAGCCTGCAGCACTTCAGTATATCGCACCGTACTCAGGTTGTACGATGGGCGAATACTTCCGTGACCGCGGCGAAGATGCACTGATTGTATTTGATGATTTATCAAAGCAAGCAGTTGCTTATCGTCAGATTTCACTACTATTACGTCGTCCGCCAGGTCGTGAAGCTTATCCTGGTGACGTATTCTACTTACACTCACGCCTACTTGAGCGTGCATCACGTGTAAATGCTGATTATGTAGAAAAGTTCACTAACGGTGAAGTGAAAGGTAAAACTGGTTCTTTAACCGCTCTACCAATCATTGAAACACAAGCTGGTGACGTATCTGCATTCGTACCAACTAACGTGATTTCGATCACTGATGGTCAGATCTTCCTAGAGTCTAGCTTGTTCGCCTCAGGTATCCGTCCAGCAGTAAACGCTGGTATCTCGGTATCTCGTGTTGGTGGTGCCGCTCAGACTAAGATCATCAAAAAGCTATCTGGTGGTATTCGTACCGCTCTAGCTCAGTATCGTGAACTAGCAGCATTTGCTCAGTTCGCATCAGATCTTGATGACGCAACTCGCGAACAGCTTGATCATGGTGAGCGTGTGACTGAATTGATGAAGCAGAAGCAGTATCAGCCGATGTCAATCTCTGAGCAAGCAGCCGTTATCTATGCTTCAAACGAAGGCTTCTTAGCTGACGTACCTGTCGAAAAGATTGGTTCTTTCGAAGAAGCGTACCTACGTTATATGCATGATGAGCAAAGTGAATTGATGCGTGAGATTGATGACACTGCGAACTACAATGATGATATCGCAGGTCGTTTAAAGTCATCTCTAGAGACCTTTAAACAAAATCACAGTTATTAATTTAACGGGTTAAGCCGAATTGGTTATAACTGTAGCTTAGAGCTGATAAAGTGGCGCGTTGTCTGACTAGATATTTGCGCCACTGTTTTAACCATTATCGGTATTAGATCGCGTAATGCCACAAGATATAAAATGTTATTCTGTAGGACTGATGTTGTATATCAAACGATTGTCGCATGCGCCAATGCTTTTTAACCCTCTTATATTGGAATCATTATGGCAAGCTTAAAAGAGATACGTGCCAAAGTCACCAGTATTAAAAGCACCCAGAAAATTACTCGTGCTATGCAAATGGTAGCGGCAAGTAAAATGCGCCGTGCGCAAGAGCGCATGGACGTGGGTCGCCCGTATGCTGATAGTATGCGCCGGGTTATTTCACATTTGGTGCATGCCTCATCAGACTATAAACATCCGTATATGGTATCGCGTCCAGTCAATAAGGTTGGCTATATTGTCATTACCTCTGACCGTGGCCTAGCGGGTGGTTTGAATATTAACCTATTCAAAGCTTTAACTAAAAGTATCCAAGATTATCAAGATCAGTCAGTACAAGCTGAGTTTGCAGTCATCGGTGCCAAAGGTGTGAGTTTCTTCAAAAACTTTGGTGGTAAAGTCACATCGGCTGTGACCGACTATGGCGATAAACCAACGTTTGAGCAATTAAATGCACCGGTTCAAGCAATGCTTGAAGACTATAGTAACGGCAATATTGACCGTATCTATGTGGTCTACAACCGATTCGTCAATGCGATGACTCAGAAGCCAACAGTCAATCAGTTGGTTCCTCTACCAGAGCAGTCATTTGGTGATGAAGACAGTGGTCTACAGACAGAACTTAGCTGGGATTATATCTACGAGCCTGATATCAAGACGTTGATTGATGAATTGCTTGGTCGCTATATCGAGTCGATTGTTTATCAAGCGGTAATGGAAAATATTGCCTCTGAGCAGTCTTCACGTATGGTTGCGATGAAAGCGGCAACAGATAATGCTGGTGACCTTATTAACGATTTACAGTTGGTTTATAACAAGCTGCGTCAAGCGGCGATTACCCGAGAAATCTCGGAAATCGTTGGCGGTGCTGCTGCTGTTTCATAATTGACTACACCTATATATAGAAGTTCAAGGAGAACGCAATGAGTAGCGGTCGTATTGTACAGATTATTGGCGCGGTTCTTGACGTTGAGTTCAACCGTAATGAAGTTCCTCAAATTTTTGATGCCTTGCAAGTAGACGGTACCGAAACTACCCTAGAAGTACAGCAACAGCTGGGTGACGGTATTGTACGTACTATTGCAATGGGTTCAACCGAAGGTTTAAAGCGTAACCTACCTGTTACTAATACTGGCGCACCTATCTCTGTGCCTGTAGGTACTGGTACGCTAGGTCGCATCATGGATGTTCTTGGTCGTCCTATCGATGAAGAAGGTCCTGTTGTTGCTGACGAAAAATGGTCTATCCACCGTGAAGCGCCAAGCTACGCGGATCAGTCAAACAGCACTGAGCTACTAGAAACTGGTATTAAAGTTATCGATCTACTTTGCCCGTTCGCTAAAGGTGGTAAAGTTGGTCTGTTTGGCGGTGCTGGTGTTGGTAAAACCGTTAACATGATGGAGCTGATTAACAACATCGCTCTAAAACATGAAGGTTTGTCAGTATTTGCTGGTGTTGGTGAGCGTACTCGTGAAGGTAACGATTTCTATCACGAAATGCAGGAAGCTGGCGTTGTAAACACTGAAGACTTCAGTAAGTCTAAAGTAGCGATGGTATACGGTCAGATGAATGAGCCACCAGGTAACCGTTTACGTGTTGCACTGTCTGGTCTGACCATGGCTGAGTACTTCCGTGATACCAAAGATCCTGTTACTGGCAAAGGTCGTGACGTACTATTGTTTGTTGATAACATCTACCGCTATACACTAGCGGGTACAGAAGTATCAGCACTACTTGGTCGTATGCCGTCAGCGGTTGGTTATCAGCCAACACTAGCTGAAGAGATGGGCTTACTACAAGAACGTATTACGTCAACTCAGTCAGGCTCTATTACTTCAGTTCAGGCGGTATACGTACCTGCGGATGATTTGACCGATCCATCACCTGCTACAACATTTGCTCACTTGGATGCAACAGTTGTACTAAGCCGTGATATCGCATCACAAGGTATCTATCCTGCGGTTGATCCACTCGATTCAACGTCGCGTCAGTTAGATCCACAAGTAATCGGCGAAGATCATTACAATGTTGCTCGTGGTGTTCAGGAAGTTCTACAGCGTTATAAAGAGCTTAAAGACATCATCGCTATCTTGGGTATGGATGAGTTATCAGAAGAAGATAAACTGGTTGTTTATCGTGCTCGTAAGATTCAGCGCTTCTTGTCTCAGCCATTCCACGTAGCTGAAGTCTTCACTGGTGCACCTGGTAAATACGTACCACTACGCGATACCATTGCTAGCTTTAAAGCAATCATCGCTGGTGAATACGATGACCTACCAGAGCAGGCGTTCTACATGGCTGGTAGCATCGATGAAGTAGTCGCTAAAGCTGAAAAAATGAAGTCTAAGTCAGCGTAAGTTGTATGAGCATAAGCTAACGAGTAGATATAATATAAACCTTATATCTACTCTTCAGTAACGCATCGCAGTTTTACTGTTTTTTGATCGCGCTTTGATGGTAAGGAATTAAGTATGGCAACGTTACAATGTCGCGTCGTAAGTGCTCGTGAAGAGTTGTATTCAGGCGAAATTAGCATGTTAATAGCTACTGGTACCGAAGGCGAGATTGGTGTATTGCCAGGTCACACACCGCTTATTACTTTGCTAAAGCCAGGTGCAATGCGAGTGCAAACACCAAACGGTGAAGAAGAAGTAATTTACGTCTCAGGTGGTGTACTAGAAGTACAGCCTAAGATGGTTACGGTATTGGCTGATACAGCTATGCGTGCACACAATCTTGACGAAAGCAAAATCGTCGAAGCACGTAAAAAAGCTGAGCAAATGTTAGTTAACCAGTCTGATACGCTACAAACCAATGCGGCTTTGGCCTCACTTGCAGAGTCTGTAGGACAATTACAGACTATTCGTAAGTACAAAAACCGCGCGTAATTTATTACTGATAGCTCTAGCTAATAATTTAGAGTTGTCGCTAGAAATAATGATAAAAAGACAGTCCATTATATGGGCTGTTTTTTTTATGCCTATTCATTATGAAATTAACGGTTCTGCATTGAATACACATGATTATCACTTGGATAATATTTGTGGCAGTTCACTCTATTCTCAGGAAAAATCTTTTATTATCAATGAATCATCGCCTATTGGAATTTTCTTAAAAAGACACTGGCGACAACGTTAATATATGGTTATATTAGACATAACGTATTATAAGCAACGAGCAGTAACTGTACGTGATAATGTTGGCTCGATGGTTTGGATAATTAGCAAACGATAGATAATACAAATTGCGATGTAGTAACGAAGTAATTGACGTAATTTCTGGACGCAAACTAAAGTTTTGATAGGGGTAGTTTATAGGTTTTGTTACCGACTATCAGCTATAGTATAGGAAGCTGATAATTTAATAGTATACTGTGCTACCAAGTTTGTAACAGCTATACGAACATCAATTGTGCCACTATATGGTGCTATTAATTTTACCGCTCTTACTTTTACTGCTTTTAAATTAGATGTATTAGAGGATATAACAATGACAACGAATGAAGAAGACAACACCCCCCGAATCTTGATTGTTGAAGATGATGAGCGTCTGGCCATGTTGACTCAAGATTACTTGGTCAAGAATGGTTTAGAAGTGGCAATTGAAACTGATGGTAATCGTGCTATTCGCCGTATCGTCAATGAGCAACCAGATATGGTTGTACTTGATGTTATGCTACCTGGTAGTGATGGTTTGACCGTATGCCGTGAAGTGCGTCCGCATTATCAAAATCCTATTTTGATGTTGACTGCACGTACTGAAGACATGGATCAGGTATTGGGTCTTGAGATGGGTGCTGACGACTATGTTGCCAAGCCTGCCCAGCCACGTGTATTGCTTGCCCGTATTCGTGCGTTACTGCGCCGCTCAGAAAATGCACCATCAGAAGATGTGCCACAACGTCTAGAGTTTGGTGAGTTAGTCATTGATAACGGTGGTCGCTCAGTTAATCTAGGTGATGAGCTCGTCGATTTCACCAGTGCTGAATATGATTTACTATGGTTGCTTGCTTCTAATGCAGGTCGTATTCTATCTCGCGAAGATATCTTTGAGCGTCTACGCGGTATTGAGTATGATGGTCAAGATCGTTCAATTGACGTACGTATCTCACGTATTCGTCCAAAAATCGGTGATGATCCAGAAAATCCAAAACGTATCAAGACAGTACGTAGTAAAGGCTATCTATTCGTAAAAGAAGGCAACTAATATTGTTGCTTCTATAGGTTGATTAATTATTAATCACTATTCGAAAAAACCAGCAACGATGCTGGTTTTTTTGTGGCTAAATTCTAATTTTTAAACTTAAACGCAGTGTTATGTGGTTTAATTAACCCATTATTATAGACGCTGACTAAATATATGTCATACATATAAGTCTTTGGATGATTGCTGCATATGAATTAAAATGCGGTAGTTAAAAGTCAAAGTTAAAGTCTATTCCTATTCGATCATGTTCGATATCGTCAAACACATAGCACTACCTATATGTTTGATGATATTGGCAATCTCTATTTATTAAGTTGGTCACGGCACGTATGTCATTAGTCTCTTCTTTAAAACACAGTATTTTTGTTCGTATCTATGCTGGGCTACTTATAGTCTGCTTGTGTGTGGCACTGTTTGCGCAGTTATTGATGGATACCATTAATAAGGAACGTGTCCAGTCCTATCGTGAAAATATGGCAAAGGGCGCGTTCCATTTGGTGAGTGAAGGCATCTCTCACCAAAATAGCGAAGAAGAGCGTGAATATTGGTTATCAGATGCGAGTAGTTTGTTTGGTACTACTTTTAAAGTCTTGCCTATTGACGAAGTAGATTTTAGCGCCAGTGAGCTACGCCGTTTTAAAAATGATAATACCGTTGTACGTTATTTCAACCAGCCTGTATATGCAGATGTTTATTATCGCTTGCCGGATAATAAGAGTGTATTAACAGCGAGAATCTCACAGGTTACCGAGCAGCAAGTACGGGCAATCGCGGTATTTCTGTTAGATGATTTGTCTTATCACATGACACTATCGGACAAGCGCGCACGTTTGGCTGAATTGGAGAAAAAGTTTTCTTTTCCTTTAGCGTTTAAAGCAGTTAATACGCTTGAGTTAGATTCAGATCAGATGGCTCGTCTGCGTCGTGACGAAGTCGTCATATCACTGCAAGATACTAACAGTAGTACGAGTAACTCTGCTATTAGGGTAATAGTACCCTCTGAAATCAATGATATGGCAATTTTAATTGGGCCTATACCGTTATTTAACTGGTTCCCGCTTAACTTAATTATTAGTATGATTCTTATCAGTATGTTCCTAATTAGCTTAGGTGTATATGCGCTCATCTTCCCGCTTGAGCGTAAGCTGCAATTGATTCAGGTAGGTGTGAATGAGGTCAGTCAAGGTAACCTTGATATTCAAGTACAGGTTATTGGTCAAGATGAAATAGCACGTTTGTCAGCAACTTTTAATTCCATGACCTCGCATATTAAGCGTTTGATTGAATCACAGCGAGAGCTTACCCGAGCGGTTTCACATGAGCTTCGTACGCCAGTGGCTCGTATTCGATTTGCCGTAGATATGCTTGCTGATACGGATGACGAAGACTCACGTTTTATGCAGCGTGACTATATTGATGAAGATATTGAATCGCTTAATGGTTTGATTGATGAGATCTTGACCTATGCTAAGCTTGAGGAAGGGTCACCAAAGTTAGATTTAGAACCAGTAAACTTAAGAGAGCTGTTAGAGCAGATCGAGCGCGAAACCAATGCGCTAGGTAAACCTATCAAAATAGTAACCAGTTTGCCGAATGCAAAAGTAACGGCAGTTGCGGATAGACGCTACTTACACCGTGTGATTCAGAACCTTGCAGGTAATGCGTTACGCTATGCAGAAACAACCATTATCATTAGTGCAGGTGTCAAAAAAGGCAATGCCTTCGTCAGTGTCGAAGATGATGGACATGGTATTCCTGAAGCAGATCGCGAAAAAGTATTCATTCCATTCTCACGCTTAGATGACAGCCGTACACGCGCGTCAGGTGGCTATGGCCTAGGCTTGTCTATTGTATCGCGTATTGCCTTTTGGTTTAATGGTAGTATGAAGGTAGATGAGAGTCGTGAATTAGGCGGTGCAAGGTTCGTAATGACATGGCCTATTAAACCATTGACGCAAATTCTTGCTGCTGATGAGTTAACGCAAGAGAAAAGCGAGCGCGACTTCGATACTAAGTTGTCAGACTAAACCAAGTTATAGGGCTAAGCTATAAGAGCAAGCTATCAGACTAAATCATCAGACTACGCCATAATTATTAGTCATGATACTAAAGACAATCAGCGCCATTTTAATGGTATAGCACGATAGCGCTTTATAGCCAGGTGACGCACTTGTCGCTATTTTTAAGACAGTTGGACAATGTCATAGGAGGGCATAGGATGCCATATTTATTTGGTGGCTTGGTAGTGTTGAATGCGATTACGCTAGGCTATTATTTGTTCTTAAAACAGCCGTCAACGACCCAAACACTACAAGCAACTCAGGCTGAAATTACCCAGCCATTAGCTTTTACTAACAGTGCTGAGTATATCCCGCCGGCTATTGGTAGCAAAGACTAGCTTTGATATCTTTGCTTATTCAGATTGAAGTCTTATCACTATTTTAAATTTGGCGCTGTACTGTCTACCTCAGATACTTCGTCTACGTCAGCCGCTAATGTCGTATCTCCAGCGACTTTAGAGAGTAGGGGAATACGTACGCATACTTGTAGCCCACCTTCAGGGTGGTTGATGGCTTCAACAGTACCATGATGTAATCGTGCAATACGATCAACAATCGCAAGACCTAGTCCGCTACCTTGAGTAGTCCGCGCCGTCTCTCCACGTTCAAACGGTTGCATAATCCGCTCTAATTGATCGTCGGCGACGCCATCACCGCAATCTCGTACACAAATCACTAGTTGTTCTTGAGCTTCTTTGTTCACCACATTTTCGCTGACCACATCCGTATCTTCGTCTTCGATAGTTTCGATAAATGTCGGTATAACCGTAGCCGATAAATAAATAGGTGGCTTTCCATAACGATTGGCATTGTTGACCAAGTTGATAATCAGACGCTTGATGGATAATGGACGTACGGGAACGACCTTGTCGCATTCTGACTCATATACAAACTTCATGGGCGCAAACTGCACCATGATTTCGTTAAATATGGTATCTAGATTGGTCAAGCTGACTGGCTCATCAGAACCGTCTTTCATAAAAGAGATGAACTGCTCCAAAATGGCATCCATATCCTCAATATCGTAAATCAGCCCTTCACGGAAAAAATCATCTGGTAGCATCTCTGCAGTTAAGCGCATACGTGTCAACGGCGTCCGCAAATCATGTGAGATACCGGCAAGCATTATTGTTCGCTCTTTTTGTGCCTGATTCAAGGTCGTGAACAGTCGGTTAAACGCCATATTAACTTGACGTATTTCTGTGGGGCCTTTCTGAGTTGGCAGTGTGGTTGCATGACCGAGACGAATATAATTAGTAGCTGCCCGCTGTAGGTAGCGTAGCGGGCGATTTAATTGACGGGCTAATAGAATAATCGTGAGTAATGATAGGATAGGCAGTCCAATCAAAAATAGCACCAGTAATGTCGGGCTATATTGTGAATAGTAAACCACAGGCTCACGCACCCAAAAACTGTCATCACGGCTATCTTGTACCCATAGCTGCGGTGTGGGCTTAAATTTAAAATAAACCTCTACAGGGCGACCAAGCTGCGCACCGATTTCACGTTGTAGTACGTCAGTAAAAAAGCTCACGAATGGCTTGTCAGCGACTTCTGGAAAGTCGCTCGGATTGTTTACCACGACGACATGAGAGTGCTGGTAAATCCATTGGCGTACTTCGGGACGACCTTGCCAGTCTTTATTAACGCTATTAATCAGCTGCAACTCACTCGTTAAATAGCGTGCATGGTTTTTTAACTCTGGCAGATACAGACTGCGCCAAAAGAACAAAATTGACAAGCTCACACTGATAAGCACGATAAAGGCAACCATCAAGGTCGTTAGCCAAGTGTTGGAATAAGAGCGTGGCAGCCAACCTTTACGACGCGGTTTTGGGTTCGGAGAGATCATATGTGTCCAACAGAGTAAAATAAAAGTTAGTGTGATATAGCCTGTAGTTTTCTAAACATAGTCGTCTTAAGGCGAGTATGTGCGTTAATTTATGGCGGTATATCATAGAATAGCATAATCAATAAATAGTACTGATACAGTATGCAATCGACGAGCGAGCCAGATAGTTATTGGAACAGGTATAAAGTTAAGCTTAAGGATAAATGTATTTAGCAATTGTCTATTTTTCAGAAAGAACGATAGTAATCTATAGAATCTAAAGAAAAACTTTAAAAATAAGCCATTATTACCAGTTATATTTTACTTAGGTCGACATTTAAGCTATTGTTAATAAATAATTAAATATGCACAGTTTATGTTTTCAACAAATAAAGACTGTGATATAATTATGCCCTTTTTGGTATACCTGCGAAAGAGAGAATTCACATGGTTGTTATTCGTTTAGCACGGGGCGGTGCCAAGAAACGCCCATTTTATCAAGTAGTTGTTGCTGATCAACGCCGCGCGCGTGACGGTCGCTATATTGAAAACATCGGCTTTTTTAACCCACTCGCTAAAGAGTCTGAAGAAGCAGTACGCCTAAACATGGAAGCGTACAATGCGTGGATCGCAAAAGGTGCACAACCTTCAGATCGCGTTGCTTCATTAGCAAAAGCTTACAACAAGTCTGCAGCTCAAACTGAAGCAACTGCTTAAGTTTTGGTTGTTACTGAGACGTTCATAGCAAAACTATGATATGACTCAGTAGACTTTAGAATACATAGCGTAACTGGTCTGACCAGGGTGCGCCATTAACTGTTTATCGCTTTTGACGCAATTGTTTTTACAATTGCTGTTTTAATCATTGTTAGGTTAGCTGCTATGTCATCTGTTCCAAACGCTAGTGCCCTTATGAAAATTGGTCAGCTTAAGAAGCCTTACGGCATTAAAGGCTGGCTTTGGGTATTCAGTGATACGGATGACCGTACAGCGATATTCGATATGAAGCCGTGGTGGATGAAAACTGCCACTGGCATGAAACCTTTAACTGTGAAGGCTTGGCGTGAGCAAGGAACAGGAATTGTGGCTCAATTTGAGCAGATTCCTGATCGTAATGTTGCTGAGACTATGAACGGTGTTACCGTTTGGGTCGAACAAAACGTCCTACCTGAAACAGCTGAAGACGAATATTATTGGTCGGATTTGGTCAGTCTGCGCGTGATGAACGAGCAGGATGAGTATCTAGGTAATATCACTGAAATGTTTGAAACCGGTGCCCATGACATCATGCGTGTAACGGCAAATTCAGACAGTTTAGACAATGAAGAACGCCTGATTCCATGGCATAAGCAAACTGTGATAGAAGTCAATATGACTGAAAAAACAGTGCTTGTGGCATGGCCGAGTGATTACTAATAGTATTTCTGGCTTTTTAGTCAGACGTTATTAGTACTTACACCGATTGTTTTAGCCTCAACGCAAGTAGACATCAGATGTATTTTGCCGTAATTAGTATTTTTCCTGAGATGTTTGCCACGATTCGTGAATTTGGAATCACGGGCCGAGCAGTGACTCAAGAGCAAGTTACGATTGAATGCATTAATCCACGTGATTATACCACCGATAACTATCGCCGTATTGATGAGCGCCCTTATGGGGGTGGTCCTGGGATGGTGATGATGGCTAAGCCATTATCGAAAGCCATTGAGGATGCACGATTGCGTGCCAGTCAGCATGGTTGCCGTGTCGATAGTGAGCACTGTCCGGTGATTTATATGTCACCGCAAGGACAGACGCTTAGTGAAAGTAGCGTAGTCAATATGACTGATTACGATGGCATGATTTTATTATGCGGTCGTTATGAAGGTATCGACGAGCGTTTACTGTCACAATATGTCGATATGGAAGTATCGTTAGGTGATTATGTGTTGACTGGTGGCGAATTGCCAGCAATGGTGCTGATGGATAGTGTGATACGTCGTCTGCCCGATATCATGGGTGATGACAAGTCAGCGGAGCAAGACTCTTTTGTCGATGGCTTGCTTGACTGTCCACACTATACTAAGCCGCATGAGTTTGCGGGTATGGCGGTTCCTGAGGTATTACTTTCAGGTCACCATGCCAATATCGCTAAGTGGCGTTTTAGTCAGCAAGTCAGTCGTACGCAAACGCGTCGTCCAGACTTATGGCAAGCGTTTACCCCAACGGTAGAGCAAGCGAAGTGGTTGAAAGCATTGGCCAAAGCAGATAAAAAGTAGATTTTTAAAATCTAACTTTATTGTTACTAGTTTTGATAAACAGTTAAGAAACAGAGTTTTGAGCAATAATAAAACGAGTCATCACATAGTGGCCGTTGGTTATAACCCATTTACGTTGTGTCTCACTATAAAGAGATGCGATTAATTATTACAAACAGGTGATATGCGTTAAGCCTCTATTATCTAATGTGAGGAGATAACTCTCATGAGCAACAAGCATCCATTGGTTCAGGTCATCGAAAACGCTCAATTGCTTGAGCGCCCAAGCTTTGCACCCGGCGATACCGTTGTGGTACAAGTAAAAGTACGTGAAGGTGAGCGTGAGCGTTTACAGGCTTTTGAAGGCGTTGTAATTGCTAAGCGTAACCGCGGTTTAAACTCAGCGTTTACCGTACGTAAAATCTCAAGCGGCGTTGGCGTTGAGCGTGCATTCCAGTTGCATTCACCAATCATCGATAGCATCGAAGTGAAACGTCGCGGTGCTGTTCGCCGTGCGAAACTGTACTACTTACGTGAGCGTTCTGGTAAATCAGCACGTATCCGCGAAAAACTTGCGCCACGTCCAGCTCAGAAAAAAACTGACGCTGGTGTACCTGATGCAGTTGATACTGCACCTGGTATCTAAGCACAAGTTTGCCGTTTTGAATTAGTCCTATAATTTTAGGATTGGCTCAAGACAAGGTAATAGTAGATACAAGCCCTTATTCATAGGTTTATTTATAAATAAGCGGGCCATACCAAAAAAGACGAAACCCCAATCTATGCGAAAGCTAGATTGGGGTTTTTGTATGTATAGCATTAATAATTTGAGTTTTATCAGCTCTGACAGTGCCAGTTATAAGCTAAAGTTTATTGAGCATCAAATGTATCGATGCGGTTGACTTGCTCTTTGGACTTACTGTATTTGCGCAGTCTAATGTATAAAGTCTTGGTAACGGTTGCAATGAGCTTTTGCTGCTCATCAACGATATCGACTTTATATTCACGGAATACCGCTTCGCCTTCTTTTGCTAGATCTTGAATAGTAATAATTTCAGAGCTAGGTATTTTCATGCGTGCAGTGACTTTGCTATTGCCAGGCGCAACAAAATCAATGTGTGAGCTTTTGTCCCACACCACATAATTGCTACCCAGTTGATGCATCAGCATGAGCATATAAAAAGGGTCAACCATTGAATATAAGCTACCACCAAATTGAGTACCGACGATATTTTTGTTCAGAGTGTTTAGTCCCATGCTTACCACGCACAAACCCTGATCGAGACTGATATGATCGATTTTGATACCTGCGCCAATGTATGGTGCATAAGTATTAAGGCGCAGCTTTAATAAATGCGGTGTCAGCAATGGCATGATGCTTTTCTTGGCACGACGTTTCAAAGTCTCAAGATTGGTAGGTAATACGCTCATAAACTTGTCCTGTTGCCTTTTCTCAATTTTTTGATTGTATCAATAATGCGGTTTTACACAGTGTCACTGAGAAATAAATCGATAAAAAATATTTATCATAATTAAAAAATACTCAGCCTGCTAGCTCTAAAGCGTAACCAAAATGACATATTTATGCCCACTTACAAGTAACGATCGTTATTTATTATAACTATCTTTGCTATTCATCTATGTGATAAAAATCTACCTAGATGTAAACAATTATCAATAAAATAGTCGTTTATTCTAATTCAAAGTCTATAACAGAGAGGTTTTTTCCTCATGGTTTTCTATTAAGGTCAGTTTCGTCTCAAATAGAAACTTTATTTTATATATTATAATGAGATACATAGTATCTATAAATGGTTTTAGATTCGCATTTCATCAAGTCTTGGCATACAATAGTTCGCAGTTTGTAATAGGCGCTTTGGTCTATGACATTAGAGCAGAGCGTGTGTAGTCAATCAAAGACGTAATCGACACAAGGAAATGTGATGAGTAACCCTCAGACCCCCTCTTCAGGGTCTAATACGCCGACCTCGAACGTAAACCACGACAGTCAAGTACAAGGCAGTTATGTAGACTTGCATAAGCCCAGTTCTAGTTTCGACAGTCGTGATGCTTATTTAAACCATGAATTACAAATCATGCAGCCGAAACGCTGGCGTCCTAATTTACCATTCCGTGATTACCGTTTTGAATACGAAGATACTATTCCAGCAATGGCCGCGACCATCGGTAAAGTTGTTATGGTGGGCGCCATTGCAGCAACCTTTGCAGGTCCACTCGGCTTAGGTGATGCGTTTGTTTTAGAAAACGTGCGCTATGAGCTATTGATCGTCTCTTTCTTTATTATCTTATTTTCGGGCTTTCTATTGCCGACGGCCAACCTTGCAGGTACTCACGGCCCACTTATTCCTCTGATTCCTATTGTGGTAGCAGCTGGTGGGCACCCGATGGCCTTTGGTTTGCTTATCGGTGCTTTTGGTCTGCTCCTCGCAATTAGTAAAGGGGGGAGTTTGCTGGCTAATTTGACCAGTAAGGGTGTGTGCGGTGGCCTCTTGATTTACTTGGGCTTTATCGGTACCACATCACAGGTCAAAAATCTCTTTGCTTGGGCAGAAGGGATTGGCATGTCACATATCGCTTTCTTTATTATTCTGGCGACTATCCTGCTGTATGCATTGCTTGAGCATTGGCAAAAACGCTGGCTCGCGGTTCCGCTAAGCTGTGTGTTAGGTGGTGGTCTTGCATTTGCATTGGGCGCACCTTTTGAGTTCAAAACAGCACCAGGTCTACCAAACATGAATCCAATGTATTGGTGGGGCGAAAACACAGGTTGGATGTTAGGTCTGCCGACGATTGAAAGCTTCATTGTAGTATTGCCATTTGCTATTTTGGCCGTGGCAATGTGGTCGCCAGATTTCTTGGGCCATCAGGTATTCCAAAAAATCAGCTATCCTAAGCGTACTGAAAAAGTGCTTATGGATATTGATGACACCATGACCAGTGCTTCATTTCGTCAGGTAGTCGGCTCTGTATTGGGCGGCTCCAACTTTGCGTCATCTTGGGGAACGTATATTGTTCCTGCGGCGATTGCTAAACGTCCAATTCCTGCCGGTGCTTTATTGACGGCTCTATTTTGTATTATCGCAGGGGTTTGGGGCTATCCAATGGATTTAGCCATCTGGCAACCAGTGATGTGTGTGGCCTTGATCGTTGGGGTGTTTATTCCATTACTAGAAGCTGGTATGGAGATGACGCGTGAAGGTAAAACTACGCAGTCTGCTGCGATTGTGGTATTTGCGTCGGCATTGGTTAACCCAGCCTTCGGTTGGTCGTTGACGCTATTACTCGACAATTTAGGCTTAATTGGCTCTAAAGAACGTAGTGCCAATTTGACTAAAATGAGCCGTTGGATCATACCAGGTATTATGTTTGTGGTACTGACAGGCGTGATGGCTATCGTTGGTATGCTGCCGGGTATTCCAGCACTGATGGCAAACTTCCGTCATTAGTAGTAGGTTATTGCATAAACGATAATAGAACAAACTAAGCCGGCGAAAGCTGGCTTTTTTATGGGTAGCACTGCGATAATAATTGGCTTGTAAAACAATGACTCCCGCCCCATAACTAGCAGTATTACTAAGATTTTCAAGAGCAATAAATTCTATGGTTAATGTCTCAGAATCGAGTCCTGTCGATGATAAAAAAGCCCGTCTTAAGCATCTGATTAAACGCCTTCCTAACTTGCCAGGAGTGTATAAGATGCTGGGTAAGAACGGCGATATATTATACGTTGGTAAAGCTAAGTCGCTAAAAAGCCGAGTAAATAGCTATTTTGCCAAAACGATTGATCATCCAAAGACACGGGCGCTAGTGGCGCGGATTCATAATATTGAGACTATCATCACGCGTAGTGAGACCGAAGCGCTGTTGCTTGAACAGAATCTGATCAAAGAGCATCGTCCACCTTATAATGTACTGCTGCGTGATGATAAATCCTATCTGTATGTGTTTATCTCAGCCGATAAGCCTTATCCACGCTTGGCTTATGGTCGCGGCAAAGGCAATCATCAAAAAGGTCGATTCTTTGGCCCGTTTCCCTCTGCACATGCGGCAAAAGAAACGTTGGTCTTGATGCAAAAAATGTTTCAAATGCGTCAATGTACCAATACCTTTTTTAAGCAGCGTCAGCGTCCTTGCCTTGAGTATCAGATTAAACGTTGTCGTGCGCCCTGTGTCGGTTTGGTATCGCCAGAAGAGTACGCAGAAGATGTAAATAATACCATTCGTTTTTTAAAAGGCGACTCTAGTGATATTCATACGACTCTGATTGAAAAGATGGAAGCGTCAGCTGAAGCGTTAGATTTTGAGAAAGCGGTATTTTATCGCGATCAGCTGTCTATGTTACGTGAAGTACAAGCAAGGCAAGCGGTTTATACCGTACAAGGTGAGGCAGATGTGATTGCGATTGCCAGTCAAGCTGGCATGACCTGTGTGAATGTGCTGACGGTACGTGGCGGCCGTGTACTAGGCGGAAAAAACTACTTCCCAGATGTGGACAGTAGTGAGTCGTTAGCAGATAACCTATCGGCCTTTATTACGTCATTCTATTTCCAAGTGACCGATGATTTGCCCGCCGAAATCATATTGAGCCATCAGATACCAGATCAGGTGGCAGTGAGTGAAGCATTGGCAACGCATTTCGGTAATAAAGTAGTCATCAAGACCAATGTACGCGAACACCGTTCAGAGTGGCTGGACTTAGCCACATTGAATACCAGTAATGCATTAAAAACCAAGCTTGGCGATTATTTAGAGCTGCATGCACGCTTTGGCGCACTAAAAGACGTATTGGCGACTGTCACCGATCGGACGATTGATCGCATTGAATGTTTTGATATCTCACATACGATGGGTGAAGCGACCATTGGCAGCTGCGTGGTGTTTGACCAAGGTGGCTCGCGTCGTCGCGATTACCGTCAGTATGCTATCCATGATATCCAAGGCGGCGATGACTATGCAGCGATGAAACAAGTGCTGACTCGGCGTTACAAGAAACAACCATTGCCAGACTTACTATTGGTTGATGGTGGTAAAGGTCAGCTTGGTATTGCCAAAGAAGTATTGACTGAATTGGGTATTCTTGGCGATACTTTGCTCATCAGTGTGGCAAAAGGGGAAGGGCGCAAGGCTGGGCTTGAAGTACTACACTTTATCGATCATGAGCCGTTAGATCTGCCAATGGATAGCAAAGCATTGCACTTGCTGATGCATATTCGTGATGAGGCGCATCGTTTTGCGATTACCGCTCACCGTAAAAAACGCGATAAGCGTCGCTCATCATCAGTGCTAGAGGTGATACCGGGACTGGGTGAGAAACGTCGTCGTGACTTGCTCAATCACTTTGGTGGTATGCAGCAGCTGCTTGGTGCTTCACAGCAAGAGTTGGCAGGCGTACAAGGCATCGGACCAGTACTCGCAAAAACGGTTTATAAAGTATTGCACGAGTAATGGATTAGATAGTATCAAGCAGCAGTTTTTATTGATTGTATACAAATAAGACTTTGTGAAGAGTAAACGAAAAAGGGGCAGTCTTGGATAAGTAAAATTATCCAAGACTGCCCCTTTTTTAATAGGCTTTTACTGCTTATCAGTTGTTACTTTATAAGTGGTAAATTTAAAGTTTAAATCGCTTTTTTCATCGTGCATTTGCTCAGATTCGTCTGCTACTTTAAAGCGTTCTGGCAACTCAGGATAAAATGCATCACCGTCTGCAATATCAGTATCTACATGAGTCAGCTCAATACGGTCGGTGTACATCAGAGCATCACTAAATACGCGCTCACCGCCAATCACCCAAATCGTATCGAGATGCGCGCCATGTGCTAGGCTAGCTGCTTGTGTCAGAGCATCGTCTAGGTTGTGTACCACATAGGCGTTGCTGCTATCTGCGAGACCTTTTGTCTCAGCATAACCCATCTGTGTCGTGACAATGAAGCTCACACGCTTTGGTAATGGTTTGCTACCCATCGACTCAAATGTCTTACGACCCATAATCACGATACCTTGAATCTTGCTATCGTTTTCTTTGGTCGTCATGCTTTTGAAATGTTGCAAATCTGCTGAGATATGCCACGGTAGCTCATTGTTTTTGCCAATACAGCGATTGCTACTAATAGCAGCGATTTGGGCAACTTCGGTATGGGCATAGCTCATAATATATCCTTTTTATTGTATTCTTAAGTTTTGCTCTGATTCAGTGTAGTTAACCAGACTAACTTTATACGGCAACTTTGGCTTTGATAGCAGGGTGCGACTCATAGTCATTGACGCTAATGTCTTCGTATTCAAACGCAAATATGTCTTTCACTTTAGGGTTCAAAGACAATGTCGGCAGTTTATATAGCGAGCGAGTCAACTGTAGCTCAGCCTGTTCACGGTGGTTTTGATAGATGTGACAATCACCACCTGTCCAAACAAACTCTCCAACTTCTAGACCACACACCTGCGCGATCATATGAGTCAATAGCGCATAGCTCGCAATGTTAAAAGGCACGCCTAGGAATAAGTCAGCAGAACGCTGATACAGCTGGCACGACAGTTTGTTGTCTGCGACAAAGAACTGAAATAACGTATGACATGGTGGTAGGGCTACTTGCTCTGCTTCACCTGGATTCCAGCCAGAAACAATCAAACGACGTGAATTCGGATTGGTCTTTATCTGTTCAACGACCTGTGCGATTTGATCGACGCCATCAGCGTTATAACTGGCATCTTCATTTTTGGTCGCACCATAGTTACGCCATTGGTGACCGTAAATAGGACCCAAATCGCCAGCAGGTCTGTTAAAGCGCGCGGTCTGTTCTGCTGTTGCCCACTCATTCCAGATACGAACGTTATTCTGTTGTAGATAGTCAACATGAGTGCTGCCACTTAAAAACCATAATAGCTCATAAGCGATAGATTTAAAGTGAACCTTTTTGGTTGTTAGCAGTGGAAACCCATCTGCTAAGTCAAAGCGTAGCTGTGCGCCGAAATGGCTAAGCGTACCCGTACCAGTACGATCGCCTTTTTCAGTGCCATTGTCGAGAACGTGGCGTAGTAAATCTAAATAGCCTTGCTCGTTATTACTTTGGGTGCCATTGATCATAAAATGCTCTTTAGTTACTGCTGACAGCGCATACAGGCTAGATGGGTAGTCGATATAGACACTGTCATTATTGAAAGTATTACTAGGGTAGGTGTTTTGACAGCTTACCCTATTTTAAGTCCTCAACCTTTATCACGAAAGGGTAGGCTTAATAAGCAGCTTGCTTACCCCAGTCGTAGATGCCGCGTTTGTAAGCGTAACCGATCAAGAACAGACCGATAATTATCATTGGGGCGCTTAGTATCTGACCTTTGGTCATCCAGCCTAGCAAGATGAATCCTTGGTCGATGTCTGGCTGGCGAAAAAACTCAATGATGAAACGGCTAAAGCCATAACCAAGCATAAAGACACCGGTCACTGCCATACGAGGACGGGGCTTTGATGAGTACCACCACAAGAATAGAAACAACAGTAGACCTTCTGCAAGGGCTTCATACAGTTGCGACGGGTGACGAGGCAACAGGTACTGACCATTGACTTCAGTCATAAGGTCTTGCAGCGCAGGATTGGTTTGTAGCTGCTGCATATCAACACTAGCGGCCTGCGGGAAGTAGGTCAACCAGTTGTAGCCACCGTCAGAGACACGGCCCCATAGCTCGGCATTGATGTAGTTACCAATACGTCCGAACAATAAACCAGTTGGCACACAGGGAACGACAAAATCGAGCACTTGGAAAGGTGTCTTCTTATATTTGCGGGCAAAATACAGCATACCCAACATGACACCAATCAGGCCGCCATGGAATGACATACCGCCTTCCCAGACTTTGAACAGATAGGCAGGGTTTTGAAGCAGTTCACCGAACTGATAAAACAATACATAGCCGACACGGCCACCTAATATCACACCAAGTGCGCCAAAAAACACTAGGTCGGAGACCATATCTGTCGTCCAGCCTTCACGCTTGGTACTGCGGTACCATGCTAGGCCGTAAGCGGCGGCAAATGCCAACAAATACATCAGCCCATACCAATGGACTTCGACAGGTCCAACTGCTAATGCTACAGGATCGTACTGAGGATGAATCATCATAAAGGCATCATAATATTGATAATAAAATGCTGACTATAATAGCAAATTTCGTTCGCTGGGCATACATAATTGCTCTAGTGCCAATCAGAGTGTATGAGTAATTTGATTCTTTGAGATGATACAGAATGTATAGGCTAAGAGTCAAAAAAGATAAGAAGTGAGGTGAAAAAAATGACTTTAATTAAGGAGTGTTTTCGTGATGATATGTAATCTTGGTAGCTATTAGCTTGAGATGAAAGTGCTATTTTTAGCATTATCGAGCGTTCACTACCAATTTGTATTATTACATCTATTATTAAAAGAAATTAGATGGCGACCAGATCTTGTACTTTGTTTTCGACCATCGTATCGCCTGCGCCTTGTGAGACTACCTTGCCGCGTGATAGTACCGTGTAATTGTCAGCAAGCTCTTCGGCAAACTCATAGAATTGCTCAACCAGTACAATGGCCATGTCACCTTTATCCGCTAGGTCACGCAAGACTCGGCCAATATCTTTAATGATAGAGGGCTGAATACCTTCAGTTGGCTCGTCTAAAATTAACACAGTCGGTTCGGAGGCTAAGGCGCGTGCAATGGCAAGTTGCTGCTGCTGACCACCAGACAAATCACCGCCACGACGATGTTTCATCTCATCGAGTACGGGAAAAATATCATACAGATGCTTAGGTACGTGTTTGGCCTTACTGCGTGAAAACTTTGCCATACCAATTAATATGTTCTCTTCTACCGTCAGTGTCGAAAAAATATCGCGTCCTTGTGGTACATAAGCCAAACCTGCTCGGACACGTTGCTCTGGAGACATCTTGCTGATATCTTTATCATTGAGCAAAATCTCTCCTGATTTAATCGGTAGTATCCCCATCAGGCACTTAAGTAGCGTAGTTTTGCCCACGCCATTACGTCCAAGTACCACGCTGCATGCGCCTACAGGTGCTGTAAACGAGACATCTCGTAAAATATGACTGCCGCCGTAATACTGGTTGATATCGTTCACTTGTAACATGGCTGTCTCCTAAACTCTAAAACTTTTCTAATATTTCAAAGGGAATGTTCGTTTGGCTCGTCCAGACAATTTGTTCAGCTATCGACCTAAGTAGGACTCAATCACTGCTTCATTGGCTTGCACTTCCGCTAACGTACCTTCGGCCAAAATCGCCCCTTGTGCCAATACTGTGACTTTTTCACTGATGGCATCGATAAAGGTCATGTCATGCTCAACTACTACTAAGGTATGATTCTTTTTAAGGCGTAGACACAGCTCA
Organism: Psychrobacter sp. Ps1; assembly: GCF_022129425.1. NCBI lineage: Bacteria > Pseudomonadati > Pseudomonadota > Gammaproteobacteria > Moraxellales > Moraxellaceae > Psychrobacter > Psychrobacter sp. Ps1. The sequence goes on along the minus strand of NZ_JADQAN010000005.1, from coordinate 64,232 downwards.
GCGGTATGTTCAGTTTCTGCATCAGTCATACCGGCCACAGGCTCATCAAGCAGAATTAGCTTGGGGCTTTGCATCAAAAGCATGCCAATCTCTAGCCATTGTTTTTGCCCATGTGAGAGCAAGCCAGCAGGTTTATTGATCTTATCGGTCAGGCGAATTTGTTGTAGGGTCGCGTCGAGGGTATCGCGAGTATCGGCATTGAGTTTGTTAAATAAGCTTTTAACCACACGTTTGTCTTTTGGCGCAGCAAGTAACAGATTATCCATTACCGTAAAATTCTCAAAGACAGTAGGTTTTTGAAACTTACGGCCGATACCTGCTTCAGCGATTTGTTCGGTAGATAAGCTGGCAAGGTTGTGAGTCTGACCAAAAAACACGCTGCCTTCGGTAGGGCGGGTTTTACCTGTAATGACATCCATTAGTGTGGTTTTGCCAGCGCCGTTGGGGCCGATGATACAGCGTAGCTCGCCTTCTTCGATATAGAGTGACAGATTGTTGAGTGCGCGAAACGAATCAAACCAAACACTTAAATCTTCTAAATATAATGCAATGCCATGGCTAAAATCGACGCCTGATGGCTTTGGGTGACTGCGGCCAGTACCGCCATGATTACGTCCATATTCGTTAATAATTTGCTCAGTCGTTGACGGTTTATCATTTAGCATTATTGCTTCTCCTTTTTGAATCGATCGAACAAGCCCATAATGCCATTGGGTAAAAACAACGTCACGACGACGAACAGTCCACCTAATATCAATAGCCAAAACTCAGGGTAGGCGACCGTAAAGTAGGTTTTTACCGCGTTTACCACACCAGTACCTAAGATTGCGCCAATTAAGCCTCCTCTACCACCAGTTGCTACCCAGACGGCTATCTCAATTGAGTTCACAGGGTTCATCTCGCTCGGATTGATAATGCCTACTTGTGGCACATATAGCGCACCTGCGATACCAGCGATGACGGCGGATAATACCCAAGCGGATAGCTTGTACCACAACGTACGGTAGCCCAAATACTGCAAGCGGTTTTCGCTATCACGAATCGCACCAAGTACTCGCCCATAAGGCTGATTCATTAAATGACGTAAACCCATATAAGAGATTAACAATGCTAAGGCCGTGACAAAGCACAGCATTGAGCGTGTAGAGGCAGCGGTAATGTCATAGCCGAGTAAGGTGGTAAAACCAGTGAAGCCATTGTTGCCACCAAAGCCTGTCTCATTACGGAAGAATAGCAAGGCTGCTGCATAGACCATGGCTTGAGTGATGATAGAAAAGTACACCCCTTTGATTTTGGAGCGAAAGGCAAAGAAACCAAAGATAAAAGCAACCAAGCCAGGCACTAATACGACCAGTGCGACAGCCCACCAAAAATGCTGCGTGCCCGCCCAGTACCATGGCATTTCGGTCCAGCTCAAAAATCGCATAAAATCAGGAAGCGCATCGCCTGCTGTCTCACGTGTTAGGTACATGCCAAATGCATAACCACCCAAGGCAAAATACAAGCCATGTCCCAAGCTTAAGATACCGGCATAGCCCCAGACGAGATCTAGCGCCAAAGCCACCATCGCTAGTGCCATGATTTTGCCAATCAGGGTAATCCAGTAGGCTGAAAGGTGAAAGGCTGAAGTCTCCGGCATAAGGTGTAGCCAAGGTAATATAAGCAGTACGGCAAAACATAATCCAATTAAAAAAGCACTACGCGGTGTATCAGACAGTAATTTGGTCAGTATCATAGGAATCTCCTTATTCGACAAAGCGGCCTTTGAGTGCAAATAAACCTTGTGGCCGTTTCTGAATAAACAGAATCACAAGAACCAACAATACAATCTTAGCCAGTACTGCACCGATACCAATCTCAAGTACCGTACCGCTCACACCAAGTCCTAAGGCGGCCAATACTGCGCCCCATACTTGTCCGACACCGCCAACGACGACGACCAAAAACGTATCAATGATATAGGTTTGACCCAGATCAGGACCCACGTTGCCGACTTGGGCAAGGGCACAGCCAGCCATACCAGCTAGCCCAGAGCCCAAACCAAATGCCATCATATCGATACGTGCAGAAGGAATACCGACAGCACGTGCCATTTGGCGATTTTGAGTGACGGCACGTATAAACAAACCAAAGCGCGTTTTGTTGAGTAAGTAAACCAGCAGCGCTACGACAATGACAGTAAAACCAATAATGGCGATACGGTTGTAAGGCAGCACCAAACTTGATGACACTTGGTACGCGCCGCTTAACCATGCCACGTTACTGACTTCAACGTTCTGAGCACCAAAAATCATCCGTACTAATTGCATCAAAATCAGACTAACGCCAAAGGTCGCTAATAAAGTCTCTAGCTCACGACCATATAGTGGGCGAATCACAATGCGTTCAATAATCATACCGATGACAGCGCTGACTAAAAAAGCGGCTGGAATAGCGGCAAGCAAATACCAACCTGCCATATCTGGCATATAAGCTTGAAAGAAGTTTTGCACCATATATGTGGTATAAGCGCCAATCATAATCAGCTCACCATGCGCCATATTAATCACACCAAGCAAACCAAAGGTAATGGCGAGACCAAGCGCTGCTAGCAGCAAAATACTAGCGGTACTCATACCGGTGAAAATATGACCCGTCCATGTGCTTATTTCAATACGGCGTGACACGCTAGATTCAGCATCGATAAGTGCAGCTTCGAGCGAGGCATCTAAGTTATCCGCAGCAAGGGCAGATTCAATATCGACCAATACTTGTGGGTTATCACTATCAGCGAGTAGATTGACCGCTGCAATCTGAGTGGGCAGGTCGCCGTTTTTGAAATCAATACGAGCTTGTAGTGCCGTTAGTGCTTTTTGAACTTTAGCATTGTCCTCATTTCCTGCTGCGATCATAATAATGGCTGGATCTACTTGGTCAATATTATCAGCCAAAATCTCTACAGCTTGCAGGCGCTGTGCTGGCTTGTCAGATGCTAGTTTTACCTTGGCTTGACCAAAGATAAGCGCTGAGCGAAGGGCATTGGTTAGGGTGATTTGTGATAAATCACTTGGCCAATCGTTAGTCTCTTTTTTATCAGGATAAGTAAACAGCTGATCTTCTTTATTCAATAAATACGTTTGCCCACCGTTGCCTTGATATAGCTCATCATTGGCAATAAATTCAACCAAACTATCTAAACTCTCAACGGATCCTGGCCAATCACTTAGCATGGCTTGACGCTTACTAAAATCGCCGGCCACAAATTGTTGAATGGCATCACCTGAACTTGTAGAAGTTGCTGCTGAGGTATCTGAGGTGGTTTGAATAGAGATAGATTTGTTCGCAGGCGTGACCAAGAATTGCTCACTATGAGCGATATTCGTATCGTGGTCATGTACCTGACCATCATGATCCGCATATGCTGTGGTGGTAAAAGTTGTTATGCATAATGCCATCAATGCAAGTAATCGCAGAGGCGCATAAATTGAAAAACGTGCCACATACTGCATGACTTCACTGACTGATGCTTGTGGGTTGTTACCATTTTCGGACGATGTTTGCCCTACAAACGGGCGTAAAGTATGGTGCTGCATGTGCGGCTCCCTGTTTTTCACAGACAACAAACCTTTAGCTTTTACTGCTTAGCGTTTTAAGCGATAGAAGAGTTGATAAGGTTTGGTGTTATTTAAAAGTTAAGAATAAGTGTGAAAAGTAGGCGTTAGGACGGTTATTGGTATCGTTTATCCATCCGCCTACTTTTCAGTTACTATATACGTGCTTTTCAGTACTGATTTATTTAGGGATAGCCTATTTAGGAATGTACTCGCTCCATGGCTGGGCTTGGATAACTTCTGGCGTTTTGAAAATCGTATCAAACTGTCCGTCGGCACGAATTTGACCAATCATGACAGGCTTCCATAGGTGATGGTTTTCTTCATCCATTTTTAGCGTGTAGCCAGAAGGTGCATCAAACGTTTGTCCCGCCATGCTGATACGCACTTTGTCGACATCAGTCGTACCTGCTTTTTCGACAGCTTGCTTCCACATGTTGATACCGACATAAGTAGCTTCCATTGGATCATTGGTCACGACTTTTTCAGCATTTGGTAGTTTTTGGTCCAATGCATACTGCTTATAGCGTTTGGTGAAGGCACTGTTGGTTGGGTTTTTGATCGACATAAAATAGTTCCACGCCGCCAAATGCCCTTGTAGCAGACTGGTATCGATACCGCGCAGCTCTTCTTCACCAACTGAGAATGCCATCACGGGAATATCTGAGGCTTTGATACCTTGGTTGGCAAGCTCACGATAGAACGGCACGTTTGAGTCGCCATTGATGGTAGAGATCACCGCGGTCTTTTTGCCCGTTGAGAATTTCTTAATATTAGAGACGATGGTTTGGTAGTTGCTAAAACCAAATGGGGTGTACTCTTCCATGATGTCTGCATCAGCCACGCCTTTTGATTTCAAAAATGCCTTTAGAATCTGGTTGGTAGTACGTGGATAAACGTAATCGGTACCCAATAATACAAAGCGCTCTGCACCGCCGCCTTCTTCGCTCATCAAATACTCAACTGCTGGAATGGCCTGCTGGTTGGGCGCCGCGCCAGTATAAAAGATGTTTTCTGATTGCTCTTGGCCTTCGTACTGCACTGGATAGAACATCAAGCCATTCAGCTCTTCAACCACTGGCAATACTGACTTGCGCGAGACCGATGTCCAACCACCAAAAATCACGTCGACTTTGTCTTGAGTGAGCAGCTGACGCGCTTTTTCAGCAAACAACGGCCAGTCAGAGGCAGGGTCAACAACGACAGGCTCTAGCTGCTTACCCAGCACACCGCCATTGGCATTGATCTCATCAATGGTCATGAGTGCCGTGTCTTTTAGAGAAGTTTCAGAGATGGCCATGGTGCCAGATAGCGAGTGTAAGATGCCTACTTTGATCGTGTCGCCATCAGCGGCAGGAGTGGTTGTTGTTTCTGTTGTTGTTTCAGTCGTTGTCTCTGCCGATGTCGCAGTTTCGGCAGGTTTTTGACAACCAGTAAGACTTAAGCTGCCAACGACGGCCACCGCTAGTAACGAAAAACGCGATTTGATTTTTCCGTGTGATTGAGGGTCTACTACTTGAGTATTGGCTAAAATTGGTAACGAAAACATGGACATCTCCTAATACATACAAAAGGTAAAATAATGTTCCTGAACACCTATTAAGAGTTCAAGTTCCGTGCCAAGTTAAAAAAGCCAATAATCGAGTAATAATTGAGCAATAATTAGGTTCTGATTAATATATTCATTAATTTAGTGCAGGATGGCTAATAAACTGCACCATAAAGGGGAGATGAACAAAAAAATGGTGCAATACAGAAAACCAAATTTTTAAAATTGAAGAGCTACCATATTAAGAGATTTATCGATAAGGCGATTTTTACTAAAAATGCTGTCTGCCAAAAGCATTTATTGCCAAAGACCTGTAAAACGGCTACGGTAATCTCTCTAAGATAGTTACTATTTTGCGCGTTGAGCCAATGCGTGGCTGCCATGATCGATTTTACTGCTAAGGAATGATGTATGAACGCACAATTAACGGATTCGACTGTCTCAACAGGGCATGGCAGCGTATTGCCGCCACTTAATCAAATGACCAGATTTGCTATCTTGCCATTTGTACTTGGTAGTAGTGGCATCTTGGAATTGTCTTCGGCACAAGCAGCCACCAGTAGCGTCGAGCAAGTGACCATTTATCAGGGGCTGGCGAGCGTGACGCGCGCATTGCCTATCACAGGTAGCGGTGAGCAAACGGTGGTGTTTTCGTGCTTGTCACCTTATATGGATAAAGAAAGCCTAAGCGTACAGGCGACAGGTAGTGTCAACGTTGGGGAAGTCAGTATCGAAGAGCTGACAGGTGAGCAGGCAGCCCAGTGCCAATATCAAGGTGATGCCAAGGTACAGACGCAGCAAAATACTCTAGCTAGTATTAATGCGGAATTAGAAGCAGCACGGTTAGCAAAGGCCTACTTGCAGAATTTGACCAAAGCCACGCAAGTTAATACAGACAGTACGATTGCCAATAATGCCCGCGATATAGAAACTCAAGCGACCAGTATTAACCAAAGAATTCTAGAGATTCAACAGCGACAAGCGCGTGCCCAAGACGCACTGAATCAACTGATGGCAGGCAGCGCGACATCGACCTTTAACAAGGTGACACAGGTGAGTGTACGTACGGCAAGTCGCTCGCCAAGTAGCGTTAAGTTGGATTATCAAGTGCAAGGTGCAGGTTGGGAGCCTGCGTATCAAGCTCGCCTAAATACAAACAGTGAGCAGTTAAGTATCACAGCTTCTGCGATTATTGCTCAGCAAACTGGTGAGAACTGGACAAACGTACCACTGACACTTAGTACCGTTAATCCTAATCAAAGTACGACGGGGCAATTGCCGTATGTGCAGCGTCTGTCATTGTATGAAGAGAGCGAAGATGCTCGAGTAAGACGTGAGCTACCTATGATGGATGCGTCCCCTGTTATGATGGAAGAGCCTGCTTATAATAAAGGAGCAGGGGCAGCTATGGCGCCGCTACCTAATTTTACGGTCAGTAGCCAAAATAAAAATGGCATCATCGAGTATCGTTTACCGCAGTTGGTCAGTATTCCGAGTGATGGGAGACGGGTACGCACAGTGATTGGGGAGCAGGCAGGTAATAGTAAGCTCTGGATTCGCAGTACGCCAAGTGTTGAGACTGCTGCCTACTGGTATGCGTCAGCACCGTTTTTAACGCCGGACTGGGTCGATGGTTCGCTACAGTTGTACCGTGATGACAACTATGTAGGTCAGTCACGTTATAATTATCAAGTGCTAAAAGAGCAGGGGATTGGATTTGGTCGTGACTCAAATATGCTCGTGAAAGAGCTGACCAACGAAGATAAGCAAGGTGAAAAAGGTGTGCTAAACCGTACGCAAACACTGACGACTACCAAGGCCTATCAGTTTACCAATCAGCACAATCGTAGCGTACGCTTACAAGTACTGGGCAGTGAGCCTATCAGTCGTGATGACAGTCTAAAAGTTGCGGTGACGCATACGCCGCCTGTAACTGAGCGAGATTGGAATGACAATCAAGGCATGGTGGCGTGGGAGTTTGACTTACCAAGTAAGCAATCACAAGTAATACGTACAACCTCCCAGATTAGTTATCCTGCCAATAAATTGCTAACTGGCAATTAATAAGTACTGCCTGTAAGTGCTACCTTATTAATAGGTAAAGTCTGAAATAATATCTTTGCCTCTATTAAGAATTACTCGCATAACGAAAATTATTATAAAAGGAAAGCTATGTGTATTGTCGCTATTGCTTGGCAATTATTTGATGAGTTACCGCTGGTACTACTGTCTAATCGTGATGAGTTTTTGCAGCGCCCAACTGAGCCGCTCCACCAGTGGTCTGACCAACCTATCTATGCTGGACGCGATAAACAAAGCGGTGGTACGTGGTTAGGCATTCATCAGCAAGTGTCACCAGCGCAGAGTGCAGAGTATTATGAACAGAATGGTCGTTGGGCTGCGGTATTGAACTTTCGTGACGGTGTACAGGCAAGCAGTGATGAGCGATCGCGGGGCGCGCTGGTCACTGAATTCTTGACAGGGACTCTAAGTCCGATGGATTTTGCACGGCAGATTGATTTGCAAGATTATGCGGGCTTTAATCTGATCATTGGTGATGCTGCGCAAGCTGTGATCGTCAATAACCGCGGTCATGCACCCACGCCATTATATGCAGGTCTACATGTTATCTCTAATGGTCAACCAGAGGACAGTTGGTTTAAGACAGAGCGGTTGCGCGGGCGACTACGTCAAGAAGTGCTGCCCTTGATTGCGGAGGATAGCTCACCTGCGTACTGGCAAGCGGCGGCTTTTAATGTCTTGTCAGATAGTACCAAAGCACCAGAAGACAAATTGCCTGTTACTGGCGTAGCATTTGAAGTAGAGCAGATGTTATCGTCTGTTTATATTGAACCTGTCGCTTTTGGCGACACTGAAACTAGTAAACCTACTTATGGTACCCGCACTCAAAGCATCTTAACGTTGCGCAAAGAGAGAGATACGGGAGCAAACTACATAGCTGATATTGTTAGCCGAGAGTTTGACAATCATAATCATAGTCACTGACAATGACTGTTAGTAGATAATAAAAAAACACCCACGGTAATTGCTAACATTCTAGCTACTATCGTGGGTGTTTTGCATCGTACTATTAAGTGACTCATTACATAAGCAAATGATTATTTTGCTCAGGAATGATCAGCTCTTGCTTTAGGGGGAGTTCGCGTACCAATTCTTGCAAGGCACGACGATAAACGCCTCGTTTAAAGTGAATCACTTGTCCGAGTGGATACCAATAGCTGACCCATTGCCAATGGTCAAATTCAGGTTTCCCTTCATCAAAGCGGATATGTTGAGTATTTGGCTCATCTAAGCGTAGCAAAAACCATTTTTGTTTTTGCCCAATACATAAGGGATGCTGACCATGACGTACATAACGTTTTGGCAAACGATAGCGCAACCAGTCTTGCGTGACTGCCAATAAGTCTACGTGACGCGGATGTAAGCCGACCTCTTCCCAGAGCTCGCGATACATTGCATCCATCGGCTTCTCCCCGCGGTCGATACCACCCTGCGGAAATTGCCAAGCGTTGTGACCAATACGTTTTGCCCACAGAACCTGCCCTTGTGTATTTGCCAAGATGATGCCGACGTTGGCGCGAAAGCCGTCTGCATCTATCATGACTAAACCTTTTAATTTGTTTAAAAATAGCTTGTTTTGACTTAAAACCGTGATAGCAATCGTAATTATTATAAGGTGATTGTTATCGATATTCGCTCAAAACAAGATTTATTACCGTTATTAAACCAAGAAACAAGCAAAATGTGTAACAGTATTTTGCTATAAAATGTTTCACGAGTTTTACCTTTTAAAATCAACTATTTATAAGCAAACTTTTGTAGGTTTTTATATAGCATTTTTAGGCAAGTGTTGAAGAGTAGTAATAGGCGGATGAACATACGATTATTTAGTAAACTATCGAAGTCCACTATTTCGATATGTATAAAGTGATAAAAGCACAGATTTTACTGGTGAGCTAGCAGCAAAACAATGAGCCTATAAAATCTTGCTTTGGCTTATGCTACACTAGCTGGGCAATATATCATTCACACAATAATAATAGGCAATACGCCATTTAAAATAAGGAAAATCTACAATGTCAGAATCAAAAGCAAGCGTAATATGGCAAGAGAACAAAGCCTTTATGGGTGTGTCACCATCAGGACATAACGTCCAAATCGATGCCGATAAAGAAAAAGGCTCAAGCCCAATGGAGCTGATTTTGCTAGGACTAGGTGGTTGCGCCAGTTATGATGTCGTAGAGATTTTGCAGAAATCACGCCAAGCAGTGACGGATGTACGTTGTGAGCTAACCGCCCAGCGTGCTGAAACCGTACCAGCGGTCTATACCGATATTCATATGCATTTCATTGTTACTGGTCAAGATGTCAAAGAAAAACAAGTCGAAAAAGCCATCCAATTATCAGCAGAAAAATACTGTTCTGCCAGCCGTATGCTAGTAGCAGGTGGGGTCAATATCACCCATGACTTTGAAGTGGTTGCAGGCTAGGGACTTATATAATGATAAGTGCATTCTTTGAGTTGGTAACGGATAAAGTGGCGTCTGCCATTTTGGCCATGGTGGTAGCAAGCTTACTGCCATGGGCGGTGTCAATCGTTGCAAAAGTATCTGGTGGCTTTAGAGTCAGAAATAATGCACATCCTCGCGAATTTTTTCAAAATGCGACAGGCCTGGCAGCACGTGCTAATGCAGCACAGCAAAACAGTTATGAAACCTTGCCAGTGTTTTTGGCAGCAGTATTGGTAGCTATGCTGTTCTTTGTACCGCAGTCGATTATTAACGTATTGGCTTGGTTGTATGTGATGATACGAATTGGTTTTTGTGTGGCGTATATTACTAATTTGGCAATGTTCCGCTCTATCCTCTGGGTACTATCAATGGCATGTTGTCTAATGCTATTTTATTTAGCGATACGAGTCAGCGTCTAGGGCATGTCCTCAATTCAAATGACAGTTATCTAAATGGATTAAAAATGGCTAAATTTTGCCAAACAGCGTCAAATCGCTTGCTAGTATCTCGATATTATCTACGCTATTTTTCTCGTTTGACGGCAATTTATCTCATTTTTATCTCCATTTTTGAAATAAGGACACACCCTAGTAAAAATATCCGTAACCGCCAAAACGCTCAAATACAAGCAGGTGATTAATCTCGTACGCTTGCTTGTAGGGCGCTAATAATCACCGCTTTATTTTTCTCTCGTTTAATACCTTCCCACACTGTTTGCGCCTCAACATAGCCTTTGGTAAGCATACCTAGCCATTGTTTATAACGGCCGACCAAAACCACATCGTTCTTTGCCTCACCTTCCAAGAACTTAATCTGATGGGCAATCAAGTCTTGCCATGACAACGTAGCCGTATTCTCTACGCTGTCAGTACTTTTTTCAGTATCATTATCAACCTGTGCCACTAAATCAGGACGTGTTACTGCGCCGCGACCTAACATTAAATGCGGTGTACCTGCTTGCGTCATACAGTTTTGCGCATGCTCAAAGTTCCAAATTTCTCCATTGGCAATGACTGGAATATCGAGCGCATTAAAGCTCTGGATTTTGTCCCAATAGGCAGGCGGCTTATAGCCTTGGGTCTTAGTGCGTGCATGAATGGTTAGCCAATCAGCACCGCTAGAAGCAATCGCGCCGCGAATATCATCCATTCGGCTAGTGTCTGTATAGCCCAGACGAATCTTAGCTGATACTGGTATATGGGCGGGAACGGCTTGACGTACGGCACTGATAATCTGATACATAGTTTCAGGTTCATCTAACAATACAGAACCACCGCGATGGCTGTTGACCGTTTTTGCAGGACAGCCAAAGTTGATATCAATCGCAGGCGCACCGAGCTCACAAGCGTACGCGGCGTTTTCTGCCATAAGCTGCGCTTCGCTACCGAGTAGCTGAACATGAATAGGCGTACCAGAGGCCGTTTTGGCATCATGATGTAGCTCAGGCACATATTTATAAAACACGTGCGCAGGCAAGACGTGCTGTGTGATGCGAATAAATTCACTGACTGACCAATCATAAGGACGACCCAAGTCAGACGCAATTTGGGTTAATATTTGGCGCATTAATGGATCGGTCAAGCCCTCCATAGGTGCGAGCAAACGCACGGGATCCGCAAATAACTGATTAATGGTATTTTGACGCGTTTGAAGTTGCTGGCTATTATTCATGCTGGTGATTCACTGCTAAAGGGTCGTTATAAGAGAGATTGAATAAAACTTGAGACTGATAGATGTAGGATAATTAAGTATTACCAAAAATCACTTTTTTGCCCGTCTGTAATCCCGATATCAAGTCTTTAATATTATGAATATCCAAATTGCTTTGCGCACGAGTACAGGCGACATAGAGCAAACGCAACTCTTCTGGACTGATCTTGACCGCATTGGTTGTCACATCGTAGTAAAAATCATCATCTAACTGCACTTTGCCCCACTCGAGCCCTTTGGCTTTATGCGCGGTAGAGATGACATAATCTGCATTTTCGATACTGGTCAGACTATTGACCGCTTGGCTCAAGACATTGGTACCATGGTCATCGACCAGTTTGACCAGTGTTTTGAGATCGCTACCCTCATTGGTTTCGGCGTACTCTTGCACATCACCCCAATTATAAAAATACGCCAGCTCAGGTACACCATAAGCCGATTTACCATTTTTTAAGTTTTCGGCTGCTTGACAGAATTTGAGCATACGGTCGGTATCCGCTTGTAGCGCCACGCGATGCCCGTGTTTTAATCCTGTCAATAGTTGTGACATGGCAGCCGCATTGGTACGGCACAAAATAGCATCTTTCTTACTGTGTACCATGCCCTTATCGGTAGAGGATTGCTTGTTTGGATTACCCTTTAGCGGTACGTCTTCTTGTAGCGCTTTTAATAAGGTATTGGCCACTTCTGCAATCGGCTCGCCAAAGCGAAAAGACTGTGTCAATAATGTCTGCGGTAGCGGCAACTTTTTCATGGCATTGACCGCGCCGCGCCATTCATAAATCTGCTGATGCGCGTCGCCCACATAGATGACTTGTCTCGACTGCTGCGTCAAGATACCCATCATCAATGGGTCGGCATCCTGTGCTTCATCAAATAAGATAAAGTCCGCTGGGATACTAGGCTTAGATAAGGCCCACAGCTTAAGATAAATATCATGGCCAATACCAGCAGGGTGACGCGCATCAATCGACTGTAACCAGCGCTGCTCAACAGCAGGGTAGAGCATCTCGCGCAGCTGCTCTGCATCTGAGTCATCGAGCCAGCTTGGGAAGAGTATGTGCCTTGGCGCAGGGTAGCTGGCATGCGTGCTACAGAAATTACTGACCGCGTCGCTGACGAACCGAGACAATCGTGCGGGTGTCAGTGTGATGTATTTATTAACCCCATCCATCTGCCGACGCACTTGCACAGGTTGCAAGCCCAAATCATCACCGAGACGCTTGGGTGAAAAGCGCGGCAGAGATAGCTTGGCGGTAATATCACGAGCAACATGACGATAAGCTAATGAGTGAAAAGTACGACACTCTACATGCGGCGGAAACTTTGAACGAGCATCATTGGCGATCGCTTTGTTAAAGGCTAGATACAGTCCGCGGCCACGTAAGCGCTCACCGATTAGCTTGAGCGTCGTTGTCTTACCGGCGCCCGCATAAGCGACCACTTTAAACGACTTGTGATCCATCGCCATATTCAGCGCGCTCAGCTGCTCGTCAGTGGGATCGCTCATATAAGCTGGCATAGATGCGGACATAATAAAGCTACCTAAATACAAAAATTGATTAAAAATAAAAGGGGCAAAAAAAGCCACTGGGTAAACAATGGCTTATAGATGATGGTGATGCTAAAACGTGATAATAAGCAATCAGCTTACTAATGAGGCAAGAATAAAACGGTGTAATGGTAGTTTAACGCATAGCTATATGTAATCAATAACTTTATTTTAGTCTAGATTAGACTGATAAGTGTTTTATTCTTTGTCTGACGACACGAGAGTAGGACTGGGCTCTTCTTTGATTAAAATCTTCGCCAAAAATAAACCAAGCTCAAATAACAACCACATCGGAATCGCTAGCATGAGCATCGATACGCCATCTGGCGGCGTGACAACGGCAGCCACAGCAAAACAACCTACAATGATATAACGACGTTTTTCTTCTAAGCTCTGAATGGAGACAATACCTGCCAATATCAATAGCAAAGTGACAACTGGAATCTCAAACGTTAAGCCGAATACCATAAATAATTTTAAGGCAAAACTGAGATAGCTGTCGATATCCGTCATGGGTAGTACGTTTTGTGGGGCAAACATGATAAAGAACTTTAAGACCCCTTTGAGCACAATAAAGTAAGAAAAAGCCACACCAGCATAGAATAAAAATATAGAAGATAGCAGTACTGGAATAGCGATTTTCTTTTCTTTTTTATACAGGCCGGGTGCTACAAATGACCAAATTTGATAAAGAATGTAGGGCATCGCCAAAAACGCGGCTACGAATACGGTCAGACGTATTGGCGCCATAAAGTTTGACGTGATATCAGTGGCAATCATGGTCGAGTTGGCGGGTAACTGTGCCACCAATGGGTCAGACAACAAGTTATATAGCTCGCGCGAATAACCGACCAAGCCTAAAAATATTATCAGTACCGCCACACATATTTTGATCAAATGCCGACGCAGCTCAATCAAATGCTCGGTAATAGGCATATCAGCTAAAGGGCTTAACACATCCTCTGATTTTTTATCTTGAGTGGTATTGGTCGTTGCTGCAGCACCTTGATTAAGGGTATCTTTATTAAAGGTATCTTGATCAATAGCTTCTTGATCAATAACATCTTGATCAGTAATGGCAGAAACAGCGATTTTCTCTTGACGACTTTTTTTGCGCTTGAATAATGACATCAATCAGTCTCCTGCTTATGGTCAGAAGTCTGCATGTTGGCAGGACTGTTGAGTAGGGCATCCGCTTTATAGTTTGGCACATATGGCGGCATTGGGAGCCGACGTGCTTTATCATAAGCGCCCAGCCGAAACCACATGTTTTCCCATGGACGGGTAGTGATGGTCTGAACAACTGGCGCTGCCTTGGCGTGATCGCCCACATTTACATCATCTACATTTGGATCATCTATATTGTCACCGCTGTGACCGCGCTTCGATAATTGACCGTTTTCTAATGTATTTGTCTGCTCGTCAGTGGTATAAGCATAGTCGAACGCTTTTGGCGTGGCTGACGGCTGTTTTTGTATGTGGCTATTTTTATGAGCTTCGTCACCCTTGCTGTTTTCAGCATTCGTAGATGCTTCAGAAGCTATAGAAGCAGGACTATGTGAGCTTTCAAAAGCTTTCATATTGCCGCGCATTTCAGCCATCTCACGCCTCATTTCCGCTTCGGTCTGGCGAATTTTGGCGAGCTCTTTTTGCATTTGCTGACGCGTCTCAGCTAAGTCAAGCTCAGCCTCTATTTCAGATTGCAATGTTGAGACTGTGCGACGAATTTTGGCATACCATTGCCCAGCCGTGCGCGCTGCCTGTGGCAGTTTTTCTGGGCCCAGTACGATTAGGGCGATAACGCCGAAGAGAAGTAGTTCAGAAAACCCGATATCAAACATAATGGTCCGATGTCACTGTTTAGATGCTATACGTTATGCTTATCATCAACCTTGGTGGTTGAGCGCTCTTCAGTGTGTGCCGTCGCATCGTGGTCAAGAACCGCGTGTTTTTTGGCATGCTCTGTATTTTCATCTTTAACAGCTTCTTTAAAGCCTTTAACAGCACCGCCCAAATCTTTACCAGCATTTCTGAGTTTTGAGGTGCCAAACACGACAACGACAACGACCAATAGTATCAGCCAATGTGTAATAGAAAAACTACCCATAATGGTATCCTTGTGACCTGGTTTTGTGACCTGATTTTGCGACTTGGTTTTCAGTCTTTATACGCCTGCTTTTAGTTTGCAAAAGGGTCTATCTAGCAAACAAAAAGCATCGACATATAATGCGAGATAAAACAGAGCTATATTATAACCTGCACTTATTACAAATAGGTGAAAGCAACAATAATCAAATAAAATAGACGTTTATTTTTTATTTAGGCTTATCTAGCGGCTTTTTCATCGATACCGGATAACCCAAAACGTCTGCCTAGCTCATTTAACACAGCATCCGACTCTATATCAAACCAGGCCAGTCCGACTAAGGTATGGAACCAGACATCGGCAACTTCATAGATTAACTCATGACGCGCTTCATCGTAGCTTGCTTTGTCTGTACTCTCATCGCAGTTAGCAAAATCTTTGGCAGCGATGATACTTTCTGTACTCTCTTCACCAACTTTTTCTAATATCTTATTTAATCCTTTGGCATACAGACTGGCCACATAAGAGCTGTCGGCATCGGCTTGTTTGCGCTCTGCTAATACGCTATCAAGCTGCTGCAATACAGAGGCTTTATCGACTTGTGCTTGAGCAATATCAGATTGTGCTTGGATGGTATCAGAATCAGTATTCGCGCCAGTGTTTTCCGTTTCATGAGTGTTGCTAGTAGATTCATGAGTGTGATAAATATCCGCAGGGTCTTTCAATACTTTATCGACGGTCTGCCACTCAGGCGTTTGGCCTGACAAATCCAACCGCTGATAAAAGCACGACTCACGTCCCGTATGGCAAGCAATGCCACCAGCCTGAGTGACACTAAGCACAATCACATCTGCATCACAGTCTAGACGAATATCATGCACAGTTTGTGTATGACCTGATGACTCACCTTTATGCCACAGTTTGGCTCGCGAGCGTGAAAAATAAACCGCTGTCTGTGTTTGTGCGGTGAGCTGTAATGCCTCTGCATTCATCCATGCCATCATCAAAATACGACCTGTCTGATGATCTTGAGCAATTGCAGGAATCAAACCATCAGCATTAAAAGTTACGGCAGTCAGCCAAGCAGGTAAAGTCATAATGTATTCGTCGTCTTATAGGTAGAAAGTGAAAAAGAGTGATTAAGCAATTATACTACTTATGATTAAAGCGGGGAGATTATCTGAAATGCTTTGCAAGATGCTGACAGCTAGCAATATCAATATGATATCAACTAAATGCGCTATAGAGTGCAAGTATGCTAAATGACAGCATACTATTTATAACAAGCGATTCTACAGTCTAAATAAATGCGGATACAGCGCTTCTTTGATCGTATTATCAAGCTTGGTCACTTTATTGAGGTTAAAGTCGTAACCTCTAAAATGCTGGCGCGCTTTTGCTACTATTTCGCCCGTATGCATCCGCGTGACCTTTAGTATTATATTACCGCCATTATCATATATTGGCTCAACACCAACTTCAAATAACAGCTCTTCTCGTACGCGGATACGGCTCACAATATCTAGCTGCAATTTATCGATAATTAAGCCTTGATGGTCTGCGTTGATTTCTTTGACACCTTTAGCATATAGAAACCTTAGCCGCGCTTCGGACAATAGTGCTGTCAGAGATTCGACTGTCATGTGCTGTCCTGCGTCGGCTTCCGTATGACGCACACGCATCACTGTCTCAAAAACAAACAAGTCGTCGTCGAATACTAACTCTTGTTTTGACACACTATCTCCTAGAGTGATGGCCAAAGATTGTTCTACTTATCGTGCTGTAGGTTGGCAGCATTGTTATCGTTATGACTATGCATTCCAGCTTAAATATTCATGGTAAATAAGTGGGTTTTAATAGGGTTTATATGAAGATATAGCTTAGTCTCTACTAAAGCACAGCTTAGGCTGACATTCAATCTATTTGGATAAAAATCAGCCGTTTTATTAGCGTTTTTAGGAGAGTCGCTATCGCTTATTTGATGCTGATTACTTGTCTATATTGTCTACTAAAACCTCGCCAAAACTTTACTTGGCAAAACAAGGCACTATCTGCTAAAATAGCGCCTCCCACCTCGAGGCAAATAGAGGTTTAGTGGTTATTTATATAACGATTATTCAGCATGACTATTTGACGACCAGGTTCTAAAACAGAAAAAGAGGCAAATCATCATGAAAGTTAAGATGAAAACCAGAAGCGGCGCAGCTAAACGCTTCAAAAAAACAGCGAATGGCTTCAAGCGTAAGCAAGCATTCAAAAGCCATATTTTGACCAAGAAATCAGCTAAGCGTATTCGCCAATTGCGTGGTCTTAAGTTGGTGCACAAGTCTGACGAAGCAGCAGTTCGTCGTATGTGCCCATACATTTAATAGCCTACCGTCATCTATCTTTGATTGAAAATATTTGACTTTGCAATCTGACAATGATGTTTGTTATTTGACAGCATCATCACTCGCTTAACAGTGATTAAAAAATCTTGGAGTAAATTATGGCCCGTGTAAAACGTGGTGTACAGGCAAATCGCCGTCACAAAAAAATCTTAAAGCGCGCAAAAGGCTACTATGGTGCCCGTTCACGTGTTTACCGCGTAGCGGTACAGGCAGTGACCAAAGCTGGTCAATATGCTTATCGTGACCGTCGCAACAAGAAACGTACTTTCCGTCGTCTTTGGATCGCACGTATCAATGCTGGTGCACGCTTAAACGGCTTAAGCTATAGCCGCTTCATCAATGGCATGAAAAAAGCAAACATCGCAATCGATCGTCGCGTTCTAGCAGACATCGCTATGCATGATGCAGCGACTTTCACAGCATTGGTCGAAAAAGCAAAAGCGGAATTGGCCTAAATATTAACCGTCCTTTAGGTATGACGCTTTTAAATAATTATTTATAAGCAATTTTCTAAATGGATAGGACTAATATTGATTAATAGTATGATATTAATAAAAGCTACCGCTGGTCGGTGGCTTTTTTTATATTAAATTATTTTAAGCGTGCTCTATATTGAACTTTATTGAGTAAAAATACGCTTATCATCGTCTAAATATTCAAGCCATTCTTATAACCAGCCTTTATATTAATCTTTTATATAAACATAGCTGGATAAATGGTTTGCAATATTTGGTCAAATCCCTACAATTAATAGTCCGTTCAAATCAGGAATAATGCGTCTTATGACTAACCCTGCTGCCACCAACGACTTGTCGGCGCTACCGACCTTGTCTTCAGAGCTCAATGAGCTTAACGAAGCTCAGCTTACCGAATTTGCGAGTGCTGCTGAAGCTCTAATCCTACAAGTAACTGATGCGCGTACACTGCAAGATTTGCGTGTGCAATTGACTGGTAAAAAGAGTCCGTTAACGGGCTGGTCAAAGCAGATGGGCAAGCTCGATGCTGATGATAAAAAAACTTATGGCGGCTGGTTGCATCAAGTACGTAGCCGCATTCAGCAAGCATTAACCGATCAGCAGCAGCAACTAGAAGTCGCCGCGCTCAATGCCAAGCTAGAAAGCGAAAGCATTGATATCACTTTGCCTGCTCGTGGTGGCCAAAAGGGTCATCTGCATCCAGTAACTATGATTACTCAGCGTATGCAGCAGTACTTCATTCAAGCGGGCTTCAATGTCGCAACTGGCCCCGAAGTCGAGAGCGACTACTATAATTTTGAAGCGTTAAATATCCCGTCGCACCATCCTGCGCGCGCGATGCATGACACCTTTTATTTTGATGCGCATTATCTATTGCGTACGCATACCAGCCCTGTCCAGATTCGTACCATGGAAAAAAATGAGCCGCCGATTCGCATCATTTGCCCAGGCCGTGTTTATCGTAACGACTCAGACCAAACTCATTCGCCGATGTTCCATCAGCTAGAAGGTCTCATGGTCACCGAGTCGAGTACTTTTGCTGAGCTAAAAGGCTTAATCAGTGAGTTTCTAGAAGCGTTTTTTGCCAAAGAGCTGACCGTACGTTTCCGTCCTTCATTTTTCCCATTCACTGAGCCGTCTGCAGAAGTGGATATCTTAGATGATAACGGTAAGTGGCTTGAAGTGATGGGCTGCGGCATGGTACATCCACAAGTATTGACTAATTGCGGTATCGATAGCGACAAATACACTGGCTTTGCTTTTGGTATGGGTATCGAACGCTTTGCGATGCTGTATTACGGTATTGATGACTTGCGCTTGTTTTTCCAAAATGACGTGCGCTTCTTAAAGCAATTTGGCTAGAGTTTTTTTTATAGCTATATAGTCAGTTTAAGTTATTTTAGATCCAAGAAAGGTGAGTGAAAGTGCTACAAATCGTAGACTGAGCGAGCCTGACGCTGTATCTAATTTATATAGAGTTGACTATAGCAAGTGAATTCGCCAAGCTTTACTCCAACATCTTTATTATAAAATTCTGATCCGAGATATTTATGAAAATTAGCGAACAGTGGCTACGTCAGTGGGTAAACCCTACAAATACTAGCGAACAGTTAGCCGAACAGTTGACTATGGCAGGTCTTGAAATTGATGATCGCTATGCGGTTGCCCGTGCTTTTAGCGGTGTGGTTGTCGGTGAAGTCATCAGCGTTGAGCAGCATCCTGATGCAGATAAACTACGTGTCACTCAAGTAAATATTGGTGATGCTGAGCCATTACAAATTGTCTGCGGCGCGCCTAATGTGACCGTCGGTATGAAAGCACCGGTTGCTACCGTTGGTGCGGTATTGCCAAGCGATGATAAGAAAGGGTTTAAAATCAAAAAGAGTAAGCTACGCGGTGTGGCCTCAAATGGCATGCTATGTGGCGCTTCTGAAATTGATTTAGTCGATGATATAGATGGCTTGCTTGAGTTGCCTGAAGATGCACCAGTTGGTACAGATATTCGTGAATATCTAGGTTTAGATAATCAAATATTGGATATCTCAATCACCCCAAACCGTGGTGATTGCTTTAGCGTACGTGGTATCGCTCGTGAAATATCTGTCATCAACGATTTATCTGTACAAATGCCAGAAATCTCTGCCAATACTGCTGGCACTGCTGCAACGCCGGCTGTGACAGTTGATGCAAAGGAAGCGTGCCCTCGCTATCTGTTGCAATCGATTCGTAATATTGATCGTAGCATTGATACTCCGAAATGGATGCAAGATGCGCTGGTACAATCAGGACTACGTTCACATAACTTCTTGGTCGATGTGACCAACTATGTATTGATGGAATTGGGTCAACCGTTACATGCGTTTGACGCAGACACGATCGAAGGTGATATCGTTGTACGTTTGGCACAGCCTGATGAAACCATCACTTTGTTAAATGAGCAAACCGTTACCTTGACCGGTGATGAGCTTGTGATTGCTGATGATAAAGGTGCTTTGGCACTGGCTGGTATTATGGGTGGTCAGCGTAGCAGTGTCACTGATAGCACTACCAATATCGTTGTAGAAAGTGCTTTCTTTAATCAGCTAGCCATTGCTGCACGCGCACGTCGTTTTGGGTTACATACGGACGCATCACAGCGTTTTGAGCGTGGCGTCGACTTTGAATTGCCAGCATTGGCGTTGGCACGAGCTTGTGATTTAATCACCAGTATCACTGGCGGGGAAGCAGGTCAAATAGTCACGGCCGAAAACCTTGAGCATTTGCCAGCACGCGCACCGATTACATTGCCAATCGCGAAAGTTCGTGATGTCATTGGGATTGATATTGAGCCATCTGAGATGGTACGTATCTTGACCCAATTGGGTTTTGACGTAGAGCTGCAGAGCGATTCACTGATTTGCAAGCCGCCATCTTATCGTTTTGATATGAGTATCCGCGAGGATTTAATCGAAGAGATTGCTCGTATCTATGGCTATGACAATATTCCAAGCGTCCTGCCACATTTACAAGTCAGTATGGATTATGATGATACTGCGGATTTGACCCATGAGATGAAGCTATCATTAGTCGACAACGGCTATATGGAAGCGATTAGCTTTAGCTTTAGTGATGCAAAACTAGAAGCATTGCTTGACGACGAAGCGCTAGGAGAGGTGTTGGCACTGGCAAACCCTATCTCTAGTGATTTGGCCGTTATGCGTCGTACCTTGCTATCGAGCCTATTGCCTTGCGTGCAATATAACTTGAATCGTCAGCAGCCACGTGTACGCTTCTTTGAGACGGGTCTTAGCTTTGTTGGACAAAGTATTAGTGACTTAGTACAAACGCCAAGTATTGCTTTAGTCGCAGTTGGTGATATATGGAGCGAACAAGCTTATCAAAACCGCGCCTTAGATTTTTATGACCTAAAGCATGATATTGAGCAGTTATTACCAGCACAAATCGATAGCGCACGTATTCGCTACGAGCGTAGTACGCTGAGCTTCCTGCATCCAGGACAAAGCGCTGAGTTGTATATTGATGATGTATATGTTGGTTGGTTGGGTCAGTTGCACCCAAATACTGCTAAGCAATTAGATATGCCTACTACATGGGTCGCTCAATTGTCACTGGCACCGCTATTGACGATTGCACGTGAGCAGCATGCTATCACGACACCAAGCAAGTTCCCGCAAGTACGCCGCGATATTGCTATCTTGGTAGACAGTGACATCAGTTTGCAGACGCTAGAGACAACCGTGCGAGCTGCAGCAGGTAATATGCTGACTGATCTTTGGTTATTTGATGTTTATCAAGGTGACAAAGTACCAGAAGGTCAGCGCTCACTAGCGTTTGCACTGATATGGCAAGATAGTACGCAAACGTTGTCTGACGAAGCCGTCAAGACTGCCACAGATAAAGTGGTACAAGCGCTAACTGACCAGCATTCTGTACAGCTGCGCGACAGCTAACATTTAGTAAGTATTATACCCAATGCTCTGTAGTCTTTTTACCATGAGGCTACGGAGCATTGCTATTCATAGAATAAGTTAAGTGGTTATTAATAAAGGATTTTAATGAAGACTTTGTTAAAAACGGTCAAAAAACCTTTATAATAGCTAGCCTTAACCCTCATACCGCTAAACCATGATATTCGACATCACGACATAGCATAGGAGTCGTACTGTGAGCACCTTAACCAAATCTGACATGATTGAGCATTTGATGAGTCACCTAAACCTAACACGCCAAGAAGGCCGCTGTCTGGTGGAGAACTTTTTTGATGAGCTGTCAGAGAGTTTGATTGATGGCAAAGAGGTCAAGCTTTCAGGCTTTGGCAACTTTGAGCTTAAAGATAAAAACAGCCGTCCAGGCCGTAACCCGAAAACAGGGGAGCCTGTTGCAGTATCCGCGCGCCGTGTGGTTACTTTTAAGACAGGGCAGAAATTTCGTCAGAAGGTTGACGAGCGTTTGTTTGATAGCTAATACCTAGTTTGGCACTGCGCTGAACGATAGTGTGTCTGTTTTATCGTGAGTTTATAAGAATACTAGTGCGTATTTGCACTTAGTTATTCTTGCGTACATCTATATATTTCGATATTGCAGCACGCATCTTATATTAGAGTTATCTATAAAGTAGAAACCTACTAAAATCATAAATAATAGACATAAAAAAAGAGAGCACAGGCTCTCTTTTTTTTACTACAGTTTATCTATTGTATGAACAATAAATTACTGAGCTTCTTCAACTACTACTTCGTCAGAAGCTTCAACAGCAGCAGTATCAGTTTCGCTAGCTACGTCAACGCTAGTAGTAGTACCGTCTACAGGAACTTCAGCGTCCATTTCGTCAGTAGCAGTTGCAACTTGAGCGTCAGCGATGTCAGCTTCAGCGTCAGCAACAGCAGCGTCAGCATCAGCAGTCATTTCGCCTTCAGCAGCAGCTTCGTTTAGCTCTTCAGAAGCGTCTTGCACTTCTTCTTGCGCGTCAGATAAATCTTCAGCAGCGTTTTCTTTGCTGCTATCACAGGCAGTAAGGCCCATAGTTGCAGTCATGATACCAGCTAGAGCAAGTAATTTAAGTTTCATATGGTTTTCTCCGGAAAAATGAAATGAGCAGTAGCAGCAACAAAGGTCGAAATCCGAGATTTCTCAGAATTCAACTAGTCTTAGTCGCAGCTACTCAGCTTCCACGCATTCTATAGGTTTTCTAAGTAAATAGAAATAGCCTGTACAATTAAGTAACAATAAAATTTAAAATAATATTTTACTTTCTCTATCCGATATACTTTTTAATACAAGAGGCTAGATTAATCGACGTATAATCAATGACATCAGAGGGATTGAGCCCTTTTTTAGTTATCATCCTTTGTCTCGAATTGTCGATATTAATCCCGTTTTTATGGGTAAGAATTGAATAGTCCGATTATCGTCTTATATTACATAAACCCTAGTTAAGTTAGCAATTTTATAGGTTTCTACTTGCATTTGGGATAGTAGACTAGGTCATAGCGTGAATTGACTGGCTAAATAACATATAACATAAGTAATGATTAATAGAAGTAGTGGCTAATAGAGATAGTGGTTAATAGAAATAATGAATCAATCTATATTTGAGGAATAGAATTATGAAATGGCAAGGTAGACGAGGCAGCTCGAATGTGCGTTCTAGCACAGGTGGCGGTAAGATGATCGGCGGTGGTATTGGCGGTATTATCATCGCAGGTATTTTATGGTTGGTATTTGGGGTAAACCCAATGACCGCATTACAGACAGGACAAGCGGTCACAGGCGGTGGTAGTGAGTCATCTACCGAGCTTGCAACCAGCACAGACCGAGACACGCAGTTTGTGAAAGTTGTACTAGCAGATACAGAAGAAGTCTGGCATCAAATCTTTAACGAAGCTGGTAGCACTTATCAAGAACCGTCATTGATTTTGTTTAATGGTCAGGTCAGCTCAGCATGTGGTAGTGCTAGCTCTGCAACAGGTCCATTTTATTGTCCAGGGGATCAGACTGTTTATTTGGATACGTCATTCTTCGTAGAGATGCGTCAGAATCTTGGTATTTCAGGCGATCAGCAAGGCTCTGGTGGTGAAGAGAACCAAGGTAAGGCTGGCGATTTCGCACAGGCCTACGTGATAGCACATGAGGTAGGTCATCATGTTCAGACGTTATTGGGCATCAGCCAACAAGTTAATGAAGCTCGTCAGCAAGTGACCCAAGCACAGTCCAATAAGCTATCAGTATTGCAAGAGTTGCAAGCGGATTGTTTTGCTGGTGTATGGGCCCAGCGCAATCAAGAACGTGTACAGTTTTTAGAGGCTGGTGATCTTGATGAAGCGGTGAATGCAGCTAGTCAAATCGGTGATGATCGTCTAGCAAAAGCGAGTGGCGGTGCAGTAGTGCCTGACAACTTTACTCATGGTACCAGTCAACAACGTGTCGAATGGTTCACCCGTGGTCTAGAAAGCGGTAATGTACAATCTTGCGATACGTTCAGCGGTGCACTTTAATGGCCATATGTATTAATAACTGTGTATTTGACTAATGATGTATTTCTAATACTAATGTTTTTGATTATAAGTCTAGCGCATGGACTTATAATCAAAATTAAGACATAAAAAAGTCTGCAACGAATTGCAGGCTTTTTTATCATCTTTTATCTGATATTACTCAATCAATTGTCAAATAATATCAGCGTAGAAAGATTTAGTTGTTATCAAGAACATAACCACCAGCACCGCCAATCGCTGCACCAGCCAATGCGCCACGAGCGATATCTTTGCTGTCGCCTTTGCTTCTAATAAGAGCACCAGCTGCTGCGCCAGCGGTAGCACCTTTAGCTGTATTGCTCATACCGCTATAAGAGTTACAACCAGTCATGATTAGGGCTGAGCTAGTAATTGCAGTCATTGCGATCGTTTTAGCAAATTTCATATTATCACCTATTAAGTCATCAAGTTTAAAATACAATACCTTCAAAATACTATGTCAATGATATTTTCAAGTATATTCCTACTGTCTGTCATAATAGTCGGTTACCAATAATATAGTCGTAGTAAAAACGCTAAACTTTGCAAATGAGATGTAAGCGATGTTGCCGTACTGTATCATCGGCAATGGCTGTGAACGACAGAGCAGCATAGTTTAATTGGCTTAACTATTAATATTTTGATGCTGCCATAAAAAAGACTACCTATAGGTAGTCTTAATATCAAATCGAAGCTGAATATGTCTAGCAAGCTAACTAAAAATTAGTTTTGCGATTTACGCTTCATTTGCTCAAAAAATTCATCGTTGGTTTTCGCTTCTTTTAGGCGATCCAACAAAAACTCAGTGGCTTGTACGCCATCCATCGGTTGAAGTAGTTTACGTAAGATCCATACTTTACGCAGTTTGTCTTCGTTCAATAGACGCTCTTCGCGGCGTGTACCAGATTTTTTGATATTAATCGCAGGGAATACACGTTTTTCAGCCAAGTCACGCTCAAGCGTAATCTCTTGGTTACCCGTTCCCTTAAATTCTTCAAAAATAACGCTATCCATCTTACTACCAGTATCAATCAATGCACTGGCAATAATAGTCAAACTACCACCTTCTTCCACGTTACGCGCAGCACCAAAGAAGCGTTTTGGACGTTCTAGAGCATTGGCATCTAGACCACCCGTCAATACTTTGCCTGATGATGGGATAACCGTATTATAAGCACGCGCTAGACGCGTAATTGAATCAAGTAAAATCACCACGTCTTGCTTATGCTCGACCAAACGTTTGGCCTTTTCGATGACCATTTCAGCAACTTGTACGTGACGCTGTGGCGGCTCATCAAAGGTAGAAGCGACCACTTCACCGCGTACTGTACGTACCATCTCAGTGACTTCTTCTGGACGCTCATCAATCAATAGTACGATTAAATAACATTCGGGGTTATTACGAGTGATTGATTGCGCGATGGTCTGTAGCAACATCGTTTTACCCGCTTTTGGCGGTGCGACGATGATAGAACGCTGACCTTTACCAATCGGAGCGATTAGATCGATGATACGACCAGTCAAATCTTCAGTGGTTCCGTTACCAAGCTCAAGTTTTAAATGCTCAGTTGGGAATAGGGGCGTCAGGTTCTCAAAAATAAGCTTATGACGTGAGCGATCTGGCGTATCAAAGTTAATTTCGCCAACTTTTAATAATGCAAAATAACGCTCAGAATCTTTTGGTGGACGAATCGTACCAGCGATACTGTCACCAGTTTTTAGACTGAAACGGCGAATTTGGCTAGGGCTGACATAAATATCATCAGGACCGGCTAAATATGAGCCTTCTGATGAGCGCAAAAATCCAAAACCATCAGGAAGAACCTCAAGTACGCCGTCACCATAAATGGCTTCACCGTTACGCGCATGGGTTTTGAGAATAGCAAAGATAATGTCCTGTTTACGGCTACGCGCCATATTATCAAGACCCATTTCTTTGGCGATAGCCAATAGCTCAGCGATTGATTTTTTCTTTAATTCAGTAAGATTCATAGATAGGTCATTAGCAATTGATCAGATGAGAGATGCCATTAGCAGCACAAGTCACGACAGTGATTAAAATAACGGTAATATGATGATATGGGTGTGTGCACAGCGCTGTAGTTTATGTAGTTTTGGTTTTATATGTCTGCTTATGTACGCATTGCCATCATTGGAGGCAAGGTAATAAGAAATAAGGATAAAAAAGGCTACATAAGAGTCTGCGTCAAAAACTCAATATCAGTAATTGCGTTTAGTCATTTTGTTCAGCAATGGTGTTTATAATGACGATTGTGTTTTTGTTGATAAACACGAGGAGAATAGCGACAAGATACTTAGGAAAACAGTTGGTTTTCTCTTGTCAGCAGACTATACGGTCTTCACAATAGCGTTGTCAATAAATTTTGCCAAAAAAGTCATATTATCGAGTTTTTTGCACAAAAAACAAGCAAAAAAGCCACTATCTTAGTTAGATAATGGCTTTCTCGGTTATTCTATTTTACCAGCTCAAGGTAACCTAGAGCGAGCAAATGTAGCTTATAAATGCTTGTCTAGTACTTTAGCCAACTCAGCTTTTGGCTGTAGGCCCATTACTGAATCAACTTTTTCGCCATCTTTGAATACAAATAGCGTTGGGATGTTGCGGATACCGAAACGGCTAGCCGCCTGCGGGTTGTTGTCCACGTCTACTTTGACGATTTTAACTTTACCTTGGTACTCAGTTGCTAGATCTTCTAAAATAGGAGCGATGGCTTTACAAGGACCACACCATGGTGCCCAGAAGTCTACTAGTACAGGTACGTCTGATTGTAGAACGTCTTGATCAAAGTCTGTGTCGGTAGTATGTACAATAAGGTCTGACATAATTTTATCTCTCTTGTTTTATTACTTCTATCACCACTCATCAACCTATATATTGGTTTAATAATAAATCAGTTGGTGGTCAAAGAATTGTTTAGAAGGGGTGAAAATGTGCCATTATATTAACATGTTTGCCCTAATTTGACAGATACAGGCTGGTTAAATTGTTTAACAACTAGTATTAGCACAATAAATCGAAACGGTGCAGCACAAGAGTGTCTAATCTGTTATTTAATACGATTATCCTTATCAAAGTATGTATCTTAGTACGATAGAAGTTTTATGTTTACCTCGTTTATATAGTAGCTAGTGATTAGTAGCTAGCGATATTAATAACGTTAAAAATCAGTCAAAGTTTTGCCCTTTTGTCCATATAACCGTTGCTCATAAAGTGGCTATCGTGCCAAATATAGCTATCATGTCCAAAAGATTAACCACCAAAAATCCTTATCTTAAAACCAATTTACATAAGTAGTTAATTTTATGCCTTTTACCGATGAAGAAGTTAATGCCCTCAATGCCCAAGAAAGCGCTTATCCGCTTGAGTTCTTTAAAAATTTTGCGCAAGAAATTACGGTTTATGAAGACGATGACATTTGGGTGGTTGATAAACCTGCAGGCCTATTAAGCGTCGATGGTAAAACACTCAAAGTCAGTCTGCTTGCTCGTCTTGAGCGTGCCAATCCAGCCGTTAAATTAATTCACCGTTTAGATATGGATACCTCGGGACTGCTTATTTTTGCAAAAAATGCAGCAGCGCAAACCAATATCAGTAAGCAATTCATCGAGCGTTTACCGCAAAAGAAATACCAAGCACGTGTCTTTGGTGAGTGGGAGCAGGTCGGCGCAACTGGTGAGATATCAGTGCCAGTACGCTATGAGCCAAGTACCAAACCGCGCCATATCGTCGACCACGACTGGTCAAAACATGCACTGACCTTGTATGAAGTTGTGGCTCATGAAACCTGTAATGGCGAGGCAGTCACTCGGGTCATGCTAAAGCCAGTCACTGGTCGCAGCCATCAGCTACGCGTACATATGGTCCATGTCGATCATGTGATGATTGGCGATCCGATTTATGCTGAAGGTGCTGCATTAGAGATAGCTCCAAGATTGAATTTACATGCACAGCAATTGCGTTTAAAGCATCCAGTACTGGGTGCTTGGATGGACTGGGAGAGTCCCTGCCCATTTTAAATCGTTAGATTTTACCGCTTGCTGTTAATAGATGCGATAAACAGCGGCTCTAAAGCCAGCTATAAAATGCCAGTCATGTAAATACAAGGGTAAAAGTATGCTTGATATCACCACGACCAAACAGGCTATCAAAAACCGCTTTAAAGGTAAAAATTCAAAGACAGATAAAGTAGTCGACTATGAAGTATTGATCATCGGTGCGGGTATTGCAGGTATTGGTATGGCTTGCCGTTTACAGCAACAGCAGCATAAAGGCCTATTCGGTCATAAAGCTCCCAAAAAGCAAAAGCAGGTAAATTCGACTAATAAGCATAAACCTCCACAGCGCTTTGCTATCTTAGAAAAGCGTGCTGATTTGGGTGGTACATGGGATTTATTTACCTATCCGGGGATTCGCTCTGACTCTGACGCCTTGACCTTTGGTTATAACTTTAGGCCGTGGCTTGATTATAGAATGCTTGCAGCAGGCGATGATATCAAGCGCTATATCGCCGATACAGCACGCGAGTTTGGGGTGACCGAGCATATCCACTATCAGCACGAAGTTCAGCAGATATCATGGTCTAGTGAGGATCAACAGTGGTCAGCAACTATTAAAAACCATGCAAGCGGTGAGATGTTTGTTAAGACTGCCAAGTTTATCGTAGGGGCCACTGGTTATTATGATTATGAACAAGGCTATCGGCCTCATTTTGATGGAGAGGAGGGTTTTCACGGTCAAATCGTCCATCCACAGCACTGGAATAATCTAAATTATGATGATAAAAAAGTCGTCGTTATTGGTAGTGGTGCCACAGCGATGACGTTGCTACCTGCGCTAGTAGATAAAGACAGTAATCAGTGTGCACGTCATGTCACGATGCTACAGCGTACGCCGACCTATGTGGCGAGCGTGCCGGGTGATGACCATGCTATGGACTGGCTATCAGGCAAGTTTTCACCATTATCAAAAGAGCAGGCTTATACGGCACTACGCGCGCGCAACGTGTTACGGCAACAAGGCCTGTACAAAGTTGCGACTCATGCACCCAAGGTGATGAAAGCAGTCTTAAAAAATGGAGTAAAAAAAGAGTTAAAGGGTAGCGGTGTTGATAGCAACCATTTTATGCCTGACTATAATCCGTGGGATCAACGAGTATGCGCGGTACCTGACGGTGATTTATTCAAGGCCTTGCAGGACAAACGTGCAACAGTGGTGACCGATCAAATCAGCCACTTTACTGAGACAGGAGTTATGCTGCAATCTGGCAAGCATCTCGACGCTGATATCATCGTTACTGCGACTGGCTTAAAGCTACAGATGTTGGGCGGGGCTGTGGTATATATCGATGGTCAAGCTGTCGATATTGGCACGCGTATGACTTATAAGGCAGTCATGATAGAAGGCATACCTAATATGGCTGCACTGTTTGGCTATACTAATGCCTCATGGACACTAAAAATCGATTTGGCTTGTCAGTATGTAGTGAGGCTACTGGGGTATATGCATAAGAACCGTTATCAAGTCGCCATGCCACAAGCACAGACTGCAGATATGACAGCCTGTGCTCAAGTAGATACCGTAATGGGTTCGCTATCGTCTGGATATGTCAGACGCGGCAAAGACGAGCTACCTAAGCAAGGCGATCGCTATCCTTGGTTTGTGACCAACAACTATCTAAGCGATCGAATCATGCTTAAGTATCGCAAGATAAAAGACGACTGGTTACTATTTAGTCGTTAGCGCCTTGGTAATTATTGATGATGGTTGTCGATGAAGTCAGCGACCTGCTTGCTTAACATCTGCCATAAGGTCTCTTGAGCGCTTTTGCTACCCCATGCATTGTGCGGACTAAAGATAACACGCGGATGGTCGCTGATACTGAGCAAAGGGTCATTATCGGCGATCGGTTCTTGTTCAAACACATCGCTAGCATAGCCGATGATTTGCTCACTATTAATCGCGTCAGTTAATGCCTGGCTATCAACAATGCCGCCACGTGCGACGTTGACGATGAGCGGTTGTTTAACCATTTTCGCCAGAGTATCTTTGTTAATAAGATGCTCAGTTTGTTCATTCAATGGACAGTGCAGACTGATCACATCCGCACGCGCTAATACTTCATCAAACTCGGTATAGTCGTCGCTGCGCGGTTCGCGTCCTTGGTGTTCTGCCCATAGTACGGTCATACCAAAGGCACGAGCAACCTCGGTTACGCGTTTGCCGATAGTGCCAATACCGATGATACCTAATATCTTATCTTCCAAATCAATCAGCGGAATATCCAGCAGGCAAAAATTGCCGTTTGCCAGCCACGTGCCATCAGCGACTTTCTGATGGTAGTGGATGCCTGCGCGCATTGCATTTAACATAAGCATAAATGTGTGTTCGGGCACGCTTTTGACCGCATAACCAGCGACATTGAACAGCGCAACACTGTGCTTATCGCAAGCCTCTTGATCGACGTTATTCATGCCAGTAGCAGTCAGTTGGATAAGCTTGAGTTTCGGCAATTGCTCTATTACTTCTGCACCAATCTGGACTTTGTTGGTAATAATAATGTCAGCATCTTTGCAGCGTTCAATGATGACAGCCGTGTCTTTTGGCGTGTCGTTATAAGTGATGTAATCGCTCACACCTATTGGCGCTGGCAGGTCAATACCTTCAGAAAACGTACCTTTATCTAAAAAAACGGCTTGCATGGCTAGTCCTCACTTATTGTTGTCTTATAGATAATTAGCGAATAAATGGCTATCGCATGATTTCTTATCGGCTTAATGTAGCACGTTGATATTTTTAGTCAAAAACGAATTGGCCAAATATCGATTGAATAGATATAAGCTGCTGTTGAAATAGGATAATCTGTATTATTTAACAATCGTATATTGGTCTGACATAGTATCGATTAAATAGCTGATAAAATCATAGCTATCGCAAGCTGCCTCTTGAAAATTCAACTTAACGCACTCATCTACCCGCTAACGTTATATAATGGTTGGGCTTAACGATTGGCTTGATTGGTGTTGTGGCACTTCTTCTATGTCTTTTTGACATTTTATGGTGTGAACAACCTTATTTAGCTATTGTTAGCCGCCATTGCTGTTTTCTAAGCTATCTATCTAAATTTCATTATCTGAGTACAAAAGACATCGCCTTATGACTATCTCTATTGCTTCATTGCACAGTACTGAATTCGCCGTTGGTCAACGTTATTTATCTGATACGGAGTCTGAGCTTGGCTTAGGTGTGGTCATCGATGTTGACGACCGATGTGTGCATATTTTATTTCCGCAAAGTGAAGAGACACGCGTCTACGCAAAAAACTCTGCGCCATTATCGCGCGTGGTGTTTAAGGTGGGCGATAGCATCTACGATCAAGATGGCAAAAGCTATACGGTCAATGCTGTTGATGAAGTGATGGGCGTACTTAAATATGGCGTCGATGAGCACGAGCGCGGCATCATGGAAACCCGTCTTGCTGCCAATATCACGTTGGCCAAGCCGCTTGAGCGTTTGCTTGCTGGCCGTATTGAGCGCGGTGATTGGTATGAGCTGCGTCAAGACATCTTGCGCATGCAGTCAGCGCTAGCAGGCCACCCACTAAAAGGGTTGATGGGTGCACGTGTCGATATCATCGAGCATCAGCTATATATTGCACATGAAGTCGGTAAGCGTATCGCACCGCGTGTACTACTGGCTGATGAAGTTGGCCTTGGTAAGACCATCGAAGCGGGCATGATTATTCATCAGCAGTTGCTAACAGGTAAAGCTGAGCGTGTGTTGATTTTAGTGCCCGATAGCTTGCAGTATCAATGGATGATTGAGCTGCGTCGTCGCTTTAATCTAAACTTTGCCTTGTTTGATCTAGTGCGTACTGCGGCTATTAAAGAACACGACCCTGAACAAAACGTCTTTGCCACTGAGCAATGTATCATTGGTGGTATGGATCTGTTACTCGATCACCCAGACTTATACGATCAAGCGATGGATGCAGGGTTTGATTTATTGGTTGTTGATGAAGCGCATCATCTGCATTGGGATGAAGCGCAGGGCGGCAATGATAAGTATGACTTGATTGCAGATTTCGCAGAAGAAACGCCAGGCGTGATGCTATTGACAGCAACGCCAGAGCAGCTTGGGGCGCAAAGTCACTTTGCCCGTTTGCGTCTACTTGATCCAGATCGTTTTGATGATTTGGATGAGTTTATCGATGGTCAAGAAGCTTTTGCAGAAACAGCAGCAGTTGCTGGCGTCTTGATAGAAGAAAAGCCATTGAATGAAGGCCAAATTGCTGCCTTAAGTAGTCTATTAGACATCAGTATTGAAGAGCTATCCTCAATCAATGAAGATGAAAAACTACGAACGCATGCGCTAAACGAGCTACTAGATCGTCATGGTACAGGTCGTATTTTGTTCCGTAATACTCGTGAGAGTGTGAAAGGTTTCTATGGCCGCAGTAGCCAGCCATATCCATTGCCATTACCTGAAGCATGGAAAGACAGCTATCAAACCAATGGCAAGTTGCGTGAGCAGCTATGGGGCGAAGAAAACCAACCAGATGGTGGCTGGTTAGAGGACGACCCGCGCGTCTCTTGGTTGATTGATATCCTACGCGGTGAGCTGAAGCATCAAAAAGTCCTATTAATCGCTCGTAGTGGTGCGACGGTAGAGAGTTTAGAGGCGGTATTGCGTCTGCATGCAGGTATCAAAACAGCTATCTTTACTGAGCAGATGACTTTGCTTGAGCGAGACCAAGCAGCTGCATTCTTTGCAGATAGTGAAGGCGCTCAGATACTTCTATGTTCAGAAATTGGTTCAGAAGGTCGTAACTTCCAGTTTGCAAGCCAATTAATACTATGGGATCTACCTGCTAACCCAGATACGTTAGAGCAGCGTATTGGCCGTCTAGATCGTATCGGTCAGACGCAGCAAATCATGCTACATGTACCTTATGTGCAAGGTACAGCGCAAGAGCGTCTGTATCAGTGGTATAACGATGCGCTGAACATGTTCAATCAGATATCGCCAACGGCACAAAGCGTGCAAGAGCAATATATCCAAGAGCTCAAGCCAATGCTTGAGGGTGCTGATACCGCTGAAAACAATGTCATCTTGCAAGACATCATTGACGAGGCGCTACAGACACGTTTGGGACTAGAAGCACAGCTACAAGCTGGTCGTGACCGTCTGCTAGAGTACAACTCATGCCGTCCGCGTGTCGCAGGTCGTATCGCCGATGCTATGCGTGACTTTGATGGTAATAATTTGCTGCCGCACTTTATTGAGCGTTTCTTTGCGTCTGCCAATATCGATCATAATATCCAGCGTGATGGCTCGTGGGTGATCGCACCTATCGATAGCACCGAGATCAGTGACTATATTGATGGTTTGCCACTTGGTGATGAAGACGGTATGACCTTGACCTTTGAGCGTGAGCAAGCGCTTCAACGTGAAGATATCGAGTTTATCACTCACGAGCATCCATTGATGCGTGCGATTTATGAGCTAGCGAGCACTAGCACCTTTGGTAACACGACAGTTGCCATGCTGAAAAGTGCCGCTGTTCCACAAGGTATGGTACTGCTAGAGGTGAACTTCCGTGTTGAAGCGATTGCGCCAAAAGTGCTTAATCTACCAGCGACTTTGTCCACGCAAAACATTCGTGTCTTTATCAGTGAGCAGGGTAGTGATTTATCGGCTCGTATCAGTGCTGAGATGATTATGCCGCACGTTGAGCGATTGGATAAAAACCGTGCCCGCCAAGTCATTAAAGTACGCGGCGATGTGATCGAGCAGCGTTATTACGAAGCTGAAGATATTGCTCGTCAGCAGATTGCTGAGATTGGTGAGCAAGCAAGTAGCCGCTTTAGCCAGCAGTGGTCACGCGAAATTAAGCGTCTAAAACATCTACAGACGATTAATCCAAACGTACGTCCTGAAGAGATTGAGCGTTTAGAGCAGCTTAAAGCTCAAGGTGAGCAAGCACTTGGTAACTTGTCATTAGTACCGGATTCTATTCGCGTACTCGTAGCAGTTAAGCCATAAACATCGGCGTATTTTTCAAAAACGAGGTGTTATTATACATCTCGTTTTTTTTATGGTTGAGATTACTTGTTTTGATCTTTATTTGTGATTTGTCTGGCAAAAACAGACAAGCAATACTTATGAGTAAGCCGACAGTAACTAGTCAAAGCCACCAATATTGGGTAAGATGTTTACCTTTTCTATAGAAAATAAATATTCGGTGATAACATCGCTAACGATGTCTGTATGTTTATTTTAAGGTCTCCTTCGACAGATCTTAACAAGTGATCTCGCATTATTTTACATTCAAATATGATGGCTATATGGCATCAATATCATCAGATGCTGAGCGTTTTTGATAAAAATAAGGAAACATATCGTCATGTCCGATAATCTACAACTGATTGATGAGCTGCTGGCTACTATCGCGCTTATTGAAGTTACCCCTGATGTGTTTGAGGGTAAAAGCCATGACTATGTGGGCAGTCGTATATTTGGTGGGCAAGTGCTCGCCCAAGCGATTATGGCAGCGGCGCATACATTAGATAAAGACAAACCTTGTCACTCACTGCATGGGTATTTTTTGCGTGGTGGCGATATCAACCAACCGGTAATATACCAAGTCCGTCGATTGCGTGATGGTCGTAGCTTGTCTGCACGTGAAGTCACCGCTATTCAGTACAAAGAAGTACGTGGTAAGCCGCCTGTTGAGCAAGTGATATTTTCAATGATTGCCTCGTTTTCACCGATGGAAGATGGGCTTGAGTATCAAGAAGACATGCCTGTCTATCCACCGCCAGAAGACTTGCTGACAGAGCAAGATTTAAAAGAAGAAAATGTTGGAAAAGTGCCAGAAGCGCTAAAAGCAAGATTTATGCGCCGCCGTCATGTCGAGATTAAGCCAGTGAAGCCGCGTAATCCGATTAGCCCAGAACCAATGAAGCCTAAGCAAGCAAACTGGCTACGCATTCGTGAATTGGGCAATCAGCCAGTGGCTATTCAGCAAGCACTATTGGCATTCTCGTCTGACTTTTATTTGGTTGGCACAGGGCTGATGTCACATGGTGTGAGCTTTATGACCAGTGGTCTACAGGCTGCCAGTATTGACCATTCGATGCATTTCCATCGTGATTTTGATTTGAATAAATGGATGTTGTATGACATGTGGAGTGATACCACGTCTAATGCGAAAGGATTGAACCATGGCCAGTTTTGGCAGGATGGCAAACTGGTCGCTACTGTGCAACAAGAAGGCCTTATGCGTTTACGTGTGCTAAAGTCTTAAAGTGCTGTAGGCTTAGTTATCTTTATATTATCATCATAAAAAAGCGACTCATTATTAATAGTGAGTCGCTTTTTTTATTCCAATTTCTTATTCTAAGATTTTAACCATCGCGCGAGGCAGTCCTAGGCTGTCTTGCGCTTTTTGTTCGGTTAGCCACTTAAATTCAATTTCAGCCGCTGCTAACTTCTGATTTAACTCAGTTACCTGCGTCGCATCAATCATCAGTTTACGCGGGGTCAAATACCAGTGAAAATGCGTCAGCGAATGTTTAATAGGAGCGTCATCGAGTAAAGTATTGCTAACTGATTTTGTGACCAGTTCATTTTTTATCAGCCATTCATTTATGATTTGCTCAGCAGTGGTAAATTCTGCTTCGTATACTTTTTCATTACTACGTACGTCATTTGGCATATTCGATAGTTTGTCATCGTTAGCTAGTGTCTTTTTAACGGTAGCCTTATTACTTTTACCATCAACCTTTTCCACAAACTGTAATGGCAAACTCCACAATCCACCCCAGATACCATTGTCAGGGCGTTGTAGCCACAATATCTCACCATCTGAACTTTCGATGAGCAGTGCGTCACTGAACTTACTAGGTTTGGGCTGCTTTTTTGCTTTGACGGGGTAATCAGTTTCGCGTCCTTGCGCATGGGCTAGGCAGTCTTCTTTTAATGGACATAATAGGCAGGCAGGCTTGCTACGGGTACATAATGTCGCACCCATATCCATCATGGCTTGCGCAAACAATCCTGAGTTTTCTGTCGGTGTTAGGCGTTCTGCCAATGCCCATAAATCTTTGGTGGTAGCAGATTTAGTGATATCACCGTCGATAGCGGCCCAACGTGTCAGCACTCGTTTGACGTTACCATCACAGATGACGCCATAATGATGCAGTCCCATCGCCATAATTGCACCAGCAGTCGATGGCCCAACGCCCGAAATAGCTTCCCATCCTGTGAGCGTCTGCGGAAAGTTACCCGTTTCATCGATTACTTCGACCAACTGCTTAGCTCCTTTATGCAAATTACGCGCGCGTGCATAATAGCCAAGCCCTGCCCAATGCTCGGCAACCAAATCCCACTCCGCTGCGGCCAAATCCTGCACGGTCGGAAATGACGCCATAAAACGTGCAAAGTAGGGCAGTACAGTGGTCACTTGCGTTTGCTGAAGCATCACTTCGGATAACCAAACGATATAAGGGTTGGGTGTATCGGTTTGATGCTGTTGCCAAGGTAAGTCATGGCGACCATTTTCGGCAAACCAATCGAGTAGGCGCGGGGCAAAGGAGTTTAGGGATGTTGGAGAATGGCTAAAATCGGTATCAGAAGGTATAGAGTTGGCAGTTAGCTGGGTCATAGGCTCTTATATTTGATTTTTTGAAGGTAAACAATTATACCTGATATACGTATTTGCTACGACCCAGTTTTGACGTGTTTCTATGAAATAATATAATAAAAATAACTACTTAACGATGTCGAATAGTAGGAGGTTATTGATTATCTGCTTAATGTATTCATCATTATGTATATCGCTGATATAATCATATTTGCCTAAACTAATCTTGATATGCCTTTGCACTTCTTGTTGTTCAATAGTACTACTTGGTAGGTCTAGAAAAGAATTTACAAAATACTTATCAAATGCAATCGAGAAAAGATTTTTGACGGACAAATCATTAAGGATGTCAGACCTAGAATACGGTTGCCTCATATCTAACCTAGTGCCTCTGACAAAATTTGAAAATTTAGTCGGATTTATATGTCTTGTTATGATTTGATTTAGTAAATCTCTATCCATCATATAAACAAATGATAGAAAGACCATTAAAATCTGTTCAATAGTCAATGATTTACTCCGCTCAATATTTTCAAATACTACTAGAGTCTCTATACAGCGGACGATTTGCTCAATATTTCGTAGAGACAGCGTACCAACATCAAGAAATGTTGGAATCTCATAGATAAATTCGTTGTCTTTAAAGTCTTGAGGAATTACCCTGCTAGCTTGAACTGTCGCTTTGAAATAAGTGACGTTATTTTCAATAGACCTGCCTTCAACATCTTTGATGGTCGTTGGCAGGTTAATTTGATATTTAAAAAATTTATATAAATAGCTGTGTGAGTCAGTCTCGCTACCATAGCTATGTTTTATAGTGGCTTTAAGCTGCTCAGCATTGGTAATTAATATAATTTGTACATTATCTACATCAAACACATGCTTGATCGTCTCTAACATCATTACTGCAAAATCTGGACGACAGCGGTCAAGTTCATCAATTAGAAGGATAACTGGATTAATAGCTGCTATATTTTTTAAGGCTTCTCTAAGAGTTGATAAGTTCTTTTCAGCTTCTACTTGATCTTTAATCATTGACTCAAGAGATTGGTCAATAAATGAGTCTGAACCATCTTCTATAGCTTCCATGCCCTCTTGAAAGTCGTCAGGAATATCTGCTGCATATTTGCCAAATGCCAAGCTCGCTATTGCCTTGATACCTATACCTGAGACTAAACGCAAATAGGGAATTGCGTTTTTGATAAAGCTTTTTCGCCTATCGTCGTTCTTATCATAGAATCCAGCCACTTCTGCAATCAGCGTTAACAGCGGCTCATTTGCATGGTCAGCTTGAAAGGCATTAACGTAACCAACTTTATAATTATTCGTATTGTTCGCTTCAATCAAATTTTTAAGTTTGAAGCAAAACTCGGTTTTACCTGTACCCCATTTACCGTCGATGATAAGTGGTGAGACATCAATATCTGAGTCCAAGAGTTTAATGATTTTTTCAGCGATAGGCTTACGTGTGAACTCATCTCTGCTAGAAAAAGTTAACTCTTTCATTACGCTGTAATCTGTCATTAAGCACTCTCTATATTTATAATTCTGATATACGATACTGATGTTATACAGATAATACAGACATAAAAAAAGCCCATAAGGGCTTTTATATAGGTAGTAGCTTTTTGAGCAATGATTTTTTAAATAAACGCTACTTCCGATTCTTCCGCGTTTTTAGACGACGTAAGCGCTTTTCTTCCTCTTTCGCTTTTTTCTTCTCTTCAGCAGCGAGTCGTTGTTCAGCGACGACGATTTCTTCAGCTTCAGTCATCGCTGGTGTTTCTAGCGTGATACGACCAATCTTCGCGCTACGCAATTCGTTAATGAGAATCTCAGACATGCGATACGTATCGACTTGATTGCCCGCGCGTACACAGCCGCGATTACGCCCAGCCACTTCAAAAAACTCCCAATCAGTCTTTGGCAGCTCTTCAATTTTGTAGCGGGTTTTTAGCAGCTCAGGATAGGCTTGCATCAAGTACTCAGCGGTATAGCTTGCCACATCAGCGAAGTCAAAAGCCGTATCACGGATACCGCCTGTTGCTGCTAGACGATAGCCTGAGTTTTCGTTTTCAACTTTCGGCCATAGCATACCGGGCGTGTCATAGAGCATGATATCATCGTCAAGCTTAATCAGCTGCTGCGACTTGGTCACGGCTGGCTCGTCGCCTGTTTTCGCCACAGCGCGTCCTGCTAACGTATTGATCAGCGTTGATTTGCCAACGTTTGGAATACCCATAATCATCGCTTTGATTTGACGACCGGTCCCGACTTTATTGGGTACAAGATGCTTACAGATGGCGATGATGCGTTTAACATCATTGGCTTTTTCAGTATCGCAAGCAATGGCTTTGACCCCATCTTGCTGCTCGAGATAATCCATCCAAGCTTGCGTCAACTCAGGATCGGCAAGGTCAGCTTTGTTCAGGATTTTGATAACAGGTTTTTCGCCGCGCAGTGCTGCGACCATTGGGTTTTCACTACTATATGGAATACGCGCATCGATGACCTCGATGACCAAATCCATCTGCGGCATGACTTCTTTGATTTCGTTACGGGCTTTGTTCATATGCCCAGGGAACCACTGAATACTTGCTCTCTTATCCATCTGCTTTCATAACCTTTTATAAAAAATGCTAAAAGTAAAACAATCAACGTTTACTTTCTAATGGTGTCCAGTTTACTACAGAACCACCTTGCTCACGGCACAATTTCACCCAACCAGCTTTGTCATTACGCTTGATTTTGGTTTTCTGTTTCCTCATGCGCGGGTGGTAATGGGGCAAGGTAACCAATTAATAGTATTAAACTGCCTGCGCCAAGGAAAGATATGACTCGCCAAATTGCCTCAGTCTGTGACAAATCTACCAAGACAAGCTTAAGTACGACGATACCTAATAGTCCAATACCCATAAACCAAAGCGCGCGTTGCCAGTAGCGACTCGCCATGATGGTGGCGATCAATGCCAAGAGCGTCCATAAAATCGTCAGTCCTGTTTGTACTTGCTCGCTTTGCCATGCGCCGCCTTGATAGTCATTCCAAAGTGGTGTGCCAATAAAGGCATGTAGCGTTCTGACCAACATACTGGAGATTAACCAAAAGCTGATCAGCCCCAATACAATTAACAGACTTTCAGCGTTGAATACGTGCTTAGATTTGGCAGTTGCACCCGATTCTATAACGGTTTCATTGTGGCGACGTTGGCTGATGTAATACAGACTAAAACCAACCGATAGTGTCAGCCACGATGTGATGTCGTATAGGTTGAATAATGGAAAATAAGACATTCCCCAAATCATACCGTCATAAGACCAATTGGTAAGAACAACCCACAGTAAAGCAATGGGAGCAAAAATGGCAGCGCCTCCTAATAATGCTTGTTGCCAATCAAACCAGTACAGCAGACCTTGTTTTGAAACTGGATTAGTTGATGTATTTTCTGCATTTTGACTGAGATAACGACGATTGAACCATAGTCCAAATAATATAAGTACCGCTGAAAACAAGAAAGCCATCACGCCATCAGAGTCTGGTAGGCCATAATGCGCAGCGGCAGCGATAAGTAAGATGCCTGTACCTAGCCAACTTGCAGCAGTATAACGTGAGGTGTTTTTGTTATCGGACCATGTATCAGACCATGTCTTTAACCATAGCTGACCCATGACTAACCAGCCGACTATCAACCCTATTAAGACCAACCATTCCGCTGTTGCCCATGTTAAATTTTGCTCAAACTTTTGGGGCAGTTGCAGTATTAGCATAAAGTAGAACAAAGCTAGCAATCCATGACTAAGCTGTCTGATTTCCACCCATGGACGATAGCGATTGATGACCCAATAAGCGATCAGGCTCATGAGTGCTGCTAGTGCAATTACGGTCGTACTTGATTGCCAGATATCAAACCAATGATGCAAATCAAGCATCAGTACTTGTAGCATCCAAGCCATCGCGGTCAATGTCAAAAATTTGATGAATCTAGGGCTATGCCAAACGAATTTGAATACGCGACTCTGACTATTGATAGAGGTCAGCCATTGCTGCGCAGCTTGCGTACTGACACCCAGCGCATGGGCATAGCTGGTCAAGACATCTGATGTGCTGTCCAGTGATTGTATGACCGAGGATGTTGTAGCGCCACTATTGTTAAAGCTATTAAGGTTGTTACTACTATTTAAGCTATTAATCAGCGCGGCAGGGGAGTTGCTAGCGCGTAATATAAAGACGGTCGCTAGATAACTGAGCGCTGAAATACTAAAGGCCAAAACAGGATAGTCTTCGATAGAGAATATCGCTGTCGTCACTAGCATACCAATACTGACGAGCTGTAATAGTAAACCGAATAACACCGACCAAGACCTCAACGAGCGTCGTCCAAACCATACTAGCGCCAATCCTTGTACAGACCAACCAAAAGCAATCCATTCAGCATTTAGCGCCAGCGGAATAACGAGCGCAAAAAACCCTAACCCTAACGCCAGCATGCCTTCGGTGATTAAAGCATAGCGTCTACTGCGCTGGATGAACAACCAGCCCACCCCAAGATAAACCGTAGCCAAAATGGCACTGGTAATCGTGAGGGCGTTAGAAATGTCGTTTAGTAAGGCAGAAAACAAACCAAAAGCCAGTAGCGGTACTGAAAATAGTAAGCCCGTATCAATGGGAAATACATAGGAGCTGCCTACATGGGCTCTGTCCAAGTGTTTTGTGTCATCTACATTATCAGCATGACTGAGGTCTTTTTCGTTTAGCGCATTATAGGTGATGATTTGCTGCGCATAACGAATGACGACAAATAAGTAAAGCAGCCAGTGTAAGGTTGCTAACGCTACCAATGACCAGCGCTGCGTTTCAATGACGGCGCTCAGGTTTTCGCTGATACCCCAATAGTATGCCAAGCCAAATGTCACAGTTACACCGAAGAGATTCAGTATTTTCCATGGTCGATAATGAGCAATGACGGCAATCGTGACGTTTAGCAGTAGATAATAGCTAAATAACGTGACCAAGCTACCAGTATCTTCACTGGTCAAAATCGGTGCAAAAAATCCACCCGATAATGCTAGTAATGCTAATGGGAAGGCGTTTTGACGTACGGCGAGAGCAATGGTAATGGCAGACAATAACCCAAGTCCGATAAAGCTCGGGATACTAGGAATGATTTCATAAACACTGTAAGCAAAAAAAGTACTTAGATAGGCAATCGCTAAGCCTGCACCTTGTAGCGTAATCCCATATGAAAAGCGTTTTGCGGTCAGCTTTAATCCAAGCGCTGCCAATGCTAACCCTGTAACGCCAACTGTTATCAACTTCGTGGCAATCGAAATCTCGATATATTCGCTTAATAAGCGAAGCAGGAGCACCACACCTACTAGCAGAACCAATACGCCGACTCGCACGACCAAGTTGCCACCGAAAAACCAGTTTTTGATTGAATGAATCAGTGAGGTAACGATAGGTAGTGAGCGTTCATCTGGCTCAATCGGTGCGGTAGACGCCGTGTTTTTCGTATTTATCGAGGCGTTATCGTCTATAGATTTACTATTAGATATATTTGATGCTGCATGTGTGGTCGAGTTTGAAGCAACGGTAGGAAGCGGTGGTGGTGATACAGGCAGCCGATTATCTAGAGAAGAGTGCTGTGAGTCAAAAGCTATTTCTTTAGCATCATGGTCTTTAGTGTTACTGTCTTTAGGAATATTGTCTTTAAGATCATTATCGTTAGTAGTAGTGTTGCGTGCGTAATTGCTTTTATCGATCAAAGGTGCAGATGGAGGCGACATAATACGATGTCTTTGCTGCTCAAGCTCAGCTTGCAGCGTCGTTACATCACGGCGTAGATGCTCGATTTTTCGAGCTATCCTAGTATATAACGCGACCACTACGATCAATAAAATCGTAAAAGCCAGCCAGCCCAACTGGGTCACCATTAGATACAACATCTTCGTCACTCAATCCAGTTTATAGTAAAGTGATAATGACGTGATTTGATAAGAAGCACAAGACTACTCTGATTACTGGGCTAAAAGACAAATGCTAGAATGACACTCAAAATAAAAGGGTAGCTTAATAATTAAGCTACCCTTTTTAATGATCTTTATACCAAATCATTTTTTATGCTAAATTGGCTTTCATAAACTCAAGCATATTTTCCCAGCTTTGTTTAGCAGCGGCTTCATTGTAACCAAGATCTACTTCGTTTTTAGCAGCGCGTTCATCAGCATGCGGATTGGTAAAGCCATGTTTGGCGTTGTCATAAACGTCAATAGTGTAATCAACATCGGCTGCATCTAGCTCTGATTTTAGACCTTCGATAGCATCCATTGATACCATTGAGTCATCACGACCATGAGCGACCAACACTTTTGCTGCAAAGCTTTTGTCTGCTGGCTGTTTTGGCGTTGGGTTACCGTGGAAAGTGGCAACTGCTTTTAGCGGCATGCCTTCGCGAGCCATATCTAGTACAACTTTACCACCGAAGCAGTAACCGATTGCGCCTAGGTTATCACCATCGACTGATAACTGATCGCTGAAATCATTCAAAATTAAGCGGCAGCGTGCCATTAGCATGTCTTGATCGGCCAGTACTTGCTCCATCCACATGTTTGCCTGCGCTGCATCAGTAGTTAATTTGCCTTCACCGTAAACGTCCATAGCGACTGCTGCATAGCCCGCTTCTGCCAAACGCTCAACCACTGATTTTGGATGATCGACCACGCCCCACCATTCTGGTGCAACTAAGATACCTGCTGCTGGATTTTCATCTGAAGCGTTTTCTGGTAGTGCTACATAACTGATAAGTTCTACACCATTCTCGGTAGTACTGATTAATTCAAACGTCTTAATTGACATATTATTGTCCTTTTTTATGTTGTGAGTTTTAATTATTCGTCATTGTGATGGTTCGTTTTTCTAACTCGTACTACCTTAACGCCCATGTCTAGCAAAAACAGCTATAATACTGTAACGCTCTTTATCAAAATGCTACTGCGACTTTATGACTATAAATTTGTTAAACAAAAATAATGACCAATCAGACTTGAACTTAGGTCTCGATGCAGCGGCCAAGCCTGCGCAATCGGTGAGTTTGTTCCCTGATAGTACCGTTGTCGATTCTAATGCTGATTCTGACTCTAAGTATGAGTCTGAGCCACTACGTCCGCAGTTTTGGTCGCGATTTGCGTTAACAGAACTAAACCATAGCGAGTGGGAAGCGTTGTGCGATGGTTGCGGCAGTTGTTGCTTGATTAAGTATATCGATGAAGATGAAAGTGGCAATGTAGATGAGGAGCTGGTCGAATATACCGATGTCACCTGCCAGTTGATGGACTGCGCGACGGGGTATTGCAGTCACTATGCAACGCGTCAGGAGCACGTACCAGACTGTATTCAGCTGACTATGGACAACTTACCCAAGATGATGTGGCTACCATCGCACTGCGCTTATAAGCGTTTGTATAAAGGGCAGGGCTTACCAAGTTGGCATTTATTATTGACTGGGGATGCTGTGGTAACACAACAACAAATGCGAGCGGCCAACGTGGGCGTCGCCGGTCGCTGTGTCACGGAAATCGGTATGTCTGATGAAGAGATGGAAACGCGGGTGGTTAACTGGGTTAACCCTTAGTCTACAGTTAGTTAGATGCCTGAGCAGTAGATTTGGCCTTTGCTTCAGCACTGGCTTGCGAGTTAGCCAATGCTGGTATCGGAATATCTTGACGAATCTGCTGTGAAAATTTACGGCTGTTTTTATCTCTATTGGTATCAGACTGTGAGTTGACTTGATTATCAAAGCCTTTTGCTTTTGGGTTGATAT
Organism: Psychrobacter sp. Ps1; assembly: GCF_022129425.1. NCBI lineage: Bacteria > Pseudomonadati > Pseudomonadota > Gammaproteobacteria > Moraxellales > Moraxellaceae > Psychrobacter > Psychrobacter sp. Ps1. The sequence goes on along the minus strand of NZ_JADQAN010000005.1, from coordinate 19,353 downwards.
GAGTGCGCTCATACCACGTATTCATTGACCAAGGCTGGTTGTCCTTTTCTGGCGCCGCATCCAACATGCCTACATCATATAGATAGTTCGGTAACCAACCAGAGACCCAAATTCGATAATCCCATGGCAAACGATCGCCACTGACGATACGCGCCATATAAAAGATAATATTGGTACAGTTGCTGAGCAATGTATTGTACCAAGCAGGTTTAGCGTTCAAATCATCAGCCGCCGTTAGATAAGATTCAAATAGCGACCTCACTTCATGCTGCTGCAAATTACTGATAGGAAACAGATAAACCTGCTCGCCGCGCGCATTGCTGCGAGTGTAAATAATATCGCGCTCTTCTGCGGCAATCAGGCTCAGCTCATAACGTCGAAAAAACCCAGCCAGCGCTGAAAAAGACTCGCCGTCTTCTTTACGAATCTCAAATGAGAAGGCAAGTGGTCTATCACCTTCAAATCGAAAGCTAACCAAGGTATGAGCGATTAGTGGTCCCATCCAATAAGAGTTGGTCACATCAACGCCAGAGAGTTTAGACAAATCAATCGTACGGGTATCCCAATGCTCGGTAGCGTCTTCTTCAGTTTGCCAATCAAAGTTTCGAACATTGGTTAAGGTAATCAAGTCAGGATTGGTCGCATCGCGCTCATAGGAGACTCGCTGGTCGACTTCAGCCATCCATTCTCGATCTTGTTTCGGTTCGATAGAAAAAAACCAACCTAGACCTACAAGCCAAATAGCGCCATATACGCCGATAAGTAGCTTGGTTGCTATATTTTTGCTAATTGATTTTTTATTAGATAATGAGTCACTGTGCAATACTCTTGTGACGGCATCCCAATAACGTGTACTTAGCAGCGCAGCTAATATGCCTACAATTGCTATTGTCGCAAGCCAAGTCAATACTGAGCTGACGCCGTATTGATACCAAATCGCGAGTAATAACCATAGCGCTGATAACAATAACGTAACGGCAATTAAAAAAGTCACAAGACGCTGGCGCCATGTAGGCTTTGGCTGTTTACGTTCTAATGTTTTGCGTTTTAAGTCCAGACTCTCTAAACCACAGCTCTCTAAGCCACGACTGTCTGACAGTCGACTACGCGTATGCGACGAGAGTAAGCGAGAAAAGAAGGAACGTAGCGACATAGGGTTTGCTTTGATAAATAAAGGCTTTGACCATAGCAAAGTTTATAACACGCTGACAATACAATTTGAGTGAATTTGTCGTTGAATGTCGGTGAGCCTTGCGATAAAGTGAAGCTAATTTGTACTAGCTAGTTTGTTATTCATGCAGTAATTAATAACAAACCAGCTGTTTTATTTGCTACTTTTATCCCCATCTAGGCTCTACTTATTTTTTTATTGAGTATTGTTCGTTTTTTTATTGAATACTATTCTAATTTTTATTAACTAAAGAGGTTAAATCACACCACCATGTCTGACGACACTCCCAGCCCGAGTAGTTGGTCGATGCGCGGCTTAAAACGCTGGCTATCGACCGCCCCCGAAACCCGTGATGAATTGATTCGTCTGGTACAAGACTCGCGCCAGTTTTTAGAGCCTGATACGGTCGATATGCTAGAAGGCGTGCTAGATTTGCCTGCGACACAAGTCCGCGAAATCATGACGCCGCGTCCGCAAGTGATTGGCTTGCACGAGAGCACCAGTCTTGCCGAAGTGATGGACATCATTCTTGAGACCACTCACTCGCGCTATCCTGTTTTTGACAGTCAAGATGATGATGCCGTCATCGGTATCTTATTGGCAAAAGACTTGATTCCGATTCTGGTACATATGGTTCGCAATCAAGAAGACAAAATTGACAGTAAGCGTCTCAGAGACTTGGTGCGCCAGCCGTTATATATCAGTGAAACGGCTCGTTCTGATACCTTGCTACGCTCATTGCAGCGCACCCAAGTACATATGGCGATTGTCGTTGATGAGTTTGGTAACTTCGGTGGTGTGGTCACCATGGAAGATTTGTTGGAAGAAATCGTTGGCGACATCGTCGATGAGCATGATGACTTTGATGAAGACAGCGATATCAATAACATCGTCCCTGATCCAGAAAAGCCAAACACATGGCGTGTCCAAGCGTCTACAGTAATTGAAGACTGTAATGATGAGCTGGGTAGTCGTTTTGACGATACTGATGTCGATACGATGGGCGGTCTGGTCATGCAAGCACTTGGCTTCGTTGGTGATTTAGAAGGCGAGAGCGTCGTGATAGATGATTGGAAAATTACTATTACTGACGTAGAAGGGCGATTTATCCAAAATCTAGAGCTGACCAAAACCAATGCCGAGCAACAGATATTGATAGGCAGCCACTAGCTTTTCTATAGGGCTATATCAAATGCCTAATTAATACAGTTTCAGGCAAGCTTATTTCTAGCAAGTTTCATAAAAACACGATGAAAAATCGTGTTTTTTGCTTTCTGCCTTTTGAACTTTAGAATGAGGTTTTAGCTACGCAAATTTACCCACTTGTAGGTTTTGACTGGTATCATGGGTGAGTTTTACTTGTGGCCCTGCATAAAGCATTGTGCAGTCAGATTTTGCGTGAGTGTTATCTCATCGCTCAGCTGAGAAATTTTAGAAAATATGGTTTTGGATAACTGCTATGCGTCTGTCTACTGTTGATTTACAAAAACGTTTGAACCCCGATAAGCCAAAAGGTTTACATATGGGGTTGACGGTACTAATAGCTTGGCTGGCAGGGGCCGCTTTTATACTCGCGCTCGCGCCTTATGATATTTGGCCAGTTGCCTTGGTGTCACCTGCCATCTTATATGCGTTATTGGTACCAGCGATGACAGGTCGCCGCGCCTTTCTGATTGGTCAAGCCTACGGTACAGGGCTGTGGTGTGTTGGCGCGTTTTGGCTATATACCTCGATACACGTTTATGGTGATACGCCCGCATGGCTTGCGCTGATTATGATTGCGCTCATGGGTCTAGGCATGGGATTGTTCCATGGCTTTTTGGCGCTCATCTTTAATCGTGTGGTCGGCAAGCAGCCGTTATCTTTTGCCGCCCTGTGGATACTCCAAGAGTGGATGAAAACGTGGCTATTTACTGGTTTTCCTTGGCTATTCGTTGGTTATGCATTTACTGAGCAGTACTGGTTGTCGTCGCTCGCGCCTGTGGCTGGTGTCTTTGCGGTTTCTTTTGTGGCAGTACTACTGGCTGCCAGTATCGTTGAGCTGTTGCGTCGCCGCGGTGGCTATATGATTCCATCGATAGCCTTGCTAGTCATTAGTAGCGCGCTATGGTTAATCAATCCGCAGTGGACCAAACCAAAAGGCACTCCTGATCTATCGGTATCTTTGATTCAAGGTAATATCCCTCAAGACCTAAAATGGCTCACTGAGTATCAGATTGAAACGCTAAAAATCTATGCAACGTTGACTCGTGACGAGTGGGGACGTGACATCGTGCTGTGGCCTGAATCATCGATTCCTATGTTTCAGACAGAAGCTGTTGGTTTTATCAGTGAAATGGTCGCGATGGCCAAAGAGACTGATACGACATGGGTGACAGGTATTCCTTATAAGGATGAAGCAGCGTTTGATGCCAGTACAGATAAATATCCGCCGTTCTACAATAGCGTGGTAGCGCTAGGGGCACAGGCAGAAGGGCTTTATAAAAAGCAACGTCTGGTGCCATTTGGGGAATATATTCCATTCCAAGGCGTGCTCGATATTCTGCCAAACCTAGCAGGTAGTCAAGACATCATGAGCTATAGTCGTGGCAGTGATCAGCAGTCGCCGCTGCGTGTGCGAGGGCATAATTTAGGCGCAGCCATCTGTTACGAAGTGGCCTATCCAGATACCACGCGCAAAAACGCCATTGGCACGGACTTCTTATTAACTATCTCAAACGATGCTTGGTTTGGTACGTCAGCAGGCCCACTACAGCACTTACAAATGGTACAGATGCGCGCATTAGAGAACGGTCGCTGGTTTATGCGTGCGACCAATACAGGTGTGACAGCTATCATTGATCACAAAGGTCGTATCGTAGAGCGTGCACCGCAGTTTGAACGTACTGTATTGCGCGGTGACATTCAGGCGCGAGTTGGCAATACGCCATTCATGCGCTTTGGTCAATATCCTATCTTGTTTATCATGGCACTGTTGCTGATACTCAGCTATTTGGGTAAACGTCCGAAGAATCCAGTACGTTCGGTGAAGTAGTATTGTTAAGTAAGATGTGTCGATAGCGAATAATAGATAACTGATTAAGTGGTTAGCTGTCACAAGTGCCAAAAACAGATGTTAGAATTGTGGATAATAAACCCTTTAAATACTTAAGGGTTTTCACAAATCAGTATAAATTGCGATATAATAGGTCAATATTTCAAATATTTTGTGCAAGGTGGATAAGGTATGTCAGAAGGTATCGTTAATAACAATCCAAAAAAAGAGCTGTTATTCGCTTTAGGTGGCATTGCCATGTTCTTAGGTATTGTCTTACTTATTGGTGTTTCTGCATTTTTGCGTCCAGCAGGCGAGCATATCACTGCTGAGACGACTGAAGCGTCGGCTGCGGCAGATGAAGCAGAAGCCACTGCTACTGAAGAAGAAGCGGCTCCAACCGATGCAGAAGCTGCAACAACAGCAGAGGCGTCAGATGCTACAGCGCCTGAAACTGCAGCAGATGCAACACCAGCGGCAGATGCAGATAGTGCAGTCGTTACTGCGGAAGCAGGTACAGCGACTGCCTCTGGCACTGTAAACCAAGCCGCTGTTGCTGATGCTGATTTGACAGCTGAGCAAGCGGATGGTGACTTAGAGGCTGGTGAAGCTACTGAAGAGACCGCAGCACAGTAAGCTGTAGTATGACTGTGTAAATGATCTAAAATAGTGCTACTTAACTATAAAATGAGTCTTATTATGAAGTCTCTATCAACAGTGCTATAAGCATAATGATACAGTTCTAAATAGTCATAAAAAGAGCCCGTTCTCAACCATTGAGAGCGGGCTTTTTTTTATGAGTATTTGTGTAATTTTTGACCAACTTTTTCTTTACTTGATTATAACCAAGTGAAACAATGTTCCGCCTATATGACCGTCCATCTGGATAATCAGGGGTTTGGTCATTACAAATATGATCTTTAAAGGAATAAAGTTATGGGCACAGAAACAAATTCGGGGGCTAGTGCAGCAGAGCTAGAAGCACTAGACAATGGCTTTATGGGACATCCTGCGCCCTTACGCTCATTGTTTTTTACCGAAATGTGGGAGCGATTCTCCTATTATAGTATTCGTCCACTATTAGTTTTATTTATGGTGGCAACAGTGAGCAGTGGCGGTTTTGGCTTCGATGAAGTCACTGCCTCTGCTATTTATGGTATTTTTGCGGGTTCGTTATACTTAGCAGCAGTACCAGGTGGTTGGCTGGCAGATAACTGGCTAGGTCAAGAGCGGGCGTTATGGTGGGGTAGTATTATTATTGCCCTTGGTCACTTGTGTATCGCGCTTTCAGCGATGTTTGGCATGACGCTGTTCTTTGTTGGTTTAATCTGTATTGTCTTGGGCTCAGGGTTATTTAAGACCTGTATCTCAGTGATGGTTGGCGCCTTATACCCCAAAGGCGACTCTCGCCGTGATGGCGGTTTTACCTTGTTTTATATGGGCATTAACATCGGTGCGTTACTAGCAGCACTTATCGTTGGCGTATTCAAAGAAAAAGGCATGTGGCATGTCGGCTTTGGCGTTGGTGGTCTGGGTATGCTGGTTTCATTATTGATTTATCGTTTTTTCGCGCAAAAGAATTTAACACGTTATGCACGTGCCAAAGGTATCTCAGCCGAGTGGGAAAAATCTAACGACCATTATAAAAACATCGGTCGCTGGGTTGGTGGTTTTGTCGCCTTGCTAGTAGCCGCAGTGCTATTAGTGTCTACTGGCATGATATCGTTCAATCCTGAGATGGTTGCAGAGTATATGACGTATATCATTGCTGCGGTGGTCATCTTGTATTTTGCGATTATGTTTATCTCACCGAGATTGGATAAGACGGACAAACTACGCTTGTTAATTTGCTTTGTCTTAATCATTGGTTCGACGCTGTTTTGGTCAAGCTTTGAGCAGCAACCAACGTCTTTTAACTTGTTTGCTGATCGTTATACCGATCTGAATGTTTTAGGATTTGAGATACCAAGTATTTGGTTCCAGTCATTGAACCCGCTATTTATTTTAATATTGGCACCTATCGTTAGTATTATTTGGGTCAAGCTTGGTAACCGAGGTCTTGAGCCTAGCAGTATGGCTAAGTTTGCACTCGGTATGCTACTGGCAGCCGCAGGTTTTGCCTTGATGATTTTTGCTTCAAAAAGCATTTTAGCGCCTGGTGCTGGCTTGGCATCGCCGCTATGGTTGGTAGGTAGTTTATTATTATTGACGCTAGGTGAGTTAGCATTAAGCCCAGTTGGGTTATCTGCCATGACTAAGCTGGCGCCAGAGGGTATGCAAGGCCAAATGATGGGCCTGTTTTTTGCTTCTATCGCTATGGGTAACTTGGTTGCTGCTTTCTTTGGTGGGCACGTATCTGCTGATAAAATCGAAGGCTTACCAGGTCTATTTACTACCATGACCATCTTCTTGGTGGTTACTGCTGTACTATTATTGATACTAGCAAAACCTATCAATAAAATGCTTAAAGAAAGCGAGCGTGAAAAACAATTGGCCAAGCAATAAGATAGTTTGATGTACATTTGTGATTAACAACAGCACAAGTGACATATGATGAGACGTGTTACCATTACTGGTAGCACGTTTTATTGTTTCAATTGGTGAGATATTTGGCACGAGCCATTGAAAGCTTACTATCTGCCCAGACATCTAATGATAGCTCAACATAAATATCCGTGATGCAATATTAATTTCAATTTTCTACTCTCAATAAGCGGATGCAGTTATCAACGAAAACACAGTTAGATAGCTAAATAAGTAGACTGTTTGCTTGAACAATTACTATCGATAATAAATGTCTTATTAAAACTAAAGCGGTATCAACAACTCAAACAAGACGACTATTAGAACAAGACGATTGTAAATAATCGCGCCATCATCATATTTTTATAACTTCTATAAGGACACATTCAATGAATAAACAAGCCATTCACGAACGTATTGCTAACTTACGTAGTACCTTAGCCGCGCAAGATCTCACCGCAATTATCGTACCCTCTGCTGATCCACATTTATCTGAATATCTACCAGAGTACTGGCAAGCACGCTTATGGCTATCAGGGTTTACCGGTTCTGTCGGTACGCTGGTTGTGACTGCTGATTTTGCAGGTCTATGGACGGATAGCCGTTATTGGGTACATGCTGCCGACCAGTTAGAAGGCACAGGTATTACTTTAGAAAAGCTTGCGCCAGGTCAGCCAAATCATATCGATTGGCTAGCCGATCATTTGCAAGAAGGGGATAGCGTAGCAGTGGACGGTAATGTTTTATCTATCGCTGAGCAAGATCGCCTGCTAAATGCCTTTGATGCCAATGATATTACTTTGATTACTGAGCGTGATGTGCTGACAGAGATTTGGACAGATCGCCCAGCACTACCAGCGGCCAAATTATATGCTCATGATGAGCAGTTCCTTGCTCAGTCTGCCACCTCAAAGCTAGCTGCAGTACGCGAAGGCATGGCAGAAGCAGGTGCGACCCATCATTTACTTTCAAGCTTAGACGATATCGCTTGGTTGACAAACTTGCGCGGTGCTGATGTTGATTATAATCCGGTATTCTTATCACATATGTTGATTGACGCAGACAAAGCAACGTTGTTTGTTGATACTGATAAAGTAAGCGAAGATATTGCACAGAGTTTAAAAGACAGCGGTATCACACTGGCTGACTATTCTGCTGTGCAAGAAGCATTGAGTGCATTAACGCCAGACGATTTACTACTGTTAGATCCGAGCAAAGTCGCAGTAGGTACGCTCTCAAAAATGGCAGATGATGTTGGCTTCATTGAGCAAATGGCACCTAGCACATTACTCAAATCTGTAAAATCATATGCAGATATCGATCATGTCCGTGAAGCGATGCGTCAAGATGGTGCTGCCTTAGCTGAGTTTTTTGCCACATTTGAGCAGCGTCTAGCAAACGGCGAGCGTTTAAGTGAGCTAGATGTTGATAGCATGCTGATAGATGTGCGCAGTCGTCAGCCGCATTATGTCTCGCCAAGCTTCCCAACCATCGCAGGCTTTAATGAAAATGGCGCGTTGCCACATTACCGTGCGACACCAGAAAAATTCAGCTACCTTGATGTGGCCGAGGGCGAAGGCGGATTGCTACTGATTGACTCAGGCGCACAATATCAAAATGGTACGACTGATATCACCCGCGTAGTCGGTATTGGACAAGTCACTGCTGAGCATAAACGCGACTTTACGATTGTGTTAAAAGCTCATATTGCGCTGGCTCGTGCCCATTTCCCTGATGGTATCGCCTCACCGTTGATCGATGCTATTTGCCGTGCGCCATTGTGGCAAGCACAGATGGACTATGGTCATGGTACGGGTCACGGCGTTGGTTATTTCTTAAACGTACACGAAGGCCCACAAGTCATCGCCTATAGCGCTAGCACGCCAAAAGAGCGCGCGATGAAAGTCGGTATGATTTCTAGTAATGAGCCAGGTCTATACCGCGAAGGTAAATGGGGTATTCGTATCGAGAACTTGGTAGTAAATACGCCAGTTGCTAAGCCTACTGAGACAGAGTTTGGTGATTTCTTGAACTTTGAGACCATCACTTACTGCCCAATCGATACGCGTCTGATTGAGCCATCGTTGTTGGACCAAACTGAGATTGATTGGCTAAATGACTATCATAGCCAAGTCTTCGCAGAGCTAAAAGATCGTGTTGAAGGTGCAGCGCTTGAGTGGTTGACTGAACGTACCAAAGCCATTTAATACCAAGCTCAAAACATTAACTAAAAGTACTAAAAAGCCCCGTAAATTATTTACGGGGCTTTTTAGTGTTCGTGATTTAGTACTTGCTACTGAGCGGCTGTTCTAACTGTAAATTTAACACTGAGAAATAATCACTGTTAGTGGATGCTTTTCTTAGCAGCTTCATTATTAGTAGTTGAATCACTCTGCTCGCTAAAGTGTTGAGTGACCTCAGCACGTAGCCAAGATTTTAGGTTTTCAGACATCAGCATCATTTGCTCACTTAGATAGTCATCGACCTGTGTTTCTAGCTCACGGATTAGCTGTTGGTGTGTTGCATCTAGTTTAGCGTCTTTTAAGGCTAAATTAATCGCTGCACTGGCTTTATTATTAATATCTTTAATGTGACTATCACTGAGCGCCTGTGTTTGTTCACTAATGGCTTTGCTGTCAGTATTTTTATTATCGCTAGCGTTGTCCTTAGTATTAGTTGTTTCTGATGTTAACTTTTCAGTCTTTGCACTAGAATTATCAGTAACAAAATCGTCAGTAACAGCGCTATCTGCCACGACTTTATCTGTGTCTACTTTAGCTACGTCGGTAGCAGCCAGTTCTTTGTCGATATTGTCTTGCTCTAACGCTGACTGCGTATTTTTTTCTTGTTCTTTTCGAGTTGCTTCTGCCTTACGTGTGGTTTCTTCTTCTTTCTTCTGCTCGTCTTCTAGCTTTTGTTTTGCAGCGGCCGCGTCTTCTTGCTCTTGTTTGTCTGTGATCGCTTTCGCAATGGCTTGCTCTGCATTGTAGTTGTCGTATAGCTCGTCTACATGCGCATCTAAATCGTGAGTATTAAAAGTAAAGTCTTCAAATGAGGTGTCAGATTGCAGCAGGGTAGTGATGTCTTTTAGTTCTTGGGTAATCGCTGCGCGTACTGGCTCAGGCGCACACGTCCAGCGTTGATAAAACTGATGGGAAAATGAGTAGCTTGACATGGTATCTTCCATAAATGTTCCAAAAATTACCCCTTATCATACGCAAGTACGATAAGGGGCTGCAAGTGGACAAACGTAGCAAATCTGACGCCAACGTTACAACGCACTCATTACCATGCGCTGCAATTTAGTTGGGTGGCTGTTATTGATTGACAGGCCAGCGAGCAAATACCAAGGAGCCATTGGTACCACCAAAGCCGAAGCTGTTAGACACTGCATACTGCAAGTTATCGACCTTGCGCGATTGATTAGCCACATAGTCAAGGTTGCAGTTGTCTTCGACATCGTCTAGATTAATCGTAGGCGGTACATGCTGATGCTGTAGCGCTAATACTGTAAAGATAGCTTCAACTCCGCCAGCGGCACCAAGTAGGTGACCGGTCATTGATTTGGTTGAACTAACTAAAATGCTATCTTTAACGGGAGAGAACACAGTTTCGATAGCAATAGACTCAGCCACATCACCAGCAGGGGTGCTGGTACCATGCGCGTTGACATAACCGACGCTTGATGACTCGATACCGGCATCGTTTAGTGCATTTTGCATCGCTTTAGCTGCACCGCTACCGTCTTCTGGTGGTGCAGTAATATGGCCAGCATCATCGCTCATACCGAAACCGACTAGCTCTGCCAATATCGTTGCACCGCGCGCTTTGGCATGGGCAAGGCTTTCTAATACCACCACGCCAGCACCATCACCAAGGACGAACCCATCACGACCTTTATCAAACGGACGTGAAGCTTTAGTTGGCTCATCGTTGCGCGTAGAGAGTGCATGCATAGCACTAAAGCCAGCAATACCAAGTGGGCTAGAGCCTTTTTCACTACCGCCTGCCAACATAACGTCAGCATCACCATAAGCAATCAAACGAGCAGCAAGACCCATAGCATGAGTCGCCGTGGTACAAGCCGTGGATGTCGCAAGGTTTGGGCCTTTCAACTTATGCTTAATTGCTACCAGTCCAGCGGCCATATTAACGATAGAGCCTGGAATAATGAAAGGTGAGACTTTGCCTGCGCCTTTTTCATGTAGGGTATCACGGCTGTTTTCGATTGTTTGGATACCGCCAATACCTGAACCTAAAATGATACCAAAGCGATCTTGGTCAACGCCTTGCACAGGCGCATCAGCAGCACTGACTTCCTCGATAAAACCAGCGTGTTTTAGTGCCATGGCAGAAGCGGCAACCCCATAATGCATGAACTCATCATAGCGACGCGCATCTTTGGCATTCATATATTGCTTGGCATCAAAGTCTTTGATCACGCCTGCGATTTGCGCACGGTAGCCGGTAGCATCGAAATGCGTAATCGGTGAGATACCACTCTCGCCATTGAGCAACTTGATCCATGAGCTATCGACGTCTAGACCGAGCGGCGTAATGGCGCCCATACCTGTGACTACCACACGCGTATCATCAGAACGCTCGTAGTGAGGTGGTTTTTGACGCGATTTATGTACAGGTGCTGCAGTCATATTATTTGTGTCATCAGTGGTGGCTTGGTCTATAGGTGAACTACTATTCTGGCTCATGCGATATATCCTATACTTACAGGTCCTAAGAGGATGGCGTTTCAAAAGTCATTATAAAACACATAAGTGCACGTATGTAAACTAAAATTTAACTGGTCAGGCAAAACATACTTGACCCAATACCACGCCTTTATTTGCACCAGTCACCGCTGGTAAATTACCAGTTTCTCCCATCAATGTTTGTCTGGCTAACCATGCAAAAGCAACGGCCTCTACCCACGTTGGCGCAAGCCCTAAATGTTCAGTGATTTTTACTGTGCAATGGGGTAGGTGTGCTTGCAAGCGTGTCATTAAATATTCATTCAACGCGCCGCCACCGCAAACATAAACCGAGCTGTTTTTTGAAGTGCTGACAAACATATTGATCTGTGTACTGGCACTGATAGCCGTCAGCTCAGTCAACGTCGTTTGTACATCAACTGCTGAATAAATGATGTCAGCATTGGCTTGTTCAAAAACCTGTAATTCGTCTTGTAACCATGCCAAATTAAAATCTTCGCGGCCTGTGCTTTTTGGATGAGATTGAGCAAAAAATGGATGTGCCAAAAGTTGCTGTAATAATAACTCAATGATGGTGCCAGACTGCGCCCAAGCGCCACCTGCGTCATAAGAGTTATCTGTATGCAATGAGGTCCACGCATCCAATAACAAGTTGGCAGGTCCAGTATCGTAGCCAACAACCTGATCTTTTTCATTGGCGGGCAAGACGGTTATATTAGCAATACCACCTAAGTTTAATAGCACACGGGTACTATCAGGATTGGCAAATAGTGCCTGATGAAACGCAGGTACTAAAGGCGCACCTTGACCACCAACTGCCATGTCACGACGTCGAAAATCACTGACCACGCTGATGCCTGTGCGCTCCGCGATGATATTGGCATCGACCAGTTGCAACGTGAATCCCATCTGCGGGCGATGGCGTACGGTTTGTCCATGACAGCCAATCGCCAGTACTGACTCAGGATCGGTATTTGATTGCTGCAATAGCGTATTGACCACCTCGCTCGCAAATTCCGCATATTCGCGACTTGCCCAGCCGAACCAATCCAATTCACTGTTTGGTTCATTGGCCTCTGGTACGAGTTGATTCACACCATTCGGCTGACACAATGCCAATAGCACTTCACGCAGACGTGGCGGAAAATCTTGGCTATAGGTCGCCAGTAGTTGCATCGGCGGTTGAGTGTTGTCTTCGTTGTTCATCTCAGGATTAAACTGACAAAGAACAGCATCCATACCGTCCAAACTGGTGCCAGACATCATGCCAATATATAAGCCATCATCGAAGCTTTCAAACACGGTTTGCTCAAGGGCATCCGTTAGGGTGGCATAGTTCGAATCATCAAAGGTCAAATCATCAATATCGTCTGAAGGGTTATCCAAACCATTATTCATAAGCAAGTCTGCGAGGGCATTATGGTCAGTATCAGCAATCGATGCGGGGTTGGTCATGGCAATTTACCTTAAAAAACGCTAGTATATCCGTCAAATTCTAGCATTTTTTCCAACCTTTTGAGGTTCTAAACTTCCTAAGGTATTGAGCCAGTAACCGTCATTCATAAAAATCCCAATTAAAGTGATATATAGAGAGCATCATGACCAATCAAACTTACACCCTAGAAGAACAACTGGCCCTTATTCAGCGTGGTACGCAAGAGATATTGTCTGAAGATGACTTAGTGGCTAAGCTAAAGCTCAATCGTCCACTACGTATCAAGGCTGGCTTTGATCCTACCGCCCCTGATCTGCATTTAGGTCACACAGTATTGATCAATAAGCTTAAGCATTTTCAAGATTTGGGTCATGAGATTTATTTTCTAATCGGTGACTATACCGCCAAGATTGGTGACCCTTCTGGTAAAAACAGCACGCGTCCACCGTTGACTGATGAGCAAATCAAAGCCAACGCCACGACTTATGCTGAACAAGTATTCAAAATCTTGGACAAAGAAAAGACTCGCGTGGTCTTTAACTCTGAGTGGTTCAATGACATGAGCGCTGCTGACATGATTCAGCTTGCCAGTCAGCAAACCGTCTCGCGTATGCTAGAGCGTGATGACTTTTCAAAACGCTATGCATCACAAACGCCCATCTCAATCCATGAATTTCTCTACCCGTTAGTACAAGGCTACGATTCTATCGCTCTAAAAGCCGATGTTGAGCTTGGCGGTACCGATCAGACCTTTAACTTGCTAATGGGTCGCACGTTGCAAGGACGCTATGGCCAAGAGCCGCAAGTTTGTATCACTGTGCCAATCTTAGAAGGGTTGGATGGTGTCAATAAAATGTCCAAATCACTGGGCAACTATGTCGCTATCTATGATGCACCAGGCACCATGTATCAAAAAATCCTGTCGATGCCAGACACACTAATCCATCGTTACTTTGAATTTTTAAGCTTTAAGCCAATGGAAGAAGTTGAAAGATTGATGCGCGAAATGGAAGATGGCCGTAATCCGCAAGAAATCAAACGTATCTTAGCCGAAGAATTAATCGAGCGTTTTCATGATGCTGATGCCGCTGCTAATGCGCACAAATCTGCGGGTAACGTTTTAGCAGATGGCGAGCTACCAGTTGACTTGCCAGAAATCTTGTTGGATCTAGAGGGGCAAGATGCCTTGTTTATCACCCAGATATTGAACCAAGCTAAGCTCGCTAAAAACAACTCAGCAGCTAAAGACATGGTAAAACGTGGCGCGGTAAAAGTAGATGGCGAAGTCGTTGATGGTGGCTTTAGTCTAACCTCAGGTCAGACGGTCGTGATTCAAGCAGGTAAAAAGGCTTATGCAAAAGTGACGGTTGGTTAGATAATCTATAAAAATGATTAAAAGTGAGGTCGGCAGTAATTGTCGACCTTTTTTATGAAGCGATGATTAGTAGCCATTTTTTAATAGTAGGAGTTTGCTATGACTAAAACCATTTCCCAAGGCATTTACCGCCACTATAAAGGCAGTTTGTATCAAGTATTGCATACGGCGCAGCATTCAGAAACCGAAGAATCGCTAGTGGTATATCGTTGCCTATACGGTGAATATGGCGTGTGGGTACGTCCGCTTGCGATGTTTGCTGAAACAGTCATGGTCGATGGTAAAGAAATTCCGCGATTTGAATTGATTAAACCATTAAATGATTAATACTTAGCCAATAATTTCGATTGAATTTAGCGCAAAAAAAACGACCCGTTGAGGTCGTTTTTTTTGTGCATTATTAAAAACCCATCATTAAGCGTTCAGAAACTTTTTCAATACTTTATAAAAACTAACTGGTGCATCCATCGGTACAGCATGCCCTGATGTTGGCAACATAATACTGTGCGCATTGGGCAGCAGAGTGGTCAAACGCTGTTGCCACTCTGCACTATATAATTGCGAGCGCGCGCCAATTAGTAAAGTAGTCGGAATATTGATAGTGGGCAAAACATCTCGGTAATCGTAGGGCAGCGCAACATAAGCAGATAGGCAACGCAGTTTATGCTGCCAAGTCGCGTGCTGCATTAGTGAAATTTTGTGTGGTGCCCGATAACTGAGGGCTTTTACCAATAATTGCGAAGGTTTGCTACTGACAGAGAGCAGAGAAAAAGAGCGTTCCATGTCTAATAAATTTACTTTTAGTCGATAGGGCAGATGACGGAAGTCAACCTCTTGATCTGCTTGTAGATAAGGAGCTGTGTCGCTAATTAAGCTTGTAAATTGCGCGAATAATTCGGTTTGCCGCGTACCAAATACACCGCCACCTTGCCAGTCTGGCTGATTATGAATAATTGGTGCTTGGTCAATATTCAGATAGTGATTTACGTGCTGAATACCAAAGCGCTGAAAATACGCCCACATGACCAATGCTCCCATCGAAATCGCGGCAACAGGAAAAGCCTCAAAGCCAGTTTCTTTGCTCACGTATTCAAATACATCTTGGGTATCTTGTGCATATTGCTCGATAAAATCAAACGTTGGCAGCGTTAGGTTACTGGCCAAACCAAACCCTCTAAAATGAGGCAAGTAAAAGCAGTAGTGCTGAATGAGCGGTAAAATAAATGGCAAAAATTGCCTCGCATCCATACCAAAAGCGTGCATTAATAGGACAGGTTTACCTTTGCCAATGACAGAGACGGGCAGCAGTGTTCCATCAGCTGTTTGGACAGTAATGGTCTTTAGCTGGTAGGAAGTAGGAAACGGTATGAGATCTTTTTTCATAGAGTGATATCTCTTTGATTCTTCAAGCTGTCTCGGTCAATTTAGTTAAGAAAGTATAGCGGTAGAATATACCACTACAAAATAGTTATACCGCGAATAAAAGACTGCTATATTAAAGCTGTCGCCTGACCATAGCATAGAATTTGGCTAAGGGTAAAAGTCAACAGTGATACTATACCAGTGCTATATAGGGGCTGAAAATGATTGTTGAGGATACAAGTGCATGAGTAGATCAACATTGCCATTACTCGATAGTAGCCTATATCCACAAGTATGGCAGCAGCAGACATTTACCAGTCCGCAAGCGCTTTTACTGTCGCTGTTATCTGCTACTTTGAGTAGGGATATCACAATTGATGCCAGTGCTTTTACCAAGCAGTTATTAGCAGACGATGTTTATCAGGAATGGATTAATACTACGGTGTTCGGGCGTTATTTACATCGTAACTTCACCGCATTTTATCAGCAGACAGAAGACAGTTTTAACACAGATATGCCTGCATTGTTCCGACAAGAATTAGTACGGCATACGCAATATTTACCATTAGGTCAGATATTGTTTTTTGCAGGAGATATGCCCAAAAGTGTACGACAGACAAAGACGTTAACCACTACGGTGAATCCAGCAACGGCAATAATAAATGCTCAAAATCTGGCACAAAAGCTGACCGTGAATACTTCAAGGTTAATTATTAATCAGATAACTATCACTGGTAAGCAAGTATTAGGGTTTGCGATACGTCATAATAAGCGCACTAGCGAACGTCTGCGTAACGAAGTGTTGATTTTGGACTTTCAGGATTTGCGTTTGGTCAATGAGCAAGCTATTGAAGACATAAAAAAAAGCAATATAGATGACTCTATATTGCTTCGATCTTATGAGATGCGCTAACAGGTTCGGTGTTGATAAGTGTTATATTGATAATCGACATTAATACTAAAACTAGCCGACCAGTTAATATTAATCTTGCTTGGCAATCGTTAGCCCATTATAGGTCTGGGCGACTGGCATTACTTCTAGGCGATTAACGTTGATATGAGCAGGTGACTCAATTAGCCATAACAAAATATCACCGATATCTTCACCTGTCATGGTTTTAAAACCGTCATACACCTTGGCAGCTTTGTCATCGTCCCCGTGATAGCGCACGTTTGAAAACTCAGTGCCAGCCACATTGCCAGGTTCAAGGTTGGTCACGCGTACTTGGGTGCCAATCAGATCCGCTCGCAAGTTTAAGCTGAACTGTTTTACAAACGCTTTAGTTGCGCCGTAAACGTTGCCACCAAAGTAAGGCCAGCTACCAGCAATCGAACCAACATTAATAATATAACCGCTATCGCGAGCTACCATCGCTGGCAAGACCGCATGGGTCAATGCCATCAAGCCTTTAACATTGGTATCAGTCATACGCATCCAGTCATCAAGACTGGCCTTGTGAGCAGGCTCTGTACCCAGTGCCAATCCTGCATTATTGACCAAGACATCGATTTGTTTAAAATCATCAGGCAAGTCAGCAATGATTTGCGGGATAGCAGCTGTATCACTCACATCCATAACCACGGGCAAAAAAGCCTCACCCAAAGTCTCTGCCAAAGCATTCAGTTTATCAAGGCGTCTGGCGCAACCAATCACGCGATGGCCGTTAGCAACCAAACGCTCTGCCAACGCTTTACCAAAACCTGCGCTTGCTCCTGTAATCAATACGTTCATGATCTATCCTTATTATTGATGTTGTCTGCTATTGCCATAATTTTGATGACGGCTTTATTTACCCTAATGAGACTTATCTATTCGATAACTGCTTACCAAAAATCTTGTCGCCCGCATCACCCAAACCTGGAATGATATAACCATGTTCATCCAAATGACTGTCTAGCGCAGCGGTATAAATGGTCACGTCAGGGTGCGCTTCATTCACCAAACGTACGCCTTCAGGAGCAGCCACGAGTACTAATGCTTTGATATTGGTACAGCCATTTTTCTTGAGCATCTCGATGGTCGCTACCATCGAGCCACCTGTGGCTAGCATTGGGTCAATAATCAGCGCAGGACGTTTGTCCATGTGGCTGACGAACTTTTCAAAGAACGGTACTGGCTGTAACGTTTCTTCATCACGTTGTAGACCGACCACAGAAATCTTAGCGGTAGGGATTAGATCGAGCACACCATCAAGCATGCCAATACCTGCGCGCAAAATCGGTACGATCGTCGCCGTCTTACCGATGATTTGCTCACCAGTAATTTCGCCACACCAGCCTTCCATTGGAAAAGTTTCAATTTCAAAATCACGGCTCGCTTCATAAGCCATCAAGCGCGCAAGCTCTTTGGTCAGCGTACGAAATTTATAAGTGCTACAGTCTTTTTCACGCATAAGGCTGAGTTTATGACGGACTAGTGGATGATCGATTACCGTAATATTTAAACCGCTATTTAAGTCACTCATAAGTACTCTCTTGGTTTCTTGTCTGATGCTTGCGCAGTTACTGCGGTTGCTATTAGTATAAAAGATACAAACACTTACCGCACTTTAACCATATCTTTAGCTCATAAATAGTAAAGTTAAATCCTTCACAATCAAGCTAATTAACTACTTTACGACAGTGCTCATTTATCGCAATGACAATATTTGCGTTCACAGCTGCCATCAAAGCCTAAGCAATTCAGGCCAAGTAAAAAGATATCGCGCTATTTAAGTCAACTGATTGAACCGACTAAGTTTGGCTATATAGCGTGATTATAAGTGAGGTAGTGTTTAGACTTGCTATGATACCAAAAAAACCGCTTTTCTGATGAAGAATATCATGACTATAAAAACACCAAGCACTCAAAAAACCACTGATACTGAATCGAAATTGTCTAATGACAAAGCCACAGAGCTCGAAACCCATCCTTTTGAGCCTGTCTTACCACCCAATGCAACGGTCATGATGATGGGTACGTTTCCACCGACTGCTGATAAATGGGCGATGAGCTTTCATTATCCTAATTTTTATAATGATATGTGGCGGATATATGGTCGAGTGTTTTTTGATGATGCTGACTACTTTAGAATAGGCGATGAAAAACGCTTTGACCCTGAGCGCATTCGAGATTTTATGTTTGAACGTGGCATTGCGTCTTGTCCGACAGTAAAGCAGGCGATCCGTGAGACGGGTAATGCTTCGGATAAAAATCTAACAGTAGTCACACCTGTTGATTTAGAGGTTATCTTGCCGCAAGTGCCGAAGGTAGCGTCATTGTTTACGACAGGAGGTAAGGCGACCGAAGTACTGCTCGGATTACTAGATGAGCCAATTGCCAAATCAAAGCATCCAAAAACCAATCAGAGTATGGATTACCCTTATCAATGGCAAAATACAGATAATCAGAAAGCTGATGTGAATAATCTAATCCTATATAGATTGCCTTCAACCTCACGTGCCTATCCGCTATCATTGGATAAGAAAGTCGCTGCGTATAAAGCATTTTTTGAAAAGATGGGTAAGTTATAAAATGGAAATAGAGAAATGGTTGCACTAATAGAGAATAAAGCTTAGAGATAATAAAAGGTGTTTATCTAGTAAAGCTAAACATTTTTGATGTTAGAAAGTATAGTAAATAGCACATTTATAATCAGTTTCTAAACCTATCAAAATTAGTTGAATCATAACCCATTGAAAGAAATGCAGATTTCTTTATCTATTAAAATAAGATTAAAAACATTAATAAAACGGGTTGACACA
>NZ_JADQAN010000056.1:0-1030 GCF_022129425.1 Psychrobacter sp. Ps1 | reverse complement strand
ATATTTTCATAATAAGCCTCATATTTGAAGGTTTGTTAAACGACGGCAACTTCTCGGAACATACCGGCTTCCATGTGATAAAGCAGATGGCAATGCCATGCCCATCGTCCAAATTCACCCGTCACATCGAAGCTAATCTTTTGCGCAGGCTGCACCACAATCGTATGTTTACGTACCTGAAAGTCTCCAGATAGCGTGCGCAAATCACTCCACATTCCATGCAGATGCATCGGGTGATTCATCATCGTGTCATTGACTAAGGTGATACGAACGCGCTCGTTTGGCTTAATATTGACAGGCGTTGCATCCTTAAACATGACACCATCTAGAGCCCAAATATAGCGCTCCATGTTACCCGTTAAATGTAGCTCGATCTCTCGGGTAGGCTTACGCTGCTCTGCAAATATGGCCTCATCGACAGAGCGCAGCTGACTATAATTCAGCACCTCTCGATTGATATTGCGCAGATTAATACCGGGATCATCGAGGTTCATACGTGGACTGTCGACACGCATATCAGATTTAAAGTCATACTCGGTCTTAGCATGCTTTGCTTTGTAGCCTTTGTCACCCATCGCACCCATCATATCGGCCATGGTTAGCCATTCGATCTTATCCATAGCAGGTATTGCAGCACGTGCACCTTTTTTGGTTGCAAGCGTGGTCGCGACATAGCCCGAACGATCGATATTTTGGGCAAATATGGTATGCGCGTCTTGAGTCGGCGTGACAATGACGTCATAAGTCTCAGCAACGCCAATACGAAAATCATCAATATCGACGGGTGCGACATCATTGCCATCCGTTGAGACGACGGTCATCTTCAGACCTGGTATACGCACATCAAATATCGTCTGTGCTGAGCCATTGATAAAGCGTAGTTTGACGGGCTGTCCCGCTTTCACTAGTTGTGTCCAATTGGCTGCTGTGGTCTTACCATTCATCAGATAGGTAAAGGTTTTTTCACCAGACAAATCCGTGAAATCTGTCGGCATCATGCGCATCTGATTCCACATTTTGCGCTTGTCAT
>NZ_JADQAN010000055.1:0-1102 GCF_022129425.1 Psychrobacter sp. Ps1 | reverse complement strand
GCCGTCCGAATCACGCTGTTTAGCGACTCAATAGCATTGGTGGTATATATGACTTTTCTGATGTCTTTAGGGTAATTAAAGAACACCGTTAAGCCCTCCCAGTTATTGCGCCAAGACTTAACCACGTGCGGGTATTTCTCGCCCCACACCTCATCAAAGTGCTCAAGATTGGCCTCTGCCATCTCAAGGGTATCAGCGCCGTAAATGGCCTTTAAATCAGCCGCTACGGCCTTTTTATCCGTCCACGGCACAAACTTCATTGAGTAACGCACCATGTGTACGATACACAGCTGAACCTGTGCCTTTGGATAAACGGTATTGATGGCATCAGGGAAGCCCTTTAAACCATCGACACAAGCGATTAAGATGTCTTGTACGCCACGGTTTTGCAGTTCAGTGAGAACCCCTAGCCAGAACTTAGCGCCTTCATTCTCTGAGAGCCACATGCCAAGCAGCTCTTTTTTACCATCAAGTCCCACGCCTAAGGCCAGATAGATCGCCTTGTTGATGATCTGCTTGTCTTGACGTACTTTGACGACGATGCAGTCTAAATAGACGATAGGATAAACACTGCTCAGCGGTCTGTTCTGCCAAGCGGTGATGTCCTCTAATATGTTATCGGTGACTCTTGAGACAAGAGAGCTTGAGATGTCGACATCGTAGAGCTCTTTAATGCTCTCTACAATCTCGGTGGTGGTTTGACCCTTGGCGTAAAGGAATATGATCTTGTCATCAAGGCCACTAATACGGGTTTGATGCTTGCGCACGAGTGTAGGTTCAAAGTCACCATGACGGTCTCTTGGGGTGGAGATCTCAAGATCGCCTGTGTCACTGCGGACGGTCTTTTTAGTATGCCCATTGCGTTTATTTGGCTTATCTGCTTTCTCATGCTTAGGGTAGCCAAGATGGTCTTCCATCTCAGCTTCCAAGGCAGTATCGATAAAAGATTGCATGAGCTGCTTTTGAAAGTCTTTGATGTCATCGAAGCTTTTCATGCTACCAGCCATTTGCTCAGCCAGTTTCTTGATGTCAGTTTGGTTAGTCATTGCTTATTCTCCTGTTAGTGGATTATAAGCAGTTACACAGTTTTTAGGAAACTCCC
>NZ_JADQAN010000054.1:0-1256 GCF_022129425.1 Psychrobacter sp. Ps1 | reverse complement strand
ATGTTTGGCATGGTTTCCAGCCAGTTGTGAGTGCATCAGTTATTGTAAAATCCTCTGCCACTTTTGCAAGAGGTCTAGTTTATTAATACATATACTTGAGATTACTAGGGCGTGTCTTCATTTTAAAAATGGTAATAAAAATGAGATAAATCGCAGTCAAACAAGGAAAGTAGCGCAGATAATATCGAGATATTAGTCAGCTGTTTGACGCCATTTGGCAAGATTTAGCCGTTTTTAACCCATTTAGATGTCTATTGATCGAATTGAAGACACGCCCTAAATATCTAGCCAAAGAAAGTTGAATTAAATGAAAAAATTCTAGACTCTTGTGGAATAATATTAGGCTAAGTGCAATAATTATGGTAAGTCCGTATTTGTAACTTAAAAGTCCTATGATTCAAAAATTCAAATGATATGAGAAAGAATATGAAGAATAATGATTTTCTAGATGAACCTACTGAAGATTTAATAAAGCAGTATATAGATAAATTCGAATTAGATGAAAGGTACAAGTATGGAGATAGTGCAATAATAAAACTGTTCGAAGCATTTCCAAATAACACTTCTCTTGAAGATATTATTTTAAAGGTCAGTGTGATTAATGAGCTATATAGCACTAGCATTTATAGTGTTTTCAAGGTGGCTCAGCATATATTAGAATGTGATGTCGATGAAAACATAAAGGCAGGAAATCCGGAGCTTGTACATCAAATCGCTACTGGACATAACATTCGTACTAAAAAGAATAATAAAGAAATCAATTTTTATTCTTTTGCTACTAAGTATTGCAATTGGCATAACCAAATAGATTATTCTATATATGACAGCTTCGTAGAAAAGACACTCATCGCCTACAAGGAAAGAGATAGTTTTTCAGACTTTAAGAAGAAAGATTTAAAGAGTTTTAAAAAATTTCACCAAGTGATTTTAGATTTTATTACGTATTATAATCTTAACGGAAAAAATGCGAAAGATATTGATAAGTTCTTATGGATATATGGAAAAGAGAAGTTCCCACCTAGTTATAAAAATAATTAAATAGGTTCTAACGGCTTCTCTACCACTCAGTTTTAATTCTTTGTAAGATATTAATTCTTACTAAGATTTTCAAAAAAAAATCAGTATCCAAGCCACCAAAACGATGACTAAGAAACTGACTCACTTCTATAGCTTGATTAACGGGAGTTTCCTAAAAACTGTGTAACTGCTTATAATCCACTAACAGGAGAATAAGCAATGACTAACCAAACTGACAT
>NZ_JADQAN010000053.1:0-1284 GCF_022129425.1 Psychrobacter sp. Ps1 | reverse complement strand
AAAAAAAGGCCACCCTAGATAGGATGGCCTTTTTTATGACTAATTCATAAGCTCATTGCTGAGACTTAATGATTAGTTCAATACGTTAGCAACAACACCAGCGCCTACAGTACGGCCGCCTTCACGAATTGCGAAGCGAAGACCTTTGTCCATAGCGATTGGGTGGATAAGCTCTACGCCCATCTCAACGTTATCACCAGGCATTACCATTTCAGTACCGTCTTGTAATTGGATTGCGCCAGTTACGTCAGTAGTACGGAAGTAGAACTGTGGACGATAACCGTTTAGGAATGGTGTGTGACGACCACCCTCTTCTTTTGACAATACATATACTTCAGCGTCAAACTTGGTGTGAGGAGTGATTGAACCTGGCTTAGCTAGTACTTGGCCACGTTGTACGTCTTCACGCTTAGTACCACGTAGTAGTACGCCACAGTTTTCGCCTGCACGACCTTCGTCAAGCAGTTTACGGAACATCTCTACACCAGTACAGGTGGTTTTTTGAGTGTCACGGATACCAACGATTTCGATCTCGTCGCCAACTTTAACGATACCAGATTCAACACGGCCTGTTACTACGGTACCACGACCTGAGATTGAGAATACGTCTTCGATTGGCATTAGGAATGCTTTGTCGATGTCACGCTCTGGCTCTGGGATGTAGGTGTCTAGTACGTTTAGTAGTTCTACAACAGCTGGTTGGCCATATTTTTCTTGTGAGCCTTTTAGGGCTTCAGTAGCAGAACCTTTAACGATAGGAGTGTCGTCGCCTGGGAAGTCATAGTCGTTCAATAGTTCACGAACTTCCATTTCTACTAGCTCTAACAATTCTTCGTCATCAACCATGTCACATTTGTTCATGAATACGATGATGTACGGTACGCCAACCTGACGTGAAAGCAAGATGTGCTCACGAGTCTGTGGCATAGGGCCGTCAGTTGCAGATACGACTAGGATTGCGCCGTCCATCTGGGCCGCACCAGTGATCATGTTTTTAACATAATCGGCGTGACCTGGGCAATCTACGTGAGCATAGTGACGGCTGTCTGTGTCATATTCTACGTGTGAGGTGTTGATGGTGATACCACGTGCTTTTTCTTCTGGTGCTGAGTCAATAGACGCGTAGTCTTTGGCTTCGCCACCAGAGGTGATTGCAGCTACGGTTGCGATTGCAGCGGTAAGGGTGGTTTTACCATGGTCAACGTGTCCGATTGTACCGACGTTGACGTGTGGCTTGTTACGTTCAAACTTGGCCTTTGCCATGGGTATTTCCTCTTTTTTTGG
>NZ_JADQAN010000052.1:0-1294 GCF_022129425.1 Psychrobacter sp. Ps1 | reverse complement strand
GACTAATCGTCAGCCCCGTGAACCCGAATAGCAGCGTCAATAGCAGTGACAAATAACAGAAGAATGCATAAGGCAGATAGTCTAATACCGGCACCCCTAACGCCTGACTGATAAACACCCCGCACACACTCCAAGGCACTAATGGATTAATCACCGTTCCCGCATCTTCAATCGTCCGCGACAGATTCTTAGGATGTAAATGTAGACGCTCAAACGTCGAGCGAAAGGCCGTACCCGACAGTAGAATACTCAAATACTGCTCACCAATCAGCACGTTAATGCTCAATGCAGACATCGCGGCTGCAAAGATAGCTCGTCCTGAAGTTGTCAATGTGTCCTTAATACCAGATAGCAGTGCTGGCAGAATACCTAGTGCCGTTAATAGACCACCTAAGCTTAGGGCTAGTATCACAATCGCCTGGGTAAAGAACATACTCTGTACACCACCACGTGACAGCATACCACCTACTTCCCCTAGCTCTAATGACTCAGCAGGGGCATAGCCTGCAAACAAGTAACCACCCAATTGACCAAAGCTTGGTGAGCTGTGTACATAAGTAATGATCAGTGCCACAGCAATAGTACAGATAATCGTATAGATCGCATTGACCCGAAACAGTGCCAATCCGACTAATACGATAAAGGGTAATACCGAATACCCATGTACTAGACCACTGTCTATCAGTTGTCCTTGCAATATGATTACTTGACTCAGATCAGCACTGGTCGTCTGTCCTGAGAACATCCAAAACAAGATCACCGTCAGTATCCACGCAGGTACTGTCGTATACATCATATTGCGAATATGCTCAAACAGATCAATACCGACGACAGAGGACGCAATCGTACAAGTATCGGACAATGGCGACATCTTATCGCCAAAGAAGGCGCCTGATACTACCGCCCCCGCTGCTATCGCCACGTTGGCATCGAACGCATTACTCATACCAATAAACGCCACGCCAAGCGTTGCTGCAGTCGTCAAACTACTACCTAGAGCAATACCGATAATAGAGGTTAAGATAAAGGCAGAAATGTAATAATACTCAGGTGATATCAGCTGAAAGCCTACATACATGAGTGTAGGTATAGTACCTGACATCATCAAAGCCGCAACCATCAGTCCAATAAAGAAGAACAAATAGATGGCACCGATACCACGCATGACACCTGAGGCCATTTGAGCTTGCATGTCATCAAAGCTGAGACCTTTGTACATACCGATAGCCAGTAACACACAGATGGCGAGGATAAGAGACAGATGAGGCACCCAGCCAAAGCCGATCATGGTGAT
>NZ_JADQAN010000051.1:0-3261 GCF_022129425.1 Psychrobacter sp. Ps1 | reverse complement strand
TTTCTTGGTCATGGTAAACTCCTCGTTGAGTCGTTAGTTTACCAAGTTTACTTGTACGGTTTCTTCAGCATAGCTCATATCAGCTGTCCTAAATTAGTTGACCACTACACTTTTAGCCTGTCAACGATAAAATCTATCATCGCCAGTACTCGGTTTGGCGATGGGCGATGTCCGGGGTAGACCGCATAGAGATTGATCAGCTGATGTGTAAAAGAAGTAAGCACACACTCTAAACGTCCTGCTTTAAGGTCTTCCTCAATGTCGAATTCACCTTTTACAACCACACCTGCACCATTAATAGCCCATTGGCGTAGTACACCTCCATCATTGGCCAATCTGTTGCCGGATATTTTAACTGCAAATGATTTTCCTTGTTCGATAAAGTGCCATTCCGATTGCGAAGCGTTGGGACGAGCTAAAACCAGACAGTTATGCTGTAAGAGCTCTCTAGGATGCGTGGGCTTCCCGTTGTTTGCCCAATAAATCGGGGCTGCACATACGTAGCGCTTTTGACTCGTTAATCGGCGTGCTTTGAACTCTGAATCGACCAGAGGTCCGGTTCGAATGGCGAAATCAAAGCGTTCACCGATCAGATCCACGACACCATCCGATAGATGAAGATCCACTTTTATTTGTGGGTGTAACTCTAGAAATTCATCAATGATCAATGGTAATCGAGTACGACCAAAATCATTGGTTGCTGTAAAACGAATGGTTCCTCGTAGTGGTCCATTTTGATTAACATGATCAAGCGCTTCTTTTATTTTTCCGAGTATGGAGCGGCAGTGATGCAGAAACTGCTCTCCCTCCGGTGTAAAGTACATGCGCCGAGTAGTACGCATAATCAGTGTTACGCCTACGTACTGCTCTAATTTTTGTAATGCTTGCGTGACTGCTGAGGGAGCGATGTTCCTTTGTCTGGCTACTCCAGCCATAGAGCCGATATCGTGAATATCCACATATATCTGCATTAAGTCAAGTCTGTCCATTATTCAATATTCCTGAATAAACCATTCTTTATATGGTTAATTATTAGTTGATTTAAATATTGTATCATAAAGACTAATTAACGATTTAGGCAGAATAAAATGACAACACCACTGATACAGAGCAATGATGGTCAAGGCTCACTGAAAGGCAGAAAAATTTTTATTGTTGGTGCAGGCTCAGGAATGGGGGCGGCGCTTGCAACGATGGCGGTCGCTCGTGGCGCCAAAGTGGCCTTAGCTGGGCGAAAGCAAGATAAGTTGGATAAGGTTGCAGCAGAACTGGGTGACAGTGTATTAGGTACTTATGCGCTAGATATTAGTGATGCGAAGCAAGTTGATGTAGCACTTGCAGAGCAGGCGCCATACGATCACATTGTATCGACCGCTGCTGATCTGGTGTTTAAGCCATTTTTAGAGTTGTCGGATATGGAGATTCAAAGTATGGTTGCCAGCAAGCTTTATGGTCCGATCAACTTAGCGCGTAGCGCTGATAAGCACCTGACAAATTCAGGCTCTGTGTTATTTTATTCAGGCCTTGCCGCTTACCGACAAGGAGTAGGCTCGTCTATTGTTGGTGTTGTAAACATCGCATTAGAAAGCCTTGTGGCTAATTTAGCCATTGAAATGAAACCAAAACGTTTTAATGTTATTTCTCCCGGAGTCGTCGATAGCGCAACTTGGGATATGCTCAATGATGAAGATAAAGCTGCTCTCTTTAATGATGTCGCTCAATCGCTTCCTGTTGGACGAGTTGGTCAAACGAAAGACCTCTCTCACGCAGCATTGGCTATTCTTGAAAATGGCTTTATTAATGGCACCGTGGTCAATGTTGACGGCGGTGGTCGTATCGCCTAATCTGTAAGACAATTAATTTTTGATACCAGCCACTGCTAGTGGCTGGTTTCTATCAAAAAAGTTGACGTTACCTAAGGAGATATAATGCAACCTCATATGCTTGTCGTAGGTGGTTCAGGTGTGACCGGAAACGGGGCTGTTGTCGCATTACAAGATGCTGAGTGGAAGGTAACAACTCTTTCAAGAGCGATTGAGCCTCCCCATGAGACAGCACATTTATCTGCTGATTTACTTGATAGAGCTTCACTACAGAAGCATTCAGACAGTCTGGCCCATGTGACTCATATTTTTTATGCAGCAATCAAACCCTCCGATGATGCAAAGACAGAAGCGGAAGAAAATAGCTTGATGTTTAAGAATATCATCGAAAGTGTGATAGCCGCTGGGGCGGATTTGAAGCGGGTGATATTTCTGCAAGGGGGCAAGGTTTATGGTGCTCATCTTGGTGTGTATAAAACGCCAGCTCGAGAGGATGATAGCCGTCATTATCCACCAAACCTATATTTTGAACACGAAGACTATGCTCGCACGTTAGAGAGTAAAGGTATCGGGTGGACCGCTTTGCGACCGGATATCATGATTGGTCATTCGCTTGGTTCTGCTATGAATATGGGGAACTTGATTGGTCTCTATGGTACGTTGTGTAAACACTTTGGCGTTGCTATGCAATTTCCGGGTTCTGCAGCGGCTTATAGTGTATTGATCAACTTTACGACTGCGAGTTTATTGGGTGAGGCGGTCGTGTGGGCGGCCGACAACGAAAAGGATGGTGCTTATAACGTTACCAACGGTGATGTATGTCGCTGGAAGTATCTTTGGCCAAAAGTGGCGGAATGGTTCGGACTGGATGTCGGCGAGCCACAGCCAATTAATCTTCAGCAACGTTTGAATCAGGCATCAGATTCCGAATGGAAGAATATTGCAACTCGATATGACTTGCGAGAGCCTGATATTAATCGTATTGCTCAAGGCAGTTTTGGTGACTTCCTTTTTCATGTCGAAACCGATGGGATATTTGATGTGACGAAAGCTCGTCAGGCTGGATTCAATGAAATGAGTTTGCGTACAGAGAATGAAATCATTGAGCATTTAGACAACATGGTAAAAGATGGATTAATTCCCAATCCCCAAACTATGTAATGATTGTTTTTCTCAAATTTTTTTGAAAGTCATCATTAGATTAAAAAAATTGCTGGGTATCAAGAAGCTGGTGTCGTCACGGACGAGACGTTTAATCACAAGCTGAATGAGATTATCAGTACGCTTTAAGCTTTGATGTAACTGAAAGAGATGAATAAAAAAACACTCAACTTGGTTGGGTGTTTTTTGTTAAATAAATCTCTAGGGCGTGTCTTCAATTCATCTTACAATGAACGATAGTACACGCCAGATAAAGCATTGACTTAAAATTACGCGC
>NZ_JADQAN010000050.1:0-3943 GCF_022129425.1 Psychrobacter sp. Ps1 | reverse complement strand
GTGACCTACATCCGTATCAAAGGTGGCTGGTGCTACTTAGCGGTTGTTTTAGACTTGTTTGCTCGCCGTGTGGTTGGCTTTAGCGTATTCGATTCACCTAATAGCACCTTGACCGCATCAGCGCTAAAGATGGCGTATCAGACTCGCCTTAAACCAAGCGGTGTGCTGTTCCACTCTGACCAAGGCACGCATTACACCAGTAAAGAGTTCGCTGACGCGATAGCTGATTGCGACGGTATGGCACAAAGTATGAGCCGTCGTGGAAATTGTTGGGATAACGCGCCAACTGAACGCTTCTTTAGGAGCTTTAAAACCGAGTGGATGCCAAAGGGCGGTTACGAGGATATCGCTGAAGCATCGAGCGCCATTAGTGATTATATCTGGGGCTACTATCAAACCGTGAGACCGCATAGCTTCAACAATTATTTAACACCAGTAGAAACAGAAAAACGTTACTTTAATAAAAACCTCTTAGAAGGTGTCCTAAATTAGTTGACCACTAGAATCTTATAGTAGGCATGGCTAAAGTACTGACTACCTCTGTCTGAATGTACAACTAACCTTTAGCTTGGACGCTTGTTTTTGATGGCTATGTTCAATGATTTACAGGCTAAATCTGCAGTAATGCGCTTATTAACGGTGTAGCCAACTAGCCATTTAATATCGATATCTTTAACACCTGCCAAATACTATCAATCCTCGTTTGTCTAGATATCAGTAATATCACTGATCTGAGCTTGATACGGTCTTTGCATGTCAAACTGGTGATCTAAAATATTCTCATAAACCAGCTTGTCATAGTTTGAGTCAGTGATCACTTTAAAGCGTTTATGACGATGGCATCGTGATATCATGTTCTTCTTTAATAATTCTAACCATGTATAGACTAAATCATGGCTTTGCTCTGTTAGCTATGCTTGCAAACACTCATAACCATAACGTTCTTTATTTTCACTGTGAGCGGCTTTAACTAGTAGCTCTTAATGATTACAGTGTATCTACTGCTCGCTGATATCGCGACTCAAATATTCATAGTAGCTTGAATCCTTAATTTTTGGCGCACGGCATATAGTTACAATACTGAAGAGGGACTGATTATCTTTAATAAAGGCGTCCATTACTAGCTGTCATTGCGAGCATAGCCCTACCCTACGTCTTGCGACATTAAAATAGTCTATTAGACTGTTTCTTAACGTTCCTCATTAGTAAAGTACGTCGTTGCCTCATTCGAGCATAGCTCTCATCTTGTGTCTCGGCGAATCAGTGTTTCGCTTTATTCCTCCTCGGAAGCTTTTCAGCTATCGTTTAAGGTGCTTGTTTTTTCCTATCAAGACCATGAACT
Source organism: Psychrobacter sp. Ps1 (assembly GCF_022129425.1). Classification (NCBI taxonomy): domain Bacteria; kingdom Pseudomonadati; phylum Pseudomonadota; class Gammaproteobacteria; order Moraxellales; family Moraxellaceae; genus Psychrobacter; species Psychrobacter sp. Ps1. The sequence goes on along the minus strand of NZ_JADQAN010000050.1, from coordinate 2,601 downwards.
ATGGGTCGTACTGCTCAGTCCATTTAAGCTTGCCTTGATTGGCTTTGTTATGTCAGCTTGATAGCATTTGAATGGCGATGCCGAGCTGCTCTACAGCAACTGAGATGTTGTCGTTATTTTCTACCACCTTATTGACAGCTTCGGCTTTAAGCTCTGCACTGTAGGTTCTTACTTAGTCGTGGTAAGCTCCTTTGAATATGCTTAGTTTACCAAGTTTACTTCTACGGTTTCTTAAGTATAGCTCAGTTTTTAAGCTCATCTAAGCTAGTGAATTGTCGACCATCATTCTTTGACTCTCTACTTTCGTCTAACACCTGCATTAGATCAGATATTGAGTCATAACTTCGAGGCTTGTAGCGGTTTTCAGTATTAGAGTTGACTATCACCACCGGTCATTCTAATCAACGACATAGATTGCGCAATATTTACATCGTTAGTATCATCTCAGTTTTGAAACGATTCAATTACAACTAGGAAAATATTATGGCAAAATTAGAATCAAACATCGAATTAGAAGCCGCGGCATTTCGTCGCTTACTAGCTCATTTAGACGAGCGTAAAGATGTACAAAATATTGAGCTAATGAACCTTGCCGACTTTTGTCGTAACTGTTTATCCAAATGGTATAAAGCGGCTGGTGAAGAGCGTGGTATTGAGATTGAATACGAGGATGCGCGCGAGCTTGTTTATGGTATGCCTTATGCTGAGTGGAAAGAGAAATATCAACAGAAAGCAACGCCAGAGCAGTTAGCGCGTTTTAACGAGATTGAAGCTGCTAAGAATAAAGCAGATTAAAACTGACAGTGATGACTCAAATAAAATAAGACACCACTAGAGAGTGATATCAAAAAACCCAACATTGCCGCTAATCTAGCGGCTTTCTATAGATTTAAGTATGCTACTAAACCCTATGGTTCCTTGTTTCTGCATTTGACGGTCAAATAGGCGACCGACTAATGGCAATGGTACAATCAATCGACCCTCAGACACCCAAGTCACATGTGTGGTGCCATCGCCCAAGTCTTTTAAGTCAATGATGCCTTTATCATGCTGCATTTTGATGGGCTTAGATTTTTCGATTTGGTATTGCATATGAGTAGGACGCTCAAACGCTGTAATCCGTTCCCAGAACTTAATGGGTCCCGTTTGAATGCTACGTAAAGCCCCGACGCCATTGCGCTCGTCGTTACCTTCAGCTAATAACTTAGCAACTCCTACCGCTTTAAATGAGCCATAACTGGCATGGTCACTCAGTGCTTCAAATACCTCATCAATCGGTTTTTTGACAATGCGCTCTACTTTTATTTTAAACATAATACTATCTCATCAAGACTAAAGTTATTTAGCTTACTGCGATTTTAGAAATAAATATAGCCGTCACATTGTGAAAAATTATTACCGCGAAGAGCCTCTACCTTTCGAAGGACGCCTGCCATTGGTAGTAGGTTTGCCATTGCCTCCAGACTTACCATTACCCCCTGACGGCTTACCACGACCAGTAGGACGTCCATCCCTACCTTTAGAACCTGCTGGTTTTCTAGCATCATCCTTGGCATATTTGTTACGCCCCTTTGCTGCCCCTGCCGATTTTGTAGATGGTTTTGACTTCGACGAAGCATCCGTACGAGGTTTCTTTCGTGGCGCATTGCGAGATTTCTTGTTTGAGTGATTGTCTTGCGAAGAGGAATCTTCTACAGATTTAAGTAACACAGACAGCTCTTTTGGGGTTAAGTCTCGCCAGTCACCAACGGGAAGACCCTTAAGACTTACATTCATAATCCGCGTACGTTCAAGCTTGACGACTTCGTAGCCAAAGTGCTCACACATACGGCGAATTTGACGGTTTAGACCTTGAACGAGCGTGATATTAAACACATTAGGAGCCACTTTAGTCACTGGGCATTTTTTGGTCATCTTGCCAAGCATCGGCACACCGCCCGCCAAACCTTCTATAACGCTATCCGTTAACGGCTTATTTACTGTAACTAAATACTCTTTTTCATGGTTATTACCAGCACGTAGTACCTTATTGACCAAATCACCGTTATTAGTCAAAAATATCAAACCTTGAGAATCTTTGTCCAAACGACCAATCGGAAAAATACGCAAACTATGTCGCACAAAATCGACAATATTATTTTTCTCAGAGCTTTCTGTGGTGCTCACAATGCCTACTGGCTTATTTAATGCAATAAAAATAAAATTATCGGGCTCTCGCGGCTCAATAAGCTGCCCATTAACTTTTACTGCATCACCAGCAACCACTTGATCACCTACCGACGCACGTTTGCCATTGATGTATACATTACCTTGTTCAATGAAGCGGTCAGCGTCTCGCCTAGAGCAAATACCACTTTCGCTGATGTATTTATTTAAACGAGTCGAGGAAGCGTTGAACATAAAGCACCGTTTTACCTGATAAGAAGCATTTTTGCTAAGAAAAAAGCCTGAATTGAATGGATAAACAATAACGAAATAGCTCACATTATATAGGAAACTGAGTAGTTCTTTTAGGTTGAATTGATGTGACCCCTGCCGTCAATCCCGTAGAATTAAACTTGGGAGATTTTAGTTACGCAGCTTGACGATAATAATCAAACC
>NZ_JADQAN010000004.1:0-189882 GCF_022129425.1 Psychrobacter sp. Ps1 | reverse complement strand
AATTACCCTAAAGACATCAGAAAAGTCATATATACCACCAATGCTATTGAGTCGCTAAACAGCGTGATTCGGACGGCGGTGAATAAGCGTAAGGTGTTCCCCTCTGATCAGGCTGCATTTAAAGTGGTGTACTTAGCCACCCAGCAGGCATCCAAAAAGTGGTCGATGCCAATCCGTAACTGGACGTCTGCTCTGAATCGCTTTATGATTATGTTTGATGACCGTATTAGTAAGCATTTAATCTAAATGGCAGTTACACAGAATCTGGGATGGTCTCGAGTATTGGTTGGCATACTGGCATTATTCAGCCCTAAATGCCGCGCAACTGAAGAACGAACCTGCTCATCATTTAGTGTCTCACCTTCTATCTCAGAAGTTTTGATAATCTCTAAGGTCACCGCATCTAATTGTGCCTCAACATTCAGATCGAACCCTAGTGTTAGCAGCTTTCCTAGTAAATGGCCTTGTAATATCCGCACACGACTAACAAGTGGCAATAGCTTTTTGTCCGACCATTGCCATTCAGTCCAGTTTAGATGTTCATGAATATAAGTAACATGCTTCATATGTTCCTCAGAAATATGCAGAGATTAGGACAGTAATCTCCTTATAATATGCAGAGAATAAGTAGTAGAAACAATACGTAGAAACTCAAAAATGACAATAGTAGATGCAATAAGAATAGATTTTCAACGAACACACATATTTTTTATTCTAATAAGGGCTTGAGTAGAGGTAAAAATACTATAAAAACACAGTGCCTAAATACGAGTTAAATTTTATTCTATTACAATTTACATTGTAATTATTCAGTCGTACAATATATACAGGCTATATATATCAATACATGTAAGACATTGTCACAACATGTACTTTAGTCGACCTACTTTGACATGGTAGAGGCTTCGTGAAAAGGTGGCAGTGATTGATGGCTGGATTGCAGATAACAAGATTAAGTCCGTGTCTGCCATCCATTTAATTTTTCATATTTGGGCAGTCACTCAGCACTATTCTGATTTTTCTACGCAAACTGAAGCAGTGTGTAATCATAGCTTGAGAAATAAAAAGTTCGCTAATGAGGCATTAAACACTAGCATTCAACTTCTGGTAGATAGTTTGATTCCGTGATTTGACATTAGTAAAGTACAGCTACCCAATGAGGAAAGCCCCAATCTAAAGATTGAGGCTTTTTTTATGTCCGTCATTTAAGGACTGTAATTTAAATAAAGACTGTAGTTTAAATAAAACATTACATGACTAAAATTTCTTTTCTCTAACCCCTTTAGTCACGATTGTATGAGGATGACTTGGGAGAACTCAGCACCTACAAGTGAGGTTAGCAACCAAAGTAAGTAGTGATATAATGTCTTGATAATCGATATTTTATAAAAGGGTTACATTATGGCTCGTACCGCTAGCGCATTGCACATTTTAGTAAAACATAAAGAACAGGCTGAGGACATTATTGCCAAGCTTAAAAAAGGTGCTAAGTTTGATGTACTGGCCAAGCGATACTCAACCTGCCCATCAGGTAAAAAAGGTGGCAGCTTAGGCGAGTTTGGCAAAGGTGATATGGTAGGGCCATTCGATAAGGTTTGCTTTACCGGCGAACTATTTACCCCGCATTTAGTAAAGACCAAATTTGGCTGGCATGTCGTAAAAGTCCTTTATAGAACTTAAGCGTTGAAGCTCTGATTGTAAGCCACCTGAGCTATATCTCAAATATTGTCCTGATTCATATATGCTTTAATATCGTGGTAATTATGTGCGAATCAGGATTTGATTTTTGGTCGACCTACCCTTTCTAATCCTTACGTCAAACTCCCCTTATTTTACTTAAGCAGTTTTCTACGAGCTAAGGTGAAATAGTGAGGGGCGAGATAAGTTGTAATCAGCCTTTAAAACCTTTCGGTAGTTCAGGTGCAGGCAAGCGCTTCATATCAGAGTCAACATTACCGAAACGCTCATGACCATTATTCCAATCAACAATAGACTGTTCAATCTCAGCTTTGTTATCAGCTACAAAGTTCCACCACATTAGTACTTGGTTATTCAGCGGTTCGCCGCCAATGAACATGATACGTGTGCCCTTTTTGGCAGCCAGCTTAATACTTTTGTTATTAGCAATATCGCTATTATGAAAACGGAATAACTGGTCTTGCTGACAAACCTTGCCTTCGGACCCTACCTCTCCTTCTGAAACCAAGATACCGTACTCAAAGCCTGGCTCTAAATTCAATGTCGCTTCGCAATCTTGCTTGAAGTACACATCTATACCAACCAGTCTAGAATACTGAATGGTAGGCGCCTCAAATGTCTCACCTGTTGTATTGGTATAACTGCCTGTTGTCAGTATCATCTCTACGTTATCCTCGCTCCACGTTGGTAGCTCAGGATAATGATGAAAGCTGCGCTCAATCTTCTGGTCAGTGGGAAGCGCAATCCATAGCTGCACCATACTGATACCACGTTCGGCATTTTCGGAACCACCCGTATCTGGAAAGACACTTTGTTCTGTATGACTGATACCTTGGTGCAGACCCGTACCTGCAGTCATGACATTAACTTGGTTTTTGGTAATAACTTGCTCATTGCCCAAACTGTCTTTATGCAGCACTTCACCATTTAGCATCCAGCTGAAAGTCTGCGAATTAGTATGCGGATGGCGACCCACTTGCATCCCTTCGTCATCTTCACCAAAATCAGCAGGACCTGCATGATCTAAAAAGCACCACGCACCGATCGGTTTTTTGCCTTTATTGGGTAATAAACGTGCGATTGGAATACCGCCGACATCAGCCAGCTTTGGCTCAAACGTTTGAATACTCATAAACCTACTCCTTTCTTGATACTCCATATATTACAAATAATGAGCGTAGAAAAGTGTTGAATGGTTGTTGGTACTTCCATGCTCAATACATCGGCAGCTGACATCTTATCATTTAGCGTTTTACTATTTATATTAACGCTTCTGCTAACGGTAAAGATATAAACGCCGTTGCGGGTATTTTTTAGCCGATATGGTTAATTTTTATCATCGTTCCTTTGTATACCGCGTATTTTCTCTGCATCACTATCTAAATTTATTATGCCACTACAGGTACAATAAAAAGGATATATAATTGACGCATCTAAAATATGAGCACAGAAAACATGGATATCGAAGGCAATACTGCTGATCAAATAGAAATTATCTATGAAGATGAGTATATAGTAGCGATTAATAAAGAAGCTGGTCTGTTGGTGCATCGCAGTTGGCTGGACAAAGGTGAGACACGCTTTGCCATGCAGCTCACCCGTGATGCGGTAGGCTGTCATGTGTTTCCAGTGCATCGGTTAGACAAACCCACATCAGGTGTATTGTTATTTGCCAAGAGTTCAGCTGTGGCACGTAGCCTTACCGAAGCGTTTACTGAACGCAAAGTGACCAAGCAATATGTGGCCGTGGTGCGTGGCTTTATGTCTGAACAAGGTACTGTTGATTATGCGTTAAGCTTTAAGCCTGATGCCATTGCCGATAAATTTGCGAACTTAGATAAACCTGCTCAAGAAGCGGTGACTCACTGGCAGAGTTTGGCACAAGTTGAGCTGCCATTTGCAGTATCAAAAAAGCATGCCACTAGCCGCTACAGTCTGGTGCGCTTAACGCCTGAAACTGGACGCAAACATCAGCTGCGTCGGCATATGAGACATGTATTCCATCACATCGTGGGTGATACCAGTCACGGCGATATACGTCATACACGATTTTTTCGTACTCACTATGATTGCACGCGTATGTTGCTGCATGCTCAGACTTTGGCGCTCAGCCACCCCGTCACTGGTGAGCCACTAGTACTAAAGGCGGGATTAGACGATCAATGGATGCGTATCTTAGAAGAATTCTCTTGGGTAGACAGCGCTAAAGCCTAAACTTATCTAAAATAGTCAGTGAAAAAAGCCAAAATACGGCTGCTAAAGGTTCGGTTCCCTAGTGAGGGCTTGAACACTAAGCTGTGGGCTAGTGGGATCAACGATTTTTCTCACTGAAGTATTATCAATGTACTTCGTTGTGTACATACAGTGAGCTTTTGGATTTTTATTTAGTAGAAGCGCTATTGCTCTTAATAGAGTTACAGAAACCGTCTAAGTTACTGGAGATTAAAATGGAAAGGTATAAATTATCACGTCTTCTACCACACAATAAAATTATAGATTACATTACGGCATTGGATGAGGATCAGGATAGTTTAACAGCATTCATGATATACAATGCCGATGATTATGGGGTTTATCTGATAACCCTTTTAGATGAGATTGCAAAGAAAAAACACACTTCTTTTTGGTATGTACAATTAGGAATATTATGTACGGCTTTCTTACCTCATTTAGACGGTGCTAATTTATCCGCCTTATATTATTACATTCAAGCTCATGAGTTAGATCCGAAGGATGCTTCCTTACTAGATGGCATATTATGTTTTGGGCAAGCACCTGATTTTATATTGACTGAAGAGCAAAAGAAGTATTATGCAGCTAAGCTTCTATCATTAGAACCTGAAAATGAAAAAGCTTTGGCTATTATCAATTCGTGATTGGTGCGCTATACAGACATCGAACTGCTAGTGTTAGATATAAACTTAATGACTATGAAATCGTTGGAGTAGTTCATTATAATTAAGAGGTACGATTAAAATCTTTCAAGTTAGTTTCTACGAGATTAACAATAGGGGTCACTTATTAGTTGACCTAAATTAGTATCAAATGTATTGAAGGAGTTTCATGACGGTTAATAGACTTCTTATTTACATATTTTATTGCAGAAAAAAAAATATTAATAATTAATTTATTTTCATAAGGAAAATTTTTGATTGTTAGATTTAACACTTCATTTTCTCCTATAATGACCTCTGACATGCCGTATTCTGGATATCGTATGTCGCCTAAGCAGTCAATTAAAGCGTGAATATTAGCTCCATAAAAGTTTGGAAAGCCGAAAGCATGCTTTAATTTTTTGTGCATTCTGTCCACTGTATCAACATCTTTGAAATCTATAGCCATTTCCATATATTATCACCATTTTTTAAGTATACCCCAACGAAACCAGTTATTTCACCCTTTAAGCCTATTAACAGACTACTTAAAACAGACTGGTATAATGGAACCACTTATAACAGCTTTTAAGGATAGTTATATCTGTTAGGTTTTACTCGAGTACTTTATATTCTCATAATATACTTAAAAAATAGTCTCTTAGACTACGCTCCAAAACCTCAAGTTTTTCAAAATATCTTTTTATCAAGTCATCAATATCTTGTAGCACTGCGCATATAGGCCACTTAATGATAACTCGCCGTTTTTTGGTGATCATTTTATCAAAAACCTTTTGCACAGCTCTGTGACTACCCTCACGGATATTAGTCTCATTTAGACTTATGCATTGTTTTAAGAGTTAGAAGAGGATGAGAGTATAAAAAAACGCAGAGCACCATTTGATGCCCTGCGTTTGTTAGATTGAACTGTATTTACAGAATACTGCGTCTAAATTGTAGATAAGCCGCTGTGATTGCCGCTGCATCCTCTATCTGCGGATAATGACCTAACATAGGCATATTGGTTATATCAGCATTGGGTATCAGTTGACGATAACGATCAATCATATGCTGTCCTGAGATAGGATCTTTGGCGCCTGCGATCAATTTCACAGGTACAGTACTGTTGATAATCGCGCCTACCCATCGCTCGCGGTACTGCTGACGTTGGGGCATATAGTTAATCAGCTTATGCATCACACCCAATCCATCATTGTGATTTAACAGCTGCCATAGCGTATCTATCACCTTTACTGTGGGCTGCGTGTCAGGGCCAAATATCCGTTGTAAGCTGCCCGCAAATTTCTGCTTATTAATCAGTTTTGACACCAGAGGTCCTAATGGCGATAGCAGTAGCTTCTGCACCAAGATAGGTTTGTGCGTTTCAGGAAACAGGCCACCGTTTAAGAAGCATACGCTAGCAATGTGTATCTCAGCACTATCCTCAACTTGTCTGGCTAGCAACTCCTGAGCTACCGTATCACCATAGTCATGCGCTAAGATATGATAATCACTGACGTCCAGTTTTTGCAAAACAACTTGATAAATATCAGCCTGTTCACTGATTAGATAGCGCGCGTTTTTGGGTTTATCTGATAACCCAAACCCTAGCATATCGAGTGTGATGACATAATAGTGCTCGGTTAGCGCATCCCACATGCCCTCCCAGTCCCAACTGGCACTAGGATAACCGTGAATCAATAGCAATGCAGGCGCACTCTTATCCCCTGCATACCGAGTGAATATTTGATGCCCATGAATGGATTCATATTGCCCCTGCCGTTGCCACTCATCAAGAGTTATCATTAGAGACTTACTCCTCAAATGATGGGTCAGTACGGCGCAGTTTTCTTAGTAACGCAGGCCATGCGATATCACCATTTGCGCCTCGGGTCACTTGCTCAGATGCCGCTTGGATACCGGCCAATATTTGTGCTGGTATTGGCGTCAATGCACCGCCCCCGCTCTGTGCTTTGATCTGAATCTCACACGCTCTTTGCATGATATACATGTATAAGAACGCATTGGCAACCGTATCGGCACAGGTGAGCAGACCATGGTTACGCAAAATCATAAAGTGAGCATCACCCAAATCGGCAACCAAACGAACCTTTTCTTCAGGGTTTAAGGCGACACCTTCGTAGTCGTGGTATGCCAAGTTAGATAGTGGAAATAATGATTGTTGAGAGATAGGTAGCAGGCCTTTTTCTTGTGCTGAGACGGCAACGCCATCATTTGTGTGCAGATGAATGACGCAATGCGCATCATCACGAGCTTCATGCACAGCACTGTGAATGATAAATCCAGCTGGATTTACGTCAAACTCTGATGGTGCTACTTTTTCGCCTGCTTTGTTAACCTTAACCAGACTAGAGGCGGTAATCTCTTCGAATAACATGCCATACGGATTGATTAAAAATTCATCCTCAGTACCTGGTACGCGCGCAGAGATATGAGTGAATACCAAATCATCCCAACCATAAGAAGCAATCATTCGATAACAGGCGGCAAGATTTACGCGCATCTGCCACTCTTGTTCGCTCATATTATGGTGTACACTCGAGGTTGAATCGGTCGATGTTGCGGTTTGCATAGTTGCTTGCATGGTGTATTCCTTTACTGTGTTAGATATCCTGAATAATTACTTTACACCATTTCATAAAACCAAATCTGTCAAAAACATTACACTTATGAATATCAATCATTATTTAAATAACGACCCATGGTTTAGTCAATTACCAGCCATTGTGCAGCCGCTACTGGCAGGCGATGCGGTGTTAAAGGTATACCAAAAAGGTCAAATGATTCATGCCATCGGTGATAGCGATGATGCGGCGCTACACTTTGTCGTGTCGGGTACGATTAGAGTCTGTAATGTGAGCGCTAGTGGCCATGCTATGACACTGGCGCATCTATCTAGTGGCGAGTGGTTTGGTGAGATATCTATCATAGATGACAATCCTCGCACCCATGATGCGTGGACGATTAACAAAGTAACGCTAATCTCAATCCCTAGAAACCTAGTCATTCAGACAGCGCAGTTGCATCCTATTTTATACAAGCATCTGGCGCTTATAACTTGCCAGCGGATTCGCCGAGCATTTGATTGGATTGACGATGCTACCTCACTCAATACCTCAGCGCGATTGGCTAGCATGCTGATTGGACTGATCGACACTTATGGACAGCAAATAGGAGACGATATCAAAATAGATCTGCGCTTATCGCAAGAAGAGCTAGGCTTTATGCTTGGTACTACCAGACAAACCATCAATAAAATCATTCAATCATGGCAAAAGCAGTACCTTATCAATATGCACTATGGTTTTATCACTATAAAGGACAAATCTCAGTTGATGGCAATGATGGATCCTGCCTGACTTGAATATATAAAATTATCTCAGAAAACACCTCATCATCTAACTTATGATAGTTAGCATCAACTGCCTTAACATCTTCTTAACAGACCACTTGCTATGGTAAGGAATGACGTTTCCTACCATCTGTTGAGAAGTATCTGTATGTCCATACCTCAAATCATCAAGACCAATGTGCTAAAAATCAACGCACCCAACGCCAATACAAAGACCAGCTACCTTAGTAAGCTCTATAATCGTGAGATAAGTCTCAGTTATCTTATTTTCATTGTGGCTTTATATTTGGTAGCGACTGCAAATATTGCGTTCTTTGAGCAGGTGCTAGATGTCTATCCATTTAGCACAAACATGGGTTTTATACTCTCCATCACAGGTTTGTTATTTGGACTGATGTGGCTGGTATTACAGCTACTGTGCTATCGCCCAATTGCCAAACCAGTATTGATTGCGCTGCTGATTATCGCTGCCATCTGCGGTTATTTTACCGATGCTTATGGGACAATATTTGACACCAACATGCTGATCAACAGTCTGGAGACCGATCAAGCAGAGGCGATGGGGTTGTTTGCCCCTAGCATGGTTATTCGACTGCTGATATTAGGCGTGTTACCAGCATTTATCATTAGCAAAATTCGTCTGAAACGCTCTACGTGGCAGCGAGGCATACTACAAAAAACAGCCACCTTGACACTGTCTATCGCACTGATCGCAGTTTGTATTTTGCCGTTTGGTGACCAGTACGCCAGTTTCTTTCGTCAACATAAACAAGTTCGCTCTTATGCCAACCCGATCACGCCTATTTACTCTACGATCAAACTTGGCGAAAACTATGTCAATGAGCTGCGGCGTCCTGATACTTTCACGCTACATGCGATAGATGCGAAACGCGTGGCAGCTGCTAATAGTGTGAATGGCAGTGCTAAACCTAAACTAATGGTGTTTGTGGTTGGGGAAACGGCTCGCGCTGATCACTTCGGTTTAAATGGCTATACACGCAACACCACACCGCTGCTCTCAAAACAATCAGACCTCTATAGTTTTCAGAATGCTGTCTCTTGCGGCACCTCTACGGCCTACTCCGTACCCTGCATGTTCAGCTATGCAAATCGAGCAGACTACGATATCGATACCGCCAAGTACAATGAAAACGTACTCGATACGCTAAGCAAGCAAGGGATCAATGTCATTTGGCGAGACAACAACTCTAGCTCAAAAGGCGTGGCTGATCGTGTTACTTTTGAAGACTACAAAACGGCTGATACCAATCCGAACTGTGATGTCGAATGCCGAGATATCGGTATGCTTGATGGTTTTGATGAACTTGTAAAGTCAGGCAGCTCACAGAAAGAAATGCCGAAAGACACACTTATTTTGCTGCATCAAATGGGCAATCATGGCCCCGCCTATTATCAGCGCTATCCCAAAGCATTTGAAAAATATAATCCTGTTTGCATGACCAATGAGCTATCCAAATGCGATGCTCAGTCTGTGATAAATGGCTACGATAATGCGATTCGCTATACTGATCACTTTTTGAATAACGTGATCGATACCTTAAAATCTTACGAACAAGATTATGATGTGGTAATGGTATATATTAGTGATCATGGAGAGAGTTTGGGTGAAAATAATATCTACCTGCACGGCTTGCCCTATAAGTTCGCACCAGATAGCCAAAAACACGTGCCCGCAGTCATTTGGTCACCAGACAGTAATAACATCGATACTGAAAGTCTTTCTAGTATGGTAAATCAGCCAGTGTCACACGATTTTATTACGCCGACATTGCTTAGCTTTTTTGGTATTACGACCGATGAAGTCAAAGGTAAAGCAACCCTTTTCAAACTGTCCCATTCTAATTGATTGGTTAAAAGTGAGTTATTCCAAATAATTTATTAAAACAGCTCTCTACCTACGTTTTTATATCGTTCAGTCCTTTTAGGTAACCACTATTTTTTAGGTCAGCATCATGTACAAGATACTCGTTATTGAAGACAACCCCGATATCGTGGCCAATATTTATGCTTTTTTTGAGCCAAAAGGCTTTGAGTTGGACAACGCACATAATGGTTATAGCGGGCTAACACTTGCCTCAAACAACCGTTATGATGTGATACTGCTAGATGTGATGTTACCGGGTATGGATGGCACGCAGCTGTGTAAAAAACTCAGAGAAGAGTTGCATGACAAAACGCCTGTGCTAATGCTCACGGCTCGCGATACAATCTTGGATAAAGTGGCTGGGTTTGATAGCGGCGCTGATGATTATTTGGTTAAGCCGTTTTCGTTGGTTGAGCTGGAGTGCCGTATCAAAGCGCTCATACGTCGCCATGAGGACGATCATTTTGCCCACAGTATTGCCGTCGGAACACTATCCTTGAACAACAGTGAGCATACTATTATGCGTGAGGGACAATCACTGAAGCTCACCCCAACTGGGTTTAAAATATTGCACATTCTAATGAGCGCAGCGCCTAGAGTCGTCAGTAAAACTGAGATTGAAGAAAAGGTATGGGGACTAGACATACCCAGTAGTGATGCACTGCGCACCCATATGCATAGCGTACGGGCGCAGGTTGATAAGCCATTTGACACACCTATGATAGTCACAGTACCTGGCGTGGGTTATCAAATTGTTGACCCTAATAAATCAGCAAGCGCGTAGTCATGATTGCATTATGAATTGAATAAACCTTATCCAATTTACTAATCGACTGACCGTATCGTATTTGTCGCTCTATTATATATCGCCCAGCTATATATCGCCTTTTTCTATTAAGTTGTCTCATGCCATGCTCAATATAGACTCGATAGCCAATAAGTTCAGACTGTCTTACTTCATATTCGCGTTATTACTGTGCGCAGCTTTTGTCAGTATTTTCTTGTACGCGGAGAGCCGAATAGAGCAAGATTTGGTCAAGGCTCGCCTATTGCAGCAGCTAGAACTCAGTCAAGAAAAGTACGGTGACCAACCTATTTATGTCGCCGAACCAGGTATCAAGATTTATCGCTATGATAAAGCACCTGCCAGTTTACAAATGATAGCCAATGACACGGTACAAGAGACTTCTGTCACTGTTAGTAAAACCTCTGGAGCAGGTCATGCCAACCTGCATCTTTTCGCCTATACTCAAGATGGTCAAACCTATATTTTGACTTACCTAGAAAACACAGAAATGGTAATGGAAAATTATCCAGTCTTGGCGATATTTGAGCACCTAGAAGACATATTTGCAGATACGCTAAAAGTAGCCGTTATTTTAAGCTTACTTATCGCCGCTATCTTCTCTCAGTTGTCTTCCAAACAAATCATCAAGCCTCTATTGGATTTGAAGCGAGCTGTCGAAACCGACCATCACAACTTAAGCGATTTAACACATTTGCCGTCTGAGGTTGGTGTCTTGGCACGGGCTATCGATGAGAAAAACCACAAGTTAGAGCAATATCTCAAGCGCGAGCAACTGTTTACTGGTGATGTCAGCCACGAGTTACGCACACCGTTGACTATCATCATGGGGGCTTCCGAGGTATTGGCCTCGCAATTAGACGCTGACAGCCACTTAAATGAATTTACCAATCGCATCAGCACTACTGCCAAAGAAACTTCTGAGATTATCACCGCCCTGCTTCTACTATCGCGCGCGCCTGAAAAGTTAGACGCACCGCAAACCTCTATTAACAATATCGCTTTAGCAGAAATGCAGCGCCTAAAGTACTTGCTGCGGTATAAGTCTGTCACTTGTCAGATAATTGCTGAGCAGGAATATAGCGCTTACGTACGCCCCGAACTCCTAAAAATGGCACTAGGCAACCTCATAAAAAATGCGTTTCAATATACCGATGATGGCGAAGTAGCCATTACTATCGATGACGAAAAAATCACGGTAACTGATACTGGCTTAGGTATTCCTGAGGCGATGATGCCTTTACTCTATGAACGGTTTGAGCGATTAGAGTCTCAGTATAAAGACGAGCAAACAATCCTGTTGTCAGAGCATGAGACAAAACATAAGGTTGAAGGGTCAGGTCTAGGGCTCAGTATCGTCCAGCGTATCATGTCACATATGGGCTGGCAGCTCACTCACCAAGCCAATCGCTCAGGTGGTAGCACCTTTAGTATTTATTATAAATAACCTTATGATAATCCAAAGACATCTTCATTTCCTAATCATTGATTACTGATTGGGAAATGAAAAATTTAAACACCCATTACGCTTTATTCTTATCCATCTATATCCTCTTAACGTTTTCTTAACCTCTCCCGTCTTATACTCAGGCTATCTTAATTTTAATAGACCGTTAAGAATGCCATATGAAGCAAATTACTCATACCAACCTTATAGAGCCGTTAGCCGAGCATAGTTCTGTCAACCAAACAGCACATGATAATGCACTCGCGGCTGATAGCTTCGCAAGTCATGCCAAAGGTAAAGCGGGAATCCTCCGCATTATCAAAGCCATTGGTTACTCTATAGATGGCTTTAAGGCCGCATATAAATTTGAAGCGGCTTTTAGACAAGTTTTGTGGCTCAATCTTGTACTGCTGGCTGCTGTCATCGTTATGCCTTTTGCGCTTGGTATAAAAATGATGCTGGTCGTCGCTTCTTTTTTGTCTTTGATTGTCGAGCTGCTCAATACAGGAATTGAAGCCTGTGTTGACCATACTTCAACCGCCAAACACCCGCTCGCAAAAATCGCAAAAGATGTTGGCTCTGCGGCACAGTTTTTGTCTTTATGTTTGTTAATGGTTTTATGGGTAATGGCATTATCTGCTCTATTTTATTAAAGCATGGCGATCACTCGCCTAAGAGCGAAACGCGTTGCTAGCACTATCTTAAATAATAAAACGAAGGTCGTATTAGGATCTATCAACATCGCATATACGTTATCAGGTGTAGTCATAACTTCAGAAAACAACGCAATGACTTGGGACTGGCTAAAACTACTGTGCGTGACCATCATGGCCACCTTGGTTTTTGAGCATAGCCAATTAGATGTACGCATCAGTGAGCTTTTTTACAACAATGGTCACTGGCTACTCGAAAAAGGTGCGCAGCCTTATGCATTTATTTTTTATGATTTGCCCAAAGCATTATTGATTCTATTGGCTGTCTACCTCATAGCGGTTTTAATCATCAAGTACAGACAGTCAAGGCTTAATGCTACTGCCCTAAACTGCAATAAGCTAAATCTCAGTAAGCCCAGTCATAATAAACTTGATAAATTTCTGCTTCCTTTACCTATACGCGAGATTGGCTACCTACTGATGATATTGGCGATTGTACCTGCTACTATTGCCACGCTCAAAGGCGTCACCCATGTTAGTTGCCCAAATGACTTGGTTATTTTTAATGGGGATTTGCCCTACCTCAATCTTTGGCAAAACATCGTAGCAGCAACGCCTGCCAGATGCTTCCCAGCGGCTCACGCCAGCGCAGGGTTTTCTTTATATGGACTGGCTTTTTTACCGACACTAAGAAAATACCGCTATCAGATAGGCATATCAGTAACCATTTTGGGTTGGACAATGGGACTGTATAAAATGCTGTTTGGCGATCATTTCTTTAGCCATACATTAGTCTCAATGCTGCTGTCATTAACGATAGCTTGTGCGCTCGCAGCCCTATTTTTCAAACAATCGATTAAGAATAAAACACACAGAATCAGCGATGATAAAGGACATACTGGTCTTAGCTTGTCTAGCATTGAACACTCTAATACTTAAAGTCAGCACTTAGGTTCAGTACCTATGCATCAGTACTCAGCTTCAATAATTAGGTATCAGTACTTAGCTTCAATACTTGGAACTGACGTTCGGGCATGACAGAGTTGTTCGTTATCTCTTTACTAAAATAGCACTACTAAGTATTTGAAAAACCCTGTATAAATAATAAACAATCACTGGCTTATTGTTAAGCAAACGCACGGATAGCGCTTGTGAATAAGCTCCTCTATATCAATAGCCGGTAAAGGAATGTGGCTATGCGCTTGTTGTCTATTAGGCCAAAACCATCACATATCTATTCTTCTTTGACCATTCCATTGCTACTCGTAGGCACTGCAAATAGCAGTCAAGCTGCCAGTTACGCTATTAATCCTGCCAGCACTCATATTCGATTTGCTATCGAACGCTTCAAGAGTTCAGCCACGACTGGTGGCTTTTACAATATCAAAGGTCAATTGCAATATGACCCAAGTCTACAAACAAGTGACATCTCACTAATCATACCGATAGACTCACTCAATACCGGCAACCCCTCTTTTAATAAAAGCCTAACGGGGCCTGATTTTTTTGATGCAAAAACTTTTCCTTTGGCGCAATTTAAGTCAACCAAATGGTATTTTGATCAAGACAGAACAAATCCACAGCTAATACGAGTAAATGGTCAGCTGACATTGCATGGTAAGACCTACCCTATTAGCCTGACTGCCACTAAGTTCGAATGTGACACAAATCCCAGTCTCAAAAAAGAAGTATGCGGCGGCAATTTTACCGCGACGCTTGATCGTACCAAATGGAATATAAACAAATTTGTCTGGTTTGGATTGACCAAAAACCTGAACTTAAATATTAAAGTCGAAGCCGCCAGGCAGTAGCGATTTTAATATTGCAACATTGTTTTTTGATAGTAACCAGTCGCGATTTGCAGAGTGCTCAAAAAGGGAATAGCAATGATTAATCAGCACCATAAGGACATTATGAAGCCACTTTCTGCCGTCGTGCCAGCATTGTCATTTTCTTCGATAATAACACTGACATTGGGATTCAGCTTAGTGTCTACCGTCGTGATGGCAGACACGGTCAGTCTGCCAATGGACACTTTGCCTAGTAGAACAACCTTACCAAATGTCAGCCCCGCTAATAGTGCGCTTGCCAATCGAGGTGCTTACGTGGCGCGTAGCACCGACTGTATGGCCTGCCACCGTGAAGACTATAGTGGCGGCGTGCCGATTGAGACGCCCATTGGCAATATCTATTCGACTAATATCACACCATCGACGCGCTATGGTATTGGCAATTATACTGAAGCCGATTTTAAAAAAGCCTTGCGCAAAGGACGCGCGCCAAATCATCAGATTTATCCTGCAATGCCCTATCCGTCCTATCATGGCATGACAGATGACGACATCAGTGCCTTATTCGCTTATTTTCAGACAGTCCCTATCGTAGACAAGCCCCCTGAAAAAACCACACAACTCCCTTTTCCATTAAATATCCGTAGCTTGATGCTGGCGTGGAATGTCATCAACGTACCCGCTACCGAAAACCGTGCTGGACTGACGCAAACCCAGCAACGCGGTGAATATCTGGTCAATAACTTAGAACACTGCGGCACCTGTCATACGCCGCGCAACCTAACCCAAGGCCTTGATAAAGACCGCTACTTATCTGGGGCGCCACTCGGTAAATGGTTTGCACCAAATATTACCCCTGACAACGACACAGGTATTGGCCTTTGGAGCGAAATGGATATCGTAACTTACCTGCGTACAGGCACGCTTGATAAGCGCGCTTACGCGGGCGGGCCAATGGCAGAAGCCGTGGCGCATAGTACACGCTACCTCACCGACGAAGACCTTATAGCGATGGCTGACTATTTAAAAGTCGTTCCAGCCATTAAGACCGATGATTATTTGCTACCTGTCAATGTCTCTCGTCTACCGCAACCAGTCAGCAACTCCATTACTTATAACTTACTTGAGCAAAAAGACTATTTGGCACAGGCAAAAGCCGAGACGGTTACTAGTGTAGATAGCATGATCAGCTCGCACGATGTAAATGATAGCAATTCGCCAAAAGACTTATATCTCATCCATTGCGCCAGCTGTCATGGCGTCGATGGTTACGCTCAGCCCGATGCACGCTATGCCTCCATCGTTGGTTTGAGTAGTATTCGCCGCGTAAAACCTGATGCACTCATTGGCGTGATTGCCTTCGGGGCAAAAGGGGCATTTAACACAGCACCGAAAATGCCAAGGTTCTCAAAAGATTTAAGCCCTGCACAAATCGCTAGCATTACTAACTATGTACGAGTCACCTTTGGTGGTTTACCCAACAGCGATGTCAGCGCGGCGGATGTCACACGCGTGATAAAAGAAAAAAGCTAACCCTAAGAATTGGCATTAAAACTAATTATAAAAAATGCGCTCTAATCTTCGCCTTTTATCATATGGCAAAGACCAGCACGATAAGGATAATCCTATGAATGACCTGCTCCAATCTCCCACACGGCGACAACTGCTCTCAATGATAGGCAAGACGGCAGGCGCGACCGCGATGTATCAAGCGATGACTACGTTAGGGTTTGCTTCTGAGTCGAGCTTCAAAGAAGAGATGAATCTTAAAGGCGCACCGGCTGGCGCTAGTATCGTGATATTGGGTGCAGGGTTGGGCGGTCTGACTGCCGCCTATGAGCTACGCAAAGCAGGCTACAAAGTGACCGTGCTTGAGTACCAAAACCGTGGCGGTGGCCGCAGCTGGACACTCAACAGCGGTGACAAATATACTGAGCTTGGCGGTGCTGAGGTCACGTGCGATTTTAAAAAAGGCAATTACTTCAATGGCGGACCATGGCGACTGCCCATCCACCACTACGCGGTCTTTCATTACTGCAAAAAGTTCGGTGTGGCATTTCAGCCTTTTATCCAGACCAATGATCGCGCTTATCTGCATCGTACCAATCACTTCGATGGTGCGCCGCAGCGCTTGGGTGAGGTGCAAAGCGATATTCGTGGTTATGTATCAGAGTTATTGTCCAAAGCCGTAAATAAAGGCAGTCTCGATAGTACGGTCAATAAAGAGGACAAAGAAAAATTACTCGAAGGTCTCAAGGGCTGGGGCGTGTTAGATACCAACTACCGTTACGTCAAAAGCCATGAGACTGGTAAGCATCGTGGCTATAGTGTATATCCCGGTGGTGGTCTTATGCCAGATGCCAAGCCATCAACCCCCATACCGATGGACAAATTACTAGACTCAGGCATGTGGTCGGATATTTATACCAACTATACCGTCCATGTACATCAACCAACGATGTTTCAGCCTGTCGGCGGTATGGGAAAAATTAGTGATGCCTTCACGCGTGAGTGTCGCGAAATGATCACATTCAATGCCAAAGTCACCAAAATCAATCAAGACGAAACTGGAGTTACCATTGACTATGTCGATAGCAACAGCCCTGACGGTGCCACCAAAACCGTGCGAGCAGATTGGTGCATTTGTACTATTCCTTTGTCCATATTGACTCAGATTGATATCAACGTCTCCGCTCCGATGAAGAAAGCAATGGCAGCCGTTCCTTATGATAGCTCTTACAAAGTGGGTTTGGAGTTTAAACGACGGTTTTGGGAAGAGGATGAATGGATCTATGGCGGCATCACTTATACCGATATGCCCATCTCGCAAATCTCCTACCCGTCACAAGATATGTTTAGCTCAGGCTCAGGTGTGTTGCTTGGTGCTTATGGATTTGGGGAAGCCTCATACAAGTTTAACTCGTTGACTCCCAAAGAGCGTATCAATGCCGCGCTCGCCTATGGCAAACAGATTCATCCGCAATATACTAAAGAGTTCCGTTCGGGCACGTCTGTCGCATGGCACCGTATCCCTTGGTCGCTTGGCTGCTACGGTATTTGGAGCGAGTCCAGTCGTGAGCAATATTACGATACGCTTTGCGAGATTGATCATCGTATTGTACTAGCAGGAGAGCATTGCTCGCATATTCCTGCGTGGCAAGAAGGCGCTATATTATCTGGCATGGATGCCGCCAAACGCTTGCATCAAAAGGCCAAAAAGCTTGGATAGCTAAAGCTAACTTTTGAGTAATGAGCTTTGAATAACAACTCTGCCGTTCAAGCAAGGATGATAACAATGAGACTAAGCACATTAGGAACAGTCATGAACATAGTGGTAGTAAATCCAATCAAACCATCTAGCTCGCTCAGCTCGAGCAAAGCAATAATGACGATCATGGTTAGCGGGTCAATTGCATTAACAACGTTGTCAGGCTGTAGTCAGTATAAGGCAAAAAACGCAGCCACTATCGCCAATCCACAGACAGCGCCCATGCTATTTAACAATAGTTTCGACAATCAGGCCAGTCGCAATCAGGGTGCATGGGGCGGCGTATATATGTCCAAAGCAGAATTGGCTAAACCTACTACCAATATCGTCGATGTACGCTCAATACCAAAGATGAACGATGATGCCAGCATGCAGAGATGGCTCACTAAATTTGAAGGCAGCATACAAGGTAAAACTGGGTTCTTTACGATCAATGGCAAAAAGCTCTACGATGACTCTTGTGCAGGTTGTCATATGCAAAAAGGTGAAGGCGCGCAAGGCACAGGCTACTATCCACCACTGGCAAATAATAGCAAGATGCAATCGAAGTACTATATTATTAGTGTCGTTATCAATGGCCTGCGCGGTATGCCATCGTTCCACCGTATGATGAATGACGAGCAAATAGCAGCTGTCACACAATACGTGCATAGCGATCTAAATAGCTTCACTGATACAGTAACTACTGCTAATGTCGCACAGCTACGCCATGACTTCCCACCAGGATCAGACCCTAGTGAGTAAGTAAAATACACTATAAGCTAGCTACCTTACAAAGTATTCGAACTCTTATGCCTAGCTTTAACTACGCTTAGGCGGCACCGAATACGTGCCAACTACGTGAGCCACGATATCATCAGAGCCTTCTGAATAAAGAGAGACCTCGCCTACTATCAGCGTACGCCCTACTTTCATTAAGGTACATTCGGCGATAATACGAGCATTTGCTGATGGCTTACGCAAGAAGTTGATGGTCAAACTCGTCGTCACCGTTAATGGGACAATACCGATTCTTCCGAGTATCGCCACATAGATAGCGACATCAGCAACGGCCATCATGACAGGTCCCGAGACTGTGCCACCGGGACGCAGCTCATTTACACCGATCTCATGCGATAAGGTCGCGCCATTTTCGTTGACCGCCTCGACGACACATTTGGTTTGGGGAAACTCCAATGCCATAAAGGCGCTGATTTCTTCTTTGGTTGCAGACATAACTCTTCCTTGAATTGAACTGTCCATGTTGATTCACTTAATACATGTATACGATCATCGCTAGTTAGCAAAGTAGAAACTATTTTCGCCTATGCTACAGTGCTCTTTTAATACTCTAAACTACGTAACGACAATACATATATCAATGTATCACGGGCGTGCCTTCTGTACTAAAGGCAAATCCTTTATTGCTAAAGTTGCCAATCATGACTGCTTCTATCACTGGTCTGACGGTCTCATCTACACCTTCGACTTCGATGATAAAATTAGCGCCCGACCCGCCTTTATCCTCTTCTTTTTCGACGATATAGTTAAGCGTCGCCATCGCTGGTAGCTCGATAGGCTTATCTAGATATGATTTGACCAATGCTCCATCTGTATCATAATAATCAATTTTATTGATATACAGTGACTTTTTTAGCGTGGTGTTACGTACACTCAGCGTCGCCGATAGCAGCACTTTGCGAGCGTCTCTATCGGTATAAATATCAGAATAAATCGGTACATAAAAGGTTTGCTTGTAACCAAACTGACTGTGATCCACGTCTGAGGTAATCGCCAACTCTTTAATCGGGTCTTTTTGATGCTCAGACAGAAGAACGTTCGGGTCTTGCACGGACTGATCACAACCTGACAGTAGTGCCATTATAGCGATCAGTAGGACAGATATACTTCGCTTATTCATAATCATTTCCCTATACCTTCTGGTATCACTGCGATGACAAGCTGCTATTTGATTTTCACACCTACACTACGTAAGAACTGATTGATGTGTTTGTTGGCACCATAAATCACCAGTACATCGCGCTCTTGCAATACTTGCTCAGGCGTCGCCAAACCTTGAATGCTAGGCTTGCTCTGCGTACGACCAAAACTGTCTTCATAATACTCATAGCGCAACGTACTAAGCAATCGGATATTAAACTTTTGCTCTAACTGTAAGTCTTCGACAGTCTTACCAATCAACACATTTGGAATCTTAATCTCTACCATGCTGAAGTTATCGCTCAATTCGAACGAATCGACAAAATAACGTAGTGACAGACGCTTGGCCCAACGATTGGCCGCTTCTTTTTCAGGGTGAATCAAATCATCCACGCCGATGGCTTGTAGGACTTTTTCGTGTAGCGGATTGATACTACGGCTGATCAAACGTTTGGCTTTTAACGTCTTAAAGAGCGCCGTTGCCATGACATTGGCCCCTTGATCTTCGCCAATCGCCACAATGACAATATCGGTATCAACGATTGGCAATCCGCTAACCGTATATTCGTCCGTGGCATCCATACACAGCGTATGAGAAATCACTTCTTTATAAGCTTCAACCCGTTGCATACTACTATCAATAGCAATCACTTCATGCCCTTGACTGGTCAATGCCGAGCCTAATGATGCACCGAAATTTCCTAGCCCTACGATGATGTACTTCATAACTTAAACAACCTTTTTTAATATTTTTTGCTATTTATTAAGAACGACATAGTCTGTTTACGACGGTTTAATTAACTGTTTACGACGGATTAATTAATCGTTATTTCTTCCGTAGGATAGCGATAATTGCGTTGACGCATATTTTTTAGCAGTGCAATAAAAATTGTCAGCATACTGACGCGGCCAACGAACATAATGACCGAAACCACTATTTTACTAAAATCTGATAAGTCTGCTGTCAGGTTTAAACTTAGGCCCACCGTGCTATAAGCTGAGAAGCACTCAAATACCACTTTAATCAAATCAAGCTCTGGCTGATCATAACTGATGAGTGTCACGCCCGTACCGATGACCAGTAGCGACAGCCACATAATAGAAAATGCGCGGCGAACGGAAATCTCCGCAATCTCTCGTTTAAATACCTCTATCTTGGTCTGACCACGAGCTAGGCTTAATGTATTTAATAGCGCAATCGCAAAGGTACTGGTCTTGATACCCCCACCTGTAGAGTTTGGCGAAGCACCAATCCACATCAGAAATATCGTCAGCATCACCGTTGGAAACGTAAGCTCACCCATATCAATCACATTAAACCCTGCCGTACGCGGGGTAGCCGCAGTAAAAAACCCTGTTACTAGCTTACCGAGGAAACTGGTATGGTCAGCGAGCACATTATTGTATTCAAATATCATCACCCCAATCAGACCGACCAACAGTAATGCGCCTGTGGTAATCAAAGTAATACGACTATTGATATTAAGTAACCAAGGCTGATAAATATAGCGTTGGTCATGGCGATTGATCAGCCGCTGAGCACGATAACGTAAATACCTAAGCACATTGACCACAATAGTAAAACCCATACCACCGAAGATAAATGTCATCGCCAGAATCAGCTGTAGCGAATAATTAAAACGTAGCGAATCATCGTACAAGCCAGCACTAAATGTCGAAAATCCAGCATTACAAAAAGCAGAAATCGCATGAAAGACTGAAAAGAATAGCTGCTCAGACCAATCCATATTGGGTATGTCATAAATACTGATATAAATCAGCGCAGCCGCTACCGCCTCGACCGCAAACGTGACGTATAAGATAGACTTAAGTGTCGACACCACATCACCCATACCGCGCATGTAAGACATCTCGCTGATGCTGGCTTGTGTCTCATAACTGACACCGCCCTTAAAGAAATAACTAAAATAGGTCACAAAGGTCAAAATACCCAAACCGCCAATTTGTATCAGCCCCATAATAATAACTTGTCCAAAAGTCGTAAAATAGGTGGCAGTGTCCACTACGATAAGCCCCGTCACACAAACCGCACTGGTCGCGGTAAAAAGCGCATCAACAAAAGACAGTGGTTGCGTCGTCGCATTGGGCATCATCAATAGCAATGCACCAACCAGCACCACGACTAAAAAGCTTAGAATAAAAAACTGGGCAGGATGTAGAAAGGTACGATTGAGATTGAAATTGTGATCGGAGAGTTCGCGGACGAAGGTGACAAACACCGCTATCTTTATCGCGACAAAGCCATCAACGGCAGCAGATAGGCCCGAACGTACTAAGTCCGTAAAATGCGCGGTCAATAAAATGATAATGGCAATGCTGGTCAGTGCGTCAAAGACGGCGACTTTATTAAGCGTTAATGGCTTTTTGGTATAGATGTAACGCCCAGCGGTCACCATAAAGCTGAGGAAGATAATGACCAAATAGAAAATATGGAACACTTGTTGGAGCCACGTTGGTAGTGTAAAACCACTATCTAACAAGGCAATCGCTACCCCGATGACACTAATAAGAATCGTAAAATTGTTTAATAATCGATAACGCGTGGTTGCATTCATAGCCTGAGTCCATGACAACGATAACCACGATACTTATACTCCTTTTTTATCATATCCACAAAAAGTGATTTAAGTTAATCGTAACCAATTATTGAGTCATCGCAGCTATTGATAAGTTAGACACTGTTAACCAGAGCGAGATAAGAAATGCTTATTAGGAGGTAACGGCTTTAATAACTCTATAGTTTAGTGCTATCGCCTATACACATTTATGAGACTTCTTCTTTTACTTTTGATATTTTTACGCCGCCCCATGTCACCAATGCTACACCAATCGCAATTAAAGTCGCACCTAAAAACAAACCTTCTGGTGGACTCTCCCCTTGCAAAAAAATAGCAACGGGTACGCCGACAATGGCTCCTACCGCACCTAACAAACTCAGCAACACAGGCCCACCTGTCTTTTGCAATAAAAATAACAGTAAAAACTGTCCAGCAAATACGCCTGCTTGTATCGCTATCATGCTTAGCGGCAACCAGTTCTCTAAAGATACAGCGATAGAGAAGTCTGACATCATACTAAATAAACCTAGCAGCAGCGCTGCCGCAATCAACATGCCTGGAGCGAGTGCGCTAGAAGACGCATTATCAGGCCAGCGTAACGTTCGATATATATTGCCAATAGCGAGTAGCACTGGCCCACAAAGCGCGATTAAAATCCAAAGCACACTAGAATCTGGCGCAGAGAGTTTATGTATGGCTAATGCTCCTGCCCCGATGAGTGCTGCAATGACCCCAAGCGCACGGACAATATAAAATTGCTCTATACGTAGTATCAGCGCGCCAAGATAAGTTAGCAGTGGCGGTAATGATAGGATTAAGGCGACGAAACCTGCGCCCACATGAGGAATGGCAGAAAATAACAGTAAGTTGGCGGCCGCGACACTGACAAGCGCCGCGACAAAGTAATACTCTAAGCTGCGCGCATTAAGAGGAGGGAGTTCTTTTCTGATGAGCGCTACTAGTAATAAAATAACAGCAGCACCAATAATCGACCAAAACAAAAACCCTAATGGGGTTAGACCAACATCGATAGCGTACTTTGCCACATTGGTCGAGATACCAGTGAGTGCACCGCCTGCCAGTAGACAAACAAAAGGCACCAGCCAAGTGGTTTTGTGAGAAGTCTCTTGCTTGAGCGAATCATTCATCGACTATCCTATAGGATGACGAACTTTCTTAATCATGTTGAATGGCTTTTATGATAGCTTACAACAGCACCCTCATAGCTACTGGTATAAAATGTCAGCAGGTAGGCTTTGTACAGCAACGGTTGCTGCATCAATTGCTCCAGCGACATAGCCAGGGAACTGCGCTGACCACTCACTACCACAACCTGTTAGACAGTCTTGCCACATGCCAGTTTTTGGTATGGACTGCGGGGCTACTGCATGCTGACCGTTACCGTTGGTATCAGCAGGCATCGCTGTTAATGGATCCTGTGCCCAGTCTTTAAGATATTCAGCTTTCGGAGTACTTGCCTGCTCACCAAATAGTCGCACTAACTGGGCACGGCAATGTTCTTTTAGCACCGTATCAGAGACGCTCTGACGTACTTGAGCAGGAATGCCAAAGAAGCCAAACAATGCCCCATCGCCCTCTAGCGTAGAGGCATCATGTATCTCAGTAAGCGGCCCTATCGCACTGCGCGCGGCACCCGAGAGACCAGCATCTCGCCAAAATGGTGATTCATAAACAGCGACGTATTTGGCATGGGACGCCATCCAAGTGGCTGTCTCGCTCCACTGTTCACTTAAGTTTTGCGGTAGCGTTGGCTGAAATACTATCCGACCTTCTACCAATCGAGGCGGTAACGCAAGTAGCACATGCTGCGCGCGGAACGTCGTCACATGTCCGGTCACATGTCCAGAAGTATCTTCACTCTGTACTTCAATATATTGAGGCGTCCTGTTTAATTGCCTTACGGTTTGACCGGTCATGATACAACTGGCCTCTAAACGAGCATATAGCGCCTCAATCAAAGTGGCCATACCACCGACTAGCCGCACAGAAGGTGGTGCGCTTTTGTAACCTTGCATACGCACAGGTGGCTGATTGGCAGCGCGCTCAACCATCATATCGCCTTCTTCGAACTGCGCAAAACGTGATAAATCTAACGACTCAATAAGTGTGCTTAACTGCGTCTGATAATCCGGCCAAAACCATGACGGCCCTAAATCAAACGCCGCGCTTGATTCTGCTTGATCGATATCAGTACTGTTATTAGTAGCTTGCACATCTGAATATTTAGCAACTGCAATGCGACCACCCAAGGTATCACGCGCCTCTAGCAGTCTATAAGCTATACCCTTTTGCTCTAATAAAAGGGCGGCATATAATCCACTTAACCCACCACCAACGATTATCACAGGTATGTCTTGCATATCGGATTGCTCTATTTATAGTCGGTTCAATATAACTTGGATACAAGGAAGCCTAGTGAAAGTACGACAAGTAGTAAGCTAAGCGAGACTGACACCGTACCCAATTTTTGGAGGACTAACTATAATCAAAACTACTCTGCCAATAGCTTCGTAAGCATCTCATCTATCTCAACTTTAAACTCTTTATCTTCAATCTTATTTGCCGTGATTTTGGCGTTTTGTAGACTTTGAATAGCCGCTTCTTTGTTACCTGTCTCAAGCTGTAGCACCGCCATAGAAAAAGCAATCGATGACATATGATCTTTTGAGTTAATGGCAGTAGCTTTTGCCAGTGCTTTGTCATAAATGACCAGTGCTGCGTCCAAATCTTCTGTGAAGTCAGCGAGCGTTTCCCATTGTTCTGGGTGGTCTTTGTCAGTACCTTCATTATCGGTACAAATGGCGTTTAGTTCAGCATACAGCGAATCAAATTTTTCTTGATTGCTTCTGCGATCCGCTTCTAACAATTCTTCGGCTAAGGTGTAAATGGCTTTATATATTTTAGTATTAATCATTGTTTACAACCTTTTATGGACTATATCGTGTGTGGTTAGGATTATAACGTAATTCTAGGGCGTGTCCTCATTTTAAAAATGGTGATAAAAATGAGATAAATTGCAGTCAAACAAGGAAAATAGCGCAGATCATATCGGGATATTAACCAGCTATTTAACGATGTTTGGCAAAATTTAGCCATTTTTAGCCCGTTTCGATATGATCAATTGAATTGAGGACACGCCCTAACGGCTCAGATGATTGCTACAAAGAAGAACACGATATTTATGTGGCTGTTATTAACATTACTATGAACCTTATCAAGGTTGCTATTCATACTATAGTCGATTCAATTTAAAAGTAGTACAAGACAACCGAGTGCAGAGGTATATTTGATAATTCAAGCGAGGTTAACGCCGTAATACTTTTATAGTGGAATGACTATATTAAGACTATATTAGGGTTACAACTCGCGCCAGTGCAGCCACAAGCGAGTATCCAGCTCAAATTGATGATACTCAGGCTCCATATGGCAGCATAATTGATAAAACGCTTTGTTATGCTCATGCTCTTTGAAATGGGCAAGCTCGTGCACCACTATCATGCGCAAAAACTCTGGCGGCGCGTCTTTAAATAGACTGGCTACCGTGATGCTATTGTGCGATTTGAGCTTACTTCCCTGTACGCGCGACTGCGTCGTATGAATACCTAGGGCATGCTTTAAAACCTTGAGCTTACTGCTATAGCTGACATTTGATAGCTGACCAATCTTACGCATGTATTGGGTTTTTATCTCATTTATATACTGATAGAGCGCTTTGTCGCTTTGGATTTGATGCTGAGTTGGGTACTTTTTTTCCAGATACTCGCCCAACCTACCATCAGTTATAAGCTGAACAGCTTGAGTTTGAAGATGCTCTGAGTAATGCGCTATGTACTTTAATTTGGTCACAAATGTATCCTTTGCTAATACGTTGCAGCGTATCAGTCGATCAATTTAATCTTAATGAATTTTACCTTATATTTGCGGTGCTTGTTTGCCACTTATTTGGGATATATCCTCAACTTAAACGACAGTGATTTATAAATAGTTATTCATAAAAAAACCCCATAAGCTGCGTTCAACTTATGGGGACATTCTTACTGATAGTTTCACTTAGAAAGTGTGTCTGATTAACGCTCTAAATGCAGATACTGCAAGTGACGCTCGTACTGATTTAAGATATCAACCAATACTTGCTCTTTTGAGTAGCCAACCAAATCATACTCTTGCGAGCCTTCACTCAAGAAAACTTCCGCACGGTAGTAGTACTCTGCGTGCTTGGTAGATGTGCTCAATGTAAAGTTAGGACGATGAGCTTTAATCAGATTGACTTCATAAATAAAGTCATCTTCATCACCATGACCGACACGCAGTTTTAGACCGTCTACCTGACCACTGTCTTGATCCATACCTGCATCGATACCTTCGCCGATACTAGCAAGGTTTTTGGTATCTAACGATGTTTTGAGACCACCTGCTTTAAACTCTTTTTCGACCTCAGACATCGCTGGCATCACGACCGTATGCAAGAATTTTTCAACCTGTGCATGTCCTGGGAAGCTCACAATACGTTGCAAGCGCGCTTTCCAGCTCTTCCCGCTGTCCAATACATTTGCTGTGCCGATTGTACTGGCTTTACGCTTGTTGCCTTCTTCTTTTAGCGACTTCCACATAGACATCATGTAAAGCACAAGAATGATAGAGAATGGCAAGCCTGCAATGACAGAGACAGATTGCAATGAGGCAAAACCACCTGCAAATAGCAGTCCTAACGTAATAAGACCAGTCGCTGCTGCCCAAAACAGACGTAACCAAACAGGAGCATCGGTATCATTGGTCATACCTCTTGAGCTCAAGTTCGCTAATACTAAAGCGCCTGAGTCAGCAGAAGTCACAAAGAAAATAAGACCAATAACCACACCAGCAAATGACAATACTTCACTGTAAGGGAAGTACTCAAACAGCGCAAACATGCCCATTGCCGCATCATTGACCGCGATTTCGCCCAGCTCTGTTGCGCCATTGGCAACCAAATCTATCGCTGAATTACCAAAGATAGAGAACCATGCAAAGATAAAACCAAGCGGAATGAACATCACGCCAAATACAAACTCGCGCAACGTACGGCCACGGCTAATCCGTGCAATAAATAGACCTACAAATGGTGCCCAAGCAACCCACCATGCCCAGAAAAATATCGTCCACCAAGATTTCCATTCGGCACCAGCAGCACCGTCATAAGCATAAACGTCAAAGGTTTTATAAATGATGGTTTGGAAATATTGACCGATATTTTGAGTAAAGGTATTTAATAGATACACCGTATTGCCCATTACCAATATGGCAAGCAACAGCAGTATTGACGACAACATGTTGAATTCAGATAGACGACGAACACCTTTTTCGACACCTGTCATCGCAGAGATAGCAGCAGCCGCGACAACACCCACAATGATGAGCGCCTGAACCGTTTTGCTAGATTCGATACCAAACACATGGGTCAAGCCAGCATTTGCCTGCAATACCCCAATACCCAAACTGGTCGCAATACCCATCAATGTACAGACGACGCCAAAAGTATCAATACCATCGCCTAGCCAGCCCTTGATTAAACGTTCACCAAATATCGGTGTCAGCGGCGAGCGTAGCGCGAGTGGCATATTTTTGCGATAAGCAAAGTAAGCCAGCGCCATACCTATCAGCGCATAAATACCCCAACCATGCAGACCCCAGTGCAAGAAAGTCTGAGCAAGTGCTTCGCGCATGGCCTCAGCACTCGCAGGCTCTAGGCCTGTATGCGGGGTCAAATAATGCATCAAAGGCTCAGAGGCACCAAAGAACAACAGATCAATACCGATACCCGCTGAAAACAGCATAGCCGCCCACGCTAAAAACGGAAATTGTGCTTTTTCGTGGTCCTGACCAAGCTTTATATCGCCGTACTTAGAAAAACCAACAAACAACGCAAAGATACTATAAGCGGCAACCACCAACATATAATACCAGCCAAACTTGTCTGATACCCAAGTCATGCTCGCGCTCAGCAAGGCCTCACTATAATCTGGAAAAGCGATGGTCCAGATTATCAATAAAATAGAAATAATAGCTGAGCCCATAAACACGGTTTTGTTTAGGGTCAGAGGTTTCGTCACATCTTGTGATGGCGAACTGTACATAAAAGACCTCAATAGGTAAATTAAACAGGGTCCGATATTGCTTTGTCCGGCATCGTCTAATAGTAGACTGATGATCTATAACCGTATACGTAGAACCAACCGCATGACGGACAAAGCAGTACCAATAAATAAAAAGCTAATAAAATTATAAACAAATTCAACCTGAACGGTATTCATTATTCTAATACGTTAGCGCTGATAGAAAAGGCCTCTACTTGGAAAGGCCCTTTTGTTGAAATTTTCTCATATCATTATTTATTCAGTATCCTGCATGCAGGTTTATATCGCAGCCTACACCGACGAGAGATAATCACGCATTGGCTCTGAGCGCAGCGGTGCACCATTAGCCACGTAATAATCTGCCGTTGAACGTGGCAACTGTACGCCTCTCATCTTGTCGACGATTTTTTCTGCTAACATAATAGTTGTAGCATTGAGATTACCACTAATAATGTTTGGCATGATAGACGCATCGACGACTCGCAAGCCATCAATACCATGTACCAGACCTTCGCCGTTTACTACCGAATCGTTATCTTCACCCATCGCACAGGTACAAGATGGATGATAAGCCGTCTCACTATGATTGCGTACGTATTCATCTAATTGGGCGTCGGTGACCAGATCATCGGTCGGTGCAATCGCACGACCACGATAAGGGTCCAGTGCTGGCTGATGCATGATTTCACGCGTGATACGCATTGCAGCACGGAACTCTTGCCAGTCTTGATCATGCGACATGTAGTTAAACAAGATACTTGGATGTGCTTTCGGATCACGTGATTTTAGCTTGACGCGGCCACGGCTTGGTGAGCGCAGTGAGCCGACGTGTGCTTGGAAGCTGTGTGATTTCACAGCACTGCGGCCATCGTAGCGTACGGCTAGTGGCAAGAAATGATACTGAATATTTGGATGGGTAAACTTCTCATCCGTACGGATGAAACCGCCGCCTTCGAATTGGTTAGACGCACCAAGACCTGTGCCATTGAATAACCATTCTGCACCAATCGCAGGCTTATTCCACCATTTATTGGCAGGCGCGATTGACACTGGCAGTTTACATTCATACTGCATATACAGCTCTAGATGGTCCTGTAAGTTATTACCAACACCTGGCAGATCCAATATTTCAGTCACGCCAGCGTCTTTTAACCACTGACCAGGGCCGATACCTGAACGCTGCAGTAGTTGCGGCGAGGCAATCGCACCAGATGAGACAATCACTTCGCGAGCGGCATGGAAGCTTTTGATCTGGCCTTCGTGTTCGACTTTGACACCGACAGCGCGTTTGCCGTCAAATAAAATTACGTCAGTCAATGCACCTGTCAAAATCGTAATGTTGCTACGCGGTTTGGCACGGTCAAGATAGCCGCGAGCCGTTGATGCACGGCGACCGTTAGGCGTCACGAATCGATCCATCGGACCAAAACCTTCTTGCTGATAGCCGTTTAGATCTTCGGTACGTGGATAGCCTGCTTGTACACCCGCTTCAATCATAGCTTGGAACAGTGGATTGACCCCTGGCTTTGAGGTAGTCATTTCAACAGGACCGCCCACGCCGTGATAGTCGTTCTCGCCAGCGTCACAATTTTCTAGCTTTTTGAAGTAAGGTAAGCAATCCGAATACGTCCAGTCTGACAGGCCTTTTATCTTAGACCAATCATCAAAATCTAGCGCATTACCACGGATATAGCACATACCGTTAATCAATGATGAGCCACCTAGCCCTTTACCGCGACCACAGTCCATGACACGGTTATTCATATATGGCTCAGGATCTGTCTTGTAACCCCAGTTATAAGTCGTCCCTTGTAGCGGCATGGCAAGCGCAGCTGGCATTTGCGTGCGGAAATCAAAACGATAATCTGGACGACCTGCTTCTAACAACAGTACCTTAATATTGGCATCTTCGGTCAGACGTGTGGCCAGCACATTTCCTGCTGAGCCTGCTCCGACAATAATATAGTCATACTCAGGTGTGGTTGATGTCATAACATACTCCATAATATTGAAAAAACATAAATCGTTTAGGGTCAGTAAGGTGTCCTAAAAAGGCTAAATAAAAGCTGATAAGCAACCTTACTGGCTTCGTTTTTCTCAATAAGATTGATTAAAAGACAGATTCAAACGCACCCAACTCTACTTGGATAGATTTGGTCTGAGTATAGTGTTCGAGTGCTTCGATACCGTTTTCGCGGCCGACACCAGAATGCTTGTAGCCGCCTACTGGCATTTGTGCTGCCGACTCGCCCCATGTATTCAACCAGCAAATGCCAGCTTCTATCTGAGCGATGACTCGATGCGCGCGTTTTAGATCTGCAGTCACAACCCCAGCTGCCAAGCCGTAATCGGTATCATTGGCTCGGCGAATAACCTCTTCTTCGGTCTCGTACGTCAATATTGACATCACTGGGCCAAAGATTTCTTCGCGTACAATAGTCATATCATCCGTGCAATCAGTGAATACTGTCGGTGCGACAAATGCGCCGTTTGCAAGCTCGTTTGTCGTAACGCGTGCGCCGCCCGTTAGCAGACGCGCGCCGCTTTTTTTACCTTGCTCAATATAGCTAAGCACGCGCTCCATATGCGGGAAGCTAACTAGCGGACCCATATTGATGTTCTCATCCATAGGGTCGCCCAGTCTAATACGCTCAACACGGGTTAAGATGGCTTGCTCAAACTTCGCTTGTAGCGCTTTAGGAACAAATACGCGCGTACCATTGGTACATACCTGACCAGTACTGTAGAAGTTGGCCATCATAGCGATGTCAGCAGCGGTATCGATATCTGCATCATCAAATATGATCAATGGTGATTTGCCGCCAAGCTCTAAAGTTACGTCTTTTAGAGATGAGCTTGCCGCGCTCGACATGACTTTTTTACCAGTTGGTACGCCACCTGTGAACGATACTTTTGCGATATCTGGGTGTTCAGTTAGCGCTTGACCTACTTCATAGTTACCTTGCACCACGTTAAATACACCATCTGGCAATCCAGCTTCTGTCAATATCTCTGCCAGTTTCAATGCCGTCAACGGTGTCACTTCTGATGGTTTAAAAATCATCGCATTACCAGCAGCCAGTGCAGGTGCTGCTTTCCACATCGCGATTTGAATCGGATAGTTCCATGCGCCAATACCTGCAACCACGCCAAGTGGCTCGCGGCGAGTATAGACAAAGCTAGTATCACGCAATGGAATCTGACGACCCTCAATCATAGGCGCAAGCCCTGCATAGTATTCAACGACGTCAGCACCAGTGACGATATCGACGTACTTAGTTTCAGAATAGGCTTTACCTGTGTCTTTGGTCTCAAGTAGTGCCAACACATCATTGCGATCGCGCAATATCTCAACAGCCTTTGATAAGATGCGACCACGCTCGACTGCTGTCATCGCCGCCCAAACTTTTTGACCTTTATGTGCGGCTTTTACGGCCTCGTCAATCTGCTCATTGCTCGTTTGCTGAATCGTTGCCAATACTTCACCAGTGGCTGGATTGATATCTTCGAAAGTCGTCAGCGATTCATCAACCGCTAGATAGCGACCGTTGATATAGGCTGTTTGTACTTGGTCTAAATCGATAATATCTGTCAAATTATTAAAATCAGTCATAAATTCTCCTTAGGACGATTGGCAAAAGTAGCTATATAAAAGTAACTATGTAAAAGTACTGAAGCCGAATAGTATCGTCGTTAGTTAAGTTTCAAAATCTAGTCTTTAAATAGTGAAGTAAAAATTATTTTATAAATCAGAATCGTTTTATAAATCAGCAACGTTTTACAAATCAAAGTCTTGTTGTGTCATTTTTATCAAGCGATCACGTAATGACTGTTTGTCTGCGATATCGATACCTGAAAAGTCTGAGAGCCAAATACCGTCAGCGACAAGGCGAACCATACATAATGTCTCGGTATTATCCGTTGCTGCATGTTTTTTGAGTTGCTCATTCGCCCACTTAGCCCACAATTCACGCAGCTCACTATCGCCTAGCATTAGCACATATAGGGTCGCTTGATTGTCATACTCTTCCTGCCCTTGCTCGCCGAGGCTGATAGTGGCATCTATATAAGCGCGGGTAAATGAACCGTACTTAACAGGATCGTCAGCCATTGCTGCGTTTACTTCTGCCTCAAACTTAGCCATTGCATCATTGAAGACTTCTAGCACGAGTGCGTTTTTGGTAGAAAAATGATGCATCACACCACCCTTTGTCACCCCAACCGCATCAGCGACCGCCTGAAAAGTCACTTTAGATAAGCCCTGCTCCAATGTGATACGTGCTGCTTGATCTAACAACGCACGACGAATAACTTCTGGCTGTTTTTTACGCTTATAAGCATTTTCCATATCAATGCACCACAGAATTAGACAATAAGTTCATCACAACAACACCGCCGACGATCATCGTGATACCGACCACTGCTGCTGTATCGAGATTTTGCTTGAATAGCACTACACCAGCAAGTGAGGTTAGTACGATTCCGAGTCCACCCCACAGCGCGTACGCAATACCTAGCGGTATGGTCTTAAGCGTCTGAGCCATTAGATAAAATGAAACCGCATAGAGCGCGCCCATTATCAAAGTTGGCACCAAACGGGTGAACTGCTCTGACTTCATCAAAAAAGTAGTGCCGATCACTTCACAAATGATGGCAATGGCTAAGTAACCATAAGCAATAGTAGTAGGACTCATCTTTAGAACACCCGCTTTCGTTCAACGCATGCTATGAAAAAACATAGCAAAGAAACCACATGGTCGGTATTTTATAGAAATCTACTGCCAATGTGAAGGGCTGTCTTGCAACTTTATTGTGTCAAACGGTATCGCACCACCCTTGTATTCAAAAACACAAAGCCTTAAATCCAGTTTTACTTTGCCGAATCTACGTCTGGTTCTATATTCTTATCGTTTGTCCAGGTGCCGTATAAAATTTTCTGAAAATATTTTTTATTTCTAAAGCACATTTTATTTTTAAAACACATTTATCGTCATTTTCTACTAAGTTCTGCCTTGAAATAGCCTATCTGATAAGGGATTGACATTAATTTTCAATAATTGCGATAATATTTATAATTAAACGCATAATAAGGTTGACAGCCTGTGGTGACTTGGCTAAAATGTGCCCCACATAACGCAAACAAGCTAATTAACTGCTTTAATATAAAGCATCAATAACTTGCTGTTATGACCAGCTATTCTCCAATAGCTCAGTTGGTAGAGCAACGGACTGTTAATCCGTGTGTCCCTGGTTCGAGCCCAGGTTGGAGAGCCATATACTAAAAACCTTCATCATAATTTGATGGAGGTTTTTTTATTGCTGTGTCTTTTATATTTACTTCTAATAATATTAGCACGGCTGTGGTGTTCTTTTAGACATTTTTGTTGTATGGTAAGATTAGTTTTGATTGGGTTCGTTTTTGTTTGAGTGCTTCGCTCTTACTCACTAAAAGTAATGGTTTATTATGATACCTGTACGTATAAAAAATAAGTTTTCTGATCATCCGCAAAAGATCATGCGCCCGATTAGTATTCGTTTGTCTGAAGAAATGATTGGCCTATTAGAAACGACGTCATCAGACTTGGGCTTTAAGCGCATTCAAGGGCTTATTCGTCTTTATATTCGTCAGGGCTTGGATCGTGACCATCAGGATTAT
This sequence comes from Psychrobacter sp. Ps1, assembly GCF_022129425.1. NCBI lineage: Bacteria > Pseudomonadati > Pseudomonadota > Gammaproteobacteria > Moraxellales > Moraxellaceae > Psychrobacter > Psychrobacter sp. Ps1. Next base: position 155,801 of record NZ_JADQAN010000004.1, on the reverse strand, counting down.
ACGCTCGCCCATGATGAAGTATTCATCGAAACGCTACGTAAGCGCGGCGTTAGCCAGCATATTATTGATGAAGCGATTGTAGTGACTCATAATAACAACATCACTCATCCGCTATCTGAGTTACAAGACAACGATTAAACAATTAATAGTATCGTTGCTAATTAATAGTAACGCTGCTAAATAGTATTAAAATAAAAAAGACCAAGTTTGCTAACGCGAGCTTGGTCTTTTTTGTGGCTGTTATAAAAGTTAAGGCTTTACTGATATTTCTCTAACTCTCCTCTTGTTATGCTCTTCTTACATTTAATCTACAGTAAGTATGTTTTTAAGTACTCTGCGATATTTGCGGTTTTAGTTAGCCATAACTAAACACAACAGAGGTTTAAACAAGGTATATTAAATATGTAGTCGCGACTATTTATAAGGTTTCAACATAATAAAGATCTGTAAGGAGGGGTACGATGACGGGCTTACATCAGCGTTTCAACAAAACTTTGTTTTCAACCATGACGGTAGCAATGCTAGTGATTGCAACTGGCTGCTCATCGCCGCAGACTGATCCAAGTAAAACAACGATACCGACAGATTCTGACCAATGGCAAAAAAAGCTAGGGCAAACTTTTGAGCAGTTGTCTGAGGCCGATCAACAAGTACTCAGCCGATATATGCTGCGTATGAAATTGAGCGATGCTTATGAATCAGGAGCCATGCCGCGTACCACTATCAAGCAAGCGCTAATACAACAGCGTGAATATGAACGTCTGCATCCAAACAACCCAACAGGTAAGAAAAGCCCAATCGTCAAAGGTCAGGCGGCGAACGCTACTGCACAGATGTATCCTGTCGCCCTGCTCCCAGTGAAAACCAGTGATAGCGATAGCTTAAATCAAGTCAAAATGCAGTTTATGCTATCTAATCATGGCAAAGGCGCGATAAAAAGTTTTAAAGGGACGCTGACCATGAAGGATGCCAACCTGACAAAGGGCAAAAACTTTAATGTGCCTTTGACAACGTTTGACCCACCTATCGCACCAGAACAGTCTGGCAAGATCATTATTGAAAGCAGCATTGAGGATATCAATGTCATGCGCGCTATCAAAAATGCTAGTGGCATCACTATCGAGATTAATAAAGGCATGCTTATCTTAGTAGACGATCAGACAATCGAATTTGAAAACTCACTAGTGAAGTAGCTGTACAACCTACTATTGAGGATTTTATAGAAGGTACTAATTAATACTTTTACCAATGCACAATAAAAAAAAGCCCCAATCATTGCTGATTGGGGCTTTTTCGAATTTGGCGGAGACGGAGAGATTCGAACTCTCGAAGGGCTATTAACCCTTGTCGGTTTTCAAGACCGGTGCATTCAACCGCTCTGCCACGTCTCCATTGGTGCATCATTATATAGATATCATTTTATAATGCAAGCCCCTAAACTAAAAAAATTCAATTAATTTTCGAACACTTGTAAATTGGTGCATTATCGCTTGCTTGAGGCCAGATGTAAGCACATATCGAGCAACCTATTGGCATAGCCCCATTCGTTGTCATACCATGCAAAAACCTTATATTGACCGCCTACTTGCATAAGCTGCTGACCATCAATGATAAGCGACTCAGTCTGATGGATGAAGTCACTAGATACCAATGGCTCATCGGTATAAGCCATGATGTCATGCAAATGTGCCTGACTGGCAGATTTAAGTACCTCTCGTACTGTCTCGACATCGACATCTGGCGTATCAAATACAAAGGTGACATCAATCGCAGCCACATCGATAGTGGGCACCCGTATCGAATGACCATTTATTTTGCCGACCATGGCTGGTAGCACCCGTTCTGTCGCAGCGATACTACTGGATGTCGTTGGGATAATATTGTAGCCAGAAGCACGCGCCCGTCTGGGATCTCGATGCGCTTGATCGAGCACCGTCTGATCGGCGGTAACCGCATGAATTTCTGTCATCATAGCGGACTTGACGCCGAACGCTTTATCCAATGTGTCAATCAGCGGCACCAGTGCCTGCGTGGTACAAGAAACGCTGGAGATAATCGGTAAATCAAGCGTGAGCGCATCTGTATTGACCCCCATAACGATACAAGCATCCACATCATCGAATGGTGCTGCACCAATGATTACTTGCTGTGCGCCTGCATGGATGTGTAGCGTCGCTTGCTCATACGAGCGAAAATGCCCAGTACACTCTAAAACCACATCGACCCCTAGCGACTGCCAAGGTAGGTTTTGTGGATTGGGCTCTGAGAGCATATTAATGCAATAGGTCAGATTGTTTTTGGTCAGACATAGCTCAGTCTTGCTCATATCACCTGACTCACTCTCTACAATCTCAGCATTGACCCCTAATCGACTGAGGCGGCCATGTGTGCTGTCAAACTTCAATAAATGCAATAAGATATCCGCTGGCGCTAAATCATTAATTGCCACTACATGAATCGCACGGCCTAATACTTCAAAGCGCTCTAGCAAAGCGCGAAGTACATTGCGCCCTATCCGACCAAACCCATTGATAGCGACTCTCAGTGGCTGTGTGTGCTCACCAGTGGTACGGAACGTCGCCGCTGTCAGGTCAGAGGTCAATTGATAAGTAGCGCTCGAAAAATCAGGCATAACATCGGACATAAAGGGTATCGCTATAAATAGGTGTAAAAACTGAGCGTTATCACGTTGAGTACGCTAATGATTGCTAAATACTAAGAAATAGCAAAAATAAAGCCTATAAAACTAATGGTAAAAAGTTATAGGCAATAAAATTATAAGCAGCAGAACTACGGCGTGATAAAAATCAATGCGAGGCGAATGGTATTGTAGTCAATACTTTGCTTAAGATGATCATATATCGGACGCAGCTTGATGCTACCGTCATCATTGAAGTCATTTGGATTATTAGCGACTTTAATGGCGACATAGGCATTACCAACGGCTGTCATTACCTCATCATCTGGGCGCAGATGATCGCAGGCAAGACTGGGATCTTGTGATTTTAGGTCAGCAATATGACGCATGATGGTCGATTGTGACAATTGACGTGCTTCTGAAATCTCCGCAATGGTCAAACTCTCCTCCAATAACACTCGGGTTGCACGCAAGGTGCTTTCTGACTTATCAGTGACCTGATTGCCTAACTTCTGTTTCTTATCGATTTTCGCTTGCTGTTGTTCGCGGCGCTTTTTTTGTAGCGTGGCGTAAGCATCGATTACCGACTTGCTTAATGTCCCACCTGACTTCAGGACGAATTTTTCATGTGCCTGCTGCATACTTTCTTCATCTAGCATCGCATAATTAGCATCCGCTTCTTCAGACAGTACCAAAAACCGCTTATCTGCGCCGCGAGCCAATGGATCTAGTTGCAAGCTCATGTCGTTCATACCAAGCAGCTGTAGGCCAGATAGCGACTTGAGGCGTGATAATGCCACATAGCCTTGTCCCAACTCAAAAGTACGCGACAAATCGATTTCAGCTGCATCGAGGGTCATGCCCTGGGATTTATGGATGGTAATCGCCCATGCTAGACAGAGTGGCACTTGTAAATAACTTGCTAGCACATCACCCGTTTCATCTTCGATAATCCACTCTTCAGGCTCAGCGATGACTTCTCGTCCTGAATTAAGCCGCACGACAGGCATTTTCTGGGTCGTTGGTTTCTTCGACTTTGGTTTTTCTTTGTCTTTTTTAGCAGCGGACTTCTTACCTTTTGTCGTTTTTTCGCCAGCAGCCTCTTCATCAACGTCATCGCTGCTATCGTCTTCGATTAACGCGTCACTACTGTCTTTATCCTCTATCTTGACAGCAGCAAACCCAATCAACTCGCCCATCGTTCCGTTAGAGACACCAAGCTCAGCATTGTTTTTGATAAACATTACCTTGGCGCCGACTTTTAGAATCAGCTCGTCTTGGGTACGCACGGTCTTTTTTAGCGTTTCAACCAGCTTACTATCGCCTGTTGCCGTCGCCTCAAAACGCATCATATCGCCATCTAGAGACGCCAGTTCTTTGTCATTGATTTTATTGACATTGAGATTGTGGGTATACAGACGAGTACGCTTAATATCGACGCTTTGGTCATACGTCGCTTCTAAAGCGGCAATCGCCTCAAAGGTCACTTCCTGACGACGAATTTGATTAAGAATATCATCTAGATCGAGACCGCCATTGGCTGCATCGCTGACTTGACGATGCTGCTCAGACAAGTAGCAAATATGGAATTTGGCATCGAGCCACGCCTCAGACATAAAGGCGAATTTTTCACGATTCGTCTCACCTTTACTGCCAATTGGTGGTAACTGAAAAAAGTCTCCTGCGACTATGACCTGAATACCACCAAACGCTTTGTCATTTTTGCGAATATGCTTGAGGACTTGGCTGACTAAGTTAAGCTGCTTGGCATGTAGCATCGATATCTCGTCAATAACCAACACAGCCGTGTCTTTTAGTCTGTCTGCTAAGAACTGCTTGCGTGATAAATTTGTCAAATCTCGATCAGACAGCTCATCCTTGATACCAATACCCGACCAACTATGAATCGTTGTGCCGTTCATGTGTGTGGCAGCAATACCGGTACTGGCAGTCACCGCAACAGGCACACGGCGAGCGCGTAGATAATCAATATATTGATTGAGCGTATAGGTCTTACCTGAGCCTGCTGAGCCCGTTAAAAAGACATTTTGACCTGTTTTTAAGATATCGAGAGCAGAAGATTGACGCATAGATTCAAACCAGCCAGTAATGTGAAAAAAGAGAATAATAAAACCATCATCATAATGGAAAAAAACGCAACATTTGCCTAAAATCACCTAAAATTTGCGGGCTGTGCAACCTTGAGGTATCGACAATAAAATAAACAATTGTCAATAGAATATAGATAAAAAATGCTTTATTTTTTATAAATGCAAAAAATCAATAGCTTATCTTTTAATTTTGTCCGTAAAGTATCTGCTTTGATCATAAATACCAAGCCTATGCATTCTAGGCTTTACAGCAATAAAATCATGGCCATTAAAGCAAACTTCCTGTTATGTGTTAACTCATCAGTCATTATAAAATTTTAGTATGATTATCAGCAGAAGCTGAGTAGTATGGAACGTGTACAGAGAGCAATTGATGTTAATCAATCACAACATCAACTGATATTGTTTTGCGATAACAGATATTAGGATAGATAAAATTGCGCTTGTATTATCCGATAAAACAAACAACACAACAAGGAGTGTTTCATGCTGTATGCAAATCCCAATACGGAAGGTAGCCCTGTTCAGTTCCGCGAAAAATACGATAACTTTATTAATGGTGAGTGGACCGCTCCTATCGATGGAGAGTATTTTGATAACACAAGCCCCATCGATGGTAAAACTATTTGCCAAGTCGCCCGCTCAAAAGAAGCCGATATCGAAAAAGCCCTAGACGCGGCGCATGCTGCCAAAGACGCATGGGGCAAGACCAGTGTTACTGAACGTGCCAACTTGTTACTCAAAATTGCTGACAGCATGGAAGCCAACCTAGAAGCGATTGCGATTGCCGAATGTTACGAAAACGGCAAACCTGTTCGTGAGACACTCGCAGCCGACATCCCTCTAGCCATTGATCACTTCCGTTATTTTGCCAGCGCCATTCGCGCACAAGAAGGCGGTATCAGTCAGATTGACGAAGACACTGTGGCTTATCATTTTCATGAGCCACTTGGTGTCGTCGGTCAAATCATTCCTTGGAACTTTCCTATCCTAATGGCCGTATGGAAGCTAGCACCTGCCCTTGCTGCTGGTAACTGTGTCGTTCTAAAGCCAGCCGAACAAACGCCAGTTTCTATTCTGTTCATGTTAGAGACCATCGGCATCGCTGATATTTTACCAAAGGGTGTACTGAACGTCGTCAATGGCTTTGGGGTCGAAGCGGGTAAGCCACTTGCGTCAAATCCGCGCATCAATAAAGTTGCCTTTACAGGTGAGACTACCACTGGCCGCCTCATTATGCAGTACGCGAGCGAAAACATCATTCCAGTGACGTTAGAGCTTGGTGGCAAAAGCCCTAACATCTTCTTTGCCGATGTTATGGATGAGGACGATGACTTCTTGGACAAAGCGGTCGAAGGTCTAGTGATGTTTGCACTGAACCAAGGTGAAATCTGCACCTGTCCATCGCGGGCACTCGTTCATGAGAGCATCTATGATGAGTTTATCAAACGCTGTATCGCCCGTGTCGAGGCCATCAAAATGGGCAACCCACTCGATACCGACACCATGATTGGCGCGCAAGCCAGCTCAGACCAACTAGAGAAAATTTTATCTTATCTCGACATCGGTAAAAAAGAAGGCGCAAAAGTGCTCGTCGGCGGAGAGCAAGCTAAGCACGATGGCGACTTGACAGACGGTTACTACGTCAAGCCAACGATCTTTGAGGGCACCAACGACATGCGCGTGTTCCAAGAAGAGATCTTTGGACCTGTCCTTGCCGTGACTACTTTTAAAGACGATGACGAAGCCATGCAGATTGCCAATGACACCTTGTATGGTTTAGGCGCTGGTGTATGGACCCGTAGTGTACACAAGGCATATCGCTTCGGACGTGGTATCCAAGCAGGCCGCGTATGGACCAACTGCTATCATATTTATCCATCACATTCGGCGTTCGGTGGTTACAAACAATCTGGTATCGGACGTGAAAACCATTTAATGATGCTCGACCACTATCAGCAAACCAAAAACATGCTGGTGTCGTACAGCCCTAAAAAAATGGGCTTCTTCTAAACCATCATTTCTAATCATGGAGCGGGTTATCACAAGTGTTACATAGCCCGCTCGCTACAACGATCTAAATAAAAAACTGAGACGAATTTTTATATCCTCTAATGCGCTTAGGCGCACAGCAGGAAAAATTTGTAGCAGTCTTGCGTTCAAAATAAGGTGTTTGCATATTTTGAATGCAATATCGCAACAACTTTTTATATCAACATTTATCAATCACCCATAAAAGAGAGCTTATTATGACTAACAAAATGAAAGCCGCTGTATTACATGAGTTCGGTCAAGACTTAAAAATCGAAGAAGTCGACATTCCAACCGCAGGTGCTGGGCAAATAGTTGTCAAAATGCACGCCTCAGGCGTCTGTCATACTGATTTGCATGCGGTTGAGGGGGACTGGCCTGTTAAGCCAAGCCCACCATTTATCCCAGGTCATGAAGGTGTTGGCGTGATCACGGCGGTCGGTGACGGCGTAACTCATGTCAAAGCAGGTGATCGCGTTGGTGTGCCATGGCTATACTCTGCTTGTGGTCACTGTACGCATTGCTTGGGTGGCTGGGAAACCTTATGTAAAAAGCAAGAAAACTCTGGTTACTCAGTGAACGGTAGCTTTGCAGAATACGTCCTTGCAGATGCCAACTATGTTGGCATTATTCCTGAGAGTGTCGACTCCATTGAGATTGCCCCTGTTTTATGTGCGGGCGTCACGGTATATAAAGGTCTTAAAATGACCGACACCAAGCCAGGCGACTGGGTTGTTATTTCAGGTATCGGCGGCCTTGGTCACATGGCTGTACAATATGCCATTGCCATGGGGCTCAATGTTGCTGCTGTTGATATTGATGACGAAAAACTTGAATTCGCCAAAAAGCTGGGGGCAACAGTGACGGTAAATGCCAAAAATACAGACCCAGGCGAGTTGCTACAAGAAAAAATCGGTGGCGCTCATGGCGTGTTAGTCACTGCAGTATCATCAAAAGCTTTTGATCAAGCCTTAAGCATGTTACGTCGCGGTGGTACTTTAGTATGTAACGGGCTCCCCACTGGCGACTTCCCGGTGTCAATCTTTGATACTGTACTCAATGGTATCACCATACGCGGCTCTATCGTTGGCACACGTCTTGACTTACAAGAGTCGTTAGATATGGCAGCGGCTGGCAAAGTCAAAGCGACCGTCAAAGCTGAGCCGTTAGAGAACATCAATGATATTTTTGAGCGGATGCGTAATGGCAAAATCGAAGGTCGTATCGTCATCGACTATAATCAATAACGGATAGTAAAATGACAGTGTTATAAGCTTATTACATAGTTATTCCAACTGTCAATTATCAGCCGAAGGTCGTATCTTTTTAGTCATATGCCAGTTGTGATGTGTCTGAAGATGATGCGACCTTTTTGATTTGACTGTGGCATACTGATACTAGAGAGCAATTATATAAACCATGGATGGGCCATAAGAAGGAGTACGATATGAAACTGGCAGCAACAGAATCTTGTAAAGCGTTAATTGAGCTATTGAAATCTAAGCACGGTGAGCTGATGTTTCATCAATCAGGTGGCTGCTGTGACGGTAGCTCGCCCATGTGCTATCCATTAGGAGAGTTCAAAGTGGGTGGTCAGGATGTGTTGGTTGGTGAGCTTGCTGGCTGTCCATTTTATATGGGTAAGGCACAGTACAATCTATGGCAACATACGGATCTCACCATTGATGTCGTCAATGGGCGCGGTGCGAGTTTTTCGTTAGAAATCCCTGAAGGCAAACGCTTTATCGTACGCTCAGAAATCTGTGCGATATAAGGACGTTTGACGCAACATTAAGTAGCATTAATTCCAGACGATGTACCGAATATAACAGTCTTAGCTTGTCCTACGATATTGACGCAAACAGATACCGCAGAGTCATTTTTATTTTATTATTTCAGCAGAATAATAGTTACTGTAAAGCGTACCCTATTTTAATTAGCATGGATGCTATAAGGAATATAAAATGGAATTTGACACAACATTTGACTATGTCATCGTCGGTGGTGGATCAGCAGGTTGCGTGCTCGCTAGCCGTCTCACTGAAAACCCAGATATCAGTGTCTGTTTATTAGAGTACGGCGGTGATGGCAAAGATCTAGCAGTACGCGTACCTGCTGGACTGATTCTGATGGTTCCTGGTAAACCGCTGAAATTGAACAATTGGTGCTTTCATACTACTCCGCAAGAGCACCTTAATAACCGTAAAGGTTTTCAGCCGCGTGGACAATGTTTGGGCGGATCATCAGCTATCAATGCCATGATCTATACACGTGGTAGTAAGCTAGATTATGAGCGCTGGGTGGAGCAAGGCTGTACTGGCTGGGGATTTGACGATGTACTGCCCTACTTTATCAAAGCTGAAAATAACGTTCGTGGTAGCGATGACCTACATGGCGATAGCGGGCCGCTGCATGTTAGCGACCTACTCAGTCCACGAGACATCTCAAAAGCATTCGTAGAAGCTGCGATTGCCAATGGCCTAGATCATAACACCGACTTTAATAGCGAAAAGCAAGACGGTACAGGATTGTATCAAGTCACTCATTTCCATGGTGAAAAACAAGGCCAACGCTGCTCTGCCGCGGCCGCCTATCTACATCCTGTCCAAAACCGCTCCAACCTAACTGTCATCACTCATGCGCAGGCTAACCGCGTCATTATCGAAGACAATCAAGCGACAGGCGTCGTCTACGAAAAAGACGGTGTCGAACATACTGTCACGGCGCGTCATGAAGTCCTACTATCAGGTGGCGCATTTGGTTCGCCCAAAGTCCTGATGCTCTCAGGTATTGGCCCTGCAGAGCATTTGCAGTCTCATGGTATCGATGTGGTAGTAGATGCACCTGAAGTCGGTGGTAATTTGCAGGATCACTTAGACATCGTCTTTGATTACGAGGTCAATACGACTGACGTCATCGGTATTGGCATGGCATCGATTTCGACATTGACCAAAAGCATTCGGCAGTGGAGAAAAGACGGTACAGGGCTGCTGTCTACCAACTATGCAGAAGCAGGTGCGTTCTTTAGCGTCGGTGATGACCCAAAGGAGTGGCCAAATACACAGCTGCACTTTGTCATCTCGCGCGTGATAGAGCACGGTCGCGATCTCAGACGCGGATTTGCTGTCTCTTGTCACAGTTGCTACTTACGACCTGAAAGTCGAGGCACTGTACGACTGGACTCAGCCGACCCCTCCGATGCTGTCTTGATCGATCCAAACTATCTGTCGCATCCAAAAGACGTAGAGTATATGGTTGCCGGTGCCGAGCGTACTCGCGCCATCATGCAAGAGTCTGCACTCGCTAAGTACATCACTGAAGACTACCCTGCCCCTTACCTCGAAAAAGACGGCATGCTCGGCTATATCCGTAATAAGTCAGATACCATCTATCACCCAGTAGGCACTTGCCGCATGGGCTCAGATGACAGCTCTGTGGTGGATTTGGAATTGAAGGTACGAGGTGTGAGCGGATTGCGAGTTATCGACGCTTCAGTGATGCCAACGCTTATTAGCGCCAATACCAACGCGCCAACTATCATGATTGCCGAAAAAATAGCCGATTTAATTAAAGCGAATCATAGCCCTGTTTAACACTGTATTGGGTAAACGGCTTATATTTGGGCACGTCAAAGGGACATAACTTTATTATTTCTAATTGTTTACACTTAGTAAAATTTTAACTGGTGAGCAATTTAAAAGCGTGTCTCTTTGCTACTTAGAATAAATAAACATAAAGCCATAGAATCTAGTATTTAATATCTTATTGATACTAAATACGGCAAAACCGTGCATTTTTTATCAAAATTAGTCTATTTATAGCTTGCATTATCACAGATTAAGAGAGTATATTCGAACGACTTATTTATATTTTTAGTTTCCATCTATATAATTTAAAGTTATAACAACCTTTAATATGTTTTATTTTGTATATATGAAATAATGCATAGATAGATGCTTTAGAGGTCATTAAACGCTTTCTCATCGTATTCATGCTCGAGTATGAACATATGGATAGATGAGTACCTACCTACCATTACATAGGATGTAATAATGCAAAAATCACTCTTCAAACTTACAATGTTGGCGACGTTTGTCTTAGGTATCAGCGCCTGTAGTGGAGACAACAAGACCACCGACGATTCTGCTGCTAGCTCAGATGCCAAAGCCGCCAAAACATTGCTCTATTGCTCAGAAGGTAGCCCTGCTGGATTCGATCCAGCGCAATATACTTCAGGTACGGATTTTGATGCGAGTGCCTTCCCTATTTATAATGGCTTGGTAGAATTCAAAAGAGCGGAGACTGAGATTCAACCAGGACTTGCGGAGAGCTGGGATATTAGCGAAGACGGCAAGACTTATACCTTTAATCTACGTAAAGGGGTTAAGTTCGGTACAACTGACTACTTTACTCCAACTCGCGATTTCAACGCGGATGATATTGTCTTTACGCTAGAACGTATCACTGACCCAGACTTTGAATTTAACAAAGCTTATCCTGCTGAATTCCCATATTCGGTCGGCATGGGACTACCTGATATTATCTCTAATATTGAAAAGATTGACGACTATACGGTAAAAATCACCCTTAGCGAAACCAATGCGCCGTTCCTACAGAACCTAGCGATGCCTTTTGCTTATATTGGTTCTGCTGAGTACGCAGATCAATTGCTAGCCTCTGGCAATGCTGCTGATATCAATACTAAGCCCGTCGGTACTGGACCTTTCGTCTTTACTTCTTATCAAAAAGATGCGCAAATTCGTTATACCAAAAACCCAGACTATTGGAATAAAGACGACATCTATATCGACAACTTAGTGTTTGTCATCACTAAAGACTCAGCTGTTCGTGCTCAAAAAGTGCAAGCTGGCGAATGTCACGTGTCCGCTTATCCAAAACCTGCCGAAATCGAATCTGTTAAAAAATCAGGTAAAGCCACCGTTCTGGATCAGCCTGGCTTCAACGTCGGCTATGTCGGTTATAACGTAGAAAAACCTCAACTGAGCGATCTTAAAGTGCGTCAAGCATTAGATATGGCGATCAACAAAGACGCTATTATCAATGCGGTTTATCAGAGCGAAGGCCTCAAGGCAACCAACCCAATGCCGCCTACGCAGTGGGGCTATGATGAGTCACTTAAAGATGCGCCTTACGACGTCGAAAAGGCAAAAGCACTAATCAAAGAAGCTGGCGCGGATAATCTTTCTATCAATCTGTGGTATATGCCAGTTCAGCGTCCGTACAACCCAAATGCCAAGCTAATGGCTGAAATGCTACAAGCCGATTGGGCGAAGATTGGCGTCGATACCAAACTTGTGACTTATGAGTGGGGCGAGTACCTAAAACGCGCTGCTAAAGGCGAGCCTGATGTCATTCTAGCAGGTTGGACTGGCGATAATGGTGATCCAGACAACTGGCTTGGTTCGTTATTGTCTTGTGACGCGGTCGGTGGTAACAACTACTCGCGCTGGTGTAACAAAGACTTCGATAATTTGGTGACCAATGCCCGTCAGATTAACAATCAAGATGAGCGTGTCAGTGAATATGAGCAAGCTCAGCAGATATTCAAAGAGCAGCTTCCTTGGACAACAATGGCACACTCGGTAGTGACCGTATTCACCGCACCAAACGTTGTCGATTATAAAATCAGCCCACTTGGCTCAATACGCTTCGATGGTGTAAAAGTTGAATAACCTTGACTGATTAATTCCGTTACGACGTAAGCAATTTATTCATTTTATTCATTCATATAAGTGCGGCTGGGTCAGATACTCTGCTCCAGCCGAATTTATATAAATGATATGAATAATATGAATTAAGCGCTTTGTCGCGGATCTCTTCATCATCGCTAATACTCTAATCATTGAAACACAACTATTGAGCAGCCCATGCTACTTTATATTCTGCGTCGAATCGCTATTCTCATTCCTGTCTATCTTGGCTTGACCCTATCGACCTTCACTCTGATTCGTCTCGTCCCTGGAGATGCGGTTGAGATTATGATGGGCGAGCGTATGGTCGATCCAGAGCTACACGCTCGCGCCCTAGAGCGACTGGGGTTAGACAAACCTCTTGTAGCCCAATATTGGGATTATCTGACTGGAATCTTGACGGGTGATTTTGGCGAGTCTTTTCGTACTCGTACCCCCGTATTACAAGATTTTTTTGCCCACTTTGTTCCTACTTTAGAGTTGGCGTTATGCGCTATTGTTATCGCTAGTGTCATTGGTGTTAGCTTAGGCATCTTTGCTGCCTTGCGCCGTGGTACATGGATTGATTACACCCTCATGTCAGGCGCGTTGGCAGGCTACTCTATGCCTATCTATTTATTAGGTCCCATCCTGACTGGTATCTTCGCTCATTATTTAGGTCTACTGCCCGTCGCTGGGGTGATATCTGTCGCACAGTTTTTAGATGTGCAGCCACTGTATGGGTCATGGTTACTCGGCTCACTAAGCTCAGGAGAGCCTGGCGCGTTTTGGAACGTGGTCAAACACTTTATATTGCCCTCTATTGCCTTATCGACCATTCCGTTAGCCATGATTGCACGGATGACACGCTCTGCGATGCTAGAGGTGTTAGATGAGGATTATGTGCGTACAGCACGAGCCAAAGGCTTATCTCCACGCCGAGTGATACTGGTCCACGTGATGCGTAATGCCCTGATTACTGTGGTTACCGTCGTTGGCTTACAGATGGCAACATTGCTCGCAGGTGCCATTATTACCGAGACCATCTTTAGTTGGCCAGGCGTTGGGAATTGGCTACTTGATGGATTTTTCACTCGTGATTATCCTATTGTACAGAACGGTATTTTACTGGTCGCCACTGCCCTGATTTTGGTTAGTTTATTTATTGATATTTTGTATGGTCTTATCAACCCACGTATTCGACATACTTCTTAATCTAACATTAGTAAATACTCATATTATAAGTAGTGACGAATAGCGATTGCATGGTTTTGAAGGTTTTTGGCAGGTTTCTAATGACTGTTAGGAAGGAAGCCCAAACGAATCCAATGCGCTAGCCACTATAGGAAATGCTCATGAAGCCTTCTGTTCTCCCCTCTGATGTCAACCTGATGGCAGCCATACCGCCGTCATCTTGGCAGCTATTTTTATCGACGTTCTGCCGAAACAAAGGCGCCGTGATTGGTTTTATTGTACTGGCATTAATGGTTCTAGTTGCCATACTTGCGCCTGCTATTGCCCCTCACGATCCTTATGAGTTGTTCACTGGTCAAGAGCAATTGCCGCCTGCCTTTTTAGATGGTGGCAATGCGATGTTTTGGCTAGGTACTGATGATGCGGGCCGAGATACATTGTCTCGAGTGATGTATGGCGCACGTTATTCATTATTTATCGGTCTAAGCGCAACGACTCTGGCGATGTTGGTTGGTATCTCATTAGGTTTGAGTGCAGCATTTTGGCCAAAGGTCTGGGGCAAGGCGGTCATGTTGGTCAATGATATCCTGATGTCATATCCGAGCTTGCTATTGGCGATTATCATTGCCGCTATCTTAGGGCCATCTATGACCAATACGATTATTACGATCGCACTGGTCTGTACACCGCCTTTTATTCGTCTGACTCGTGCCACAGCAATGGTAGAGCTACAACGTGAGTATTTTATTGCCTCACAAGTGATGGGCGCTGGCGTGCTCAGATTGTTGTTTATTACTATTTTGCCCAACTGTATGGCACCGCTTATCGTACAGGCAACGATGATTTTCTCGTCTGCTATTTTAGAAGCGGGTGCGATTGGTTTCCTAGGTTTTGGCGTACAGCCACCTGATGCCGAATGGGGTGCGATGCTAGGTACGGCGCGTCAATATATTCAAAGTAATGTTTGGCTAGCAATCTGGCCGGGTGTCGCTATTTTCTTGGCTGCACTATCGATTAACCTGACTGGTGATGGCTTACGCGATGCGCTAGATCCTAAATTAAAGCAGGTGACTTAAGATGACTGAACCATTAATTAATACGCCTATCACTCATACGTCTATGAATGGCGCATCAACAAAAGACTCTCCGTTATTGCTAGATATCGAAAACCTGTCGGTTACTTTTGGACAAGGGGTGCGTGCCTTTCGCGCAGTCGACGATGTGTCTTTAAAGATAACCCAAGGTGAAGTCATCGCTGTCGTCGGCGAATCTGGCTCAGGTAAATCGGTCACTATGATGGCGCTGATGGGTCTATTACCACCTTCTGCGACCGTTCGCGCACAGCGAGTGGTCTTTGATAATAAAGACATGCTCAGTATGTCAGCCAAAGAGAGACGCGGCATCATTGGTAAAGACATCTCTATGATTTTTCAGAATGCGATGTCTTGCCTAAATCCAAGCTTTACGGTTGAGATGCAGCTAGGTGAAGTTCTACGCAAGCATCTTGGTTTACGAGGCGCAGCAGTACAAACACGCATCTTAGAACTGCTAGAGTTGGTCGAAATGCCCGATGCCAAAAACCGTCTCAAAGTCTATCCGCATCAGCTATCAGGCGGTATGAGTCAACGGGTTATGATTGCGATGGCCATTGCTTGTGAGCCAAAACTGCTTATCGCAGATGAGCCAACCACTGCGCTCGATGTCACGGTACAAGCGCAGATCATGGATTTGCTGAGCCGATTGCAACGCGAAAAACAAATGGCGATGGTATTGATCACCCACGACTTGGGACTGGTCGCACAAAACTCGCGTGATGTCGCGGTTATGTATGCGGGACAAGTGGTTGAAACCAGTACCGTGCCAGAGATTTTCCAAAATCCTGCTCATCCTTATACCGAGGCATTACTGCAAGCCATCCCAGAGCTCGCTATCGGTCAAGACCGTCTAAACAGCTTGCCCGGTGTCGTGCCAAGTCAATACGATCGCCCAAGCGGCTGCTTACTGTCTCCTCGTTGCCCGTATAAAGAACCTGCTTGCGAAGTACCGCCACCTATTTTAGATACACCCAATGGCAAGGTGCGTTGTATTGATTCTAATATTACTTCTCGCCCCTCTCACGCTGCTACCTTGGAGTCACAAGTATGAGTAATAAAGTGGTCCTAAAAGCAGATAATCTACACAAGCACTACCCAGTATCACAAGGTCTGGGCAAAGCAAAAGCGTACGTGAAAGCGCTCAATGGTGTCTCTTTCGAACTTGAAGCTGGCAAGACACTGGCCGTCGTTGGTGAATCAGGCTGCGGAAAATCTACCCTTGCCCGCCAGTTGACACTGATTGAAGCGCCCACACATGGTGAGCTATTTATCAACGATGAAGGCACCACTGGCTATAGCAGAAAGGCACTAAAAGAGTTGCGTACCGAAATTCAAATGGTCTTTCAAAATCCTTATGGTAGCTTAAATCCGCGTCATACCATTGGCTATCAATTGACAGAACCATTGGATATCCATACCAAACTGTCTAAAGAGGAAAAGCGCGACAAAATCAACGAGATGATGAGACATGTCGGTCTACGTCCCGAACACGCTGGTCGTTATCCGCATATGTTTTCGGGTGGTCAGCGTCAACGTATTGCCCTCGCCCGCGCCATGATGCTCAACCCTAAAATCGTCGTCGCTGATGAGCCAACTTCCGCACTCGATGTATCTATTCAGGCGCAAGTCTTAAATCTATTTATGGATTTGCAGGATGAGTATCGTACCGCTTACGTTTTCATCTCGCACAATTTGTCGGTCGTGCGCCACGTCGCTGATGATGTGATGGTGATGTATTTGGGTCAAGCTGTTGAACACGGCCCGAAAGAAGCGATTTATAATGCGCCAAAACATCCTTACACCATCGCGTTACTAGCTGCTGCACCAAAGGTAAACGGCCATAAAAACGATTTGACCCTACAAGGTGAGCTACCAAGTCCGCTTAATCCACCAAGTGGCTGTGCGCTACATAAACGCTGCCCCTATGCCAAGCAGCAATGCAGCGAGGTAGAGCCACAACTGCGCGAATGGGACGGTCGATTGGTTGCTTGTTTACGTTTAGAAGAGATATATGGTTAAGGTGAATAAGATTAAGGTAACTAACGATTAATCAATATTCACCACACCCCAACATTTAGGAAACTGGCTACAACCAAAAAAGGTCTGACCTTGATTCAGGCCTTTTTTTGCCACACGCTTTATCATCTCACCGTTACACCTTGGGCAGGTTGGTGTTTGAATTAAATCAGCTTTATGGTCTATCACCTCAACTGTCGCAGAGGAACTCGCTGCTAGTTCAGGATCCATAACTTCAAACGGCGTAAGAAAAACCTTATCAGCAATATCGTGCGATGTAATTGTATGCTGAGTGACTGCCTGCTGAGTGTCCATACTATCAATTGGTAACTCGGTAGATTCAACTTCAGTCTGACCAGACCATCGATGCACTTCTCTACTTTTTAGAATAGCTCGTTTAGCGGTCTCTTTTACTATCGGCTCGGATATAGGCTTATTAGCCACTTTAGCAATTGGTTTATCATTAGCGTTACCGCTAGGCTGCTTATTCGTATTTTGGCTTGGATTGCTATGCTTGTCTTTTAGATAGGCTTTATGCTCTCTATTGGTACGCCAAGACTTACTAAATCTATTGCTATTAATCTGCTCAACGATAGATGCAACCTCATCTTCAGTGAGTATCTTATCTTGCTTTTTCTTTACATACGAGACCATCCCACTCGTCAATACATACTCGGGCAACTCATCGCGGGTTTTTAATTCGCACTCACCGATGAAAGCAATCATCGAATGGAAGTAGCTCAGCTCTAAGCCTAATAAATCTGCGAGCGTCTTAATGTGCAAGTAGTTTTGGCGCAATGGATTTTGGAATTTGAATTTACTTCCATTTTGGAAAACTTGTGTCCACTGTCTTTGGTTCTCGCTACCATATATCCAGCCTTTATAGTTTTTGGTCTCAATCACAAAGATGCCGTACACAGAGACGATGATATGATCGATTTGGGTACTGCCACCATTGGCTCTTGGCAAGGTAATACCGTTTAATCGGTGATAAACATCTTTTTCAAGCTTGAGCCACATGGCAACATTGATGACGGTTTCACCTAGGAAACCTTTAAAACTGGATTTTAGGGACATAATAGCGATCTTTAGAATGGTTATAGAATGTGCTAAGCGTAATACCAAAACTCTTTAAATTTAATTAATCAGCACTCTCTTACGATGCTTTAAAGGCTTGGCATAAGCAGAAGAACATGATTTGATATGTTTATAAAAACTCTTATAAACCCGATCATATTCTTCATCAAGCTGTTTAAGTACATCTAAAGTACTATCGCTAGGATTAACTTCATGTTCATGCTGTGCATTTATCAGGTTTCCCCCTGCATTTAAAAACAACTCATATTTTTTCTCAAGCTCTGGAAAATATAAAGCTATTAATATTTCTATCTTGCCACCTTCTCTATAAAATTCATCAACGTCTAAAGCTTCATCGCAATTGCTTGAAAAACTTTTGGATTGAACTTCCTGAATAATGGCTGCAAAATCAACCAGTCTAAAAACCACTTCCTCAAACTTTATTCTCAAAAAGGCTTCATACTCCTTCTTGCGTTCAGCTCTCTGAGTAATGAGAATACCGCACAGTCCAAATATTCCGATTATGCAGGCTGCTATCAAGCCTTCACTTAGTTCAATCTGTTTTAGCCATGTAATAGCATTTGCCAGTTCGATACTATCCATCTAATTTTTCCAGTTCTGTAGTCATATAATTTATTTTTATATGAGAGCTGCACAAGCCGTGAAACTTAGCTTCGTGAGCAATCAGTCTATTCTAATTTACCACTAAATCATCATGTTGAGGCACAGAATTTAGTACTGATTGCAGCAGTTATTTTACCGATAGCCATATTGATGAAAGCAGACCAAAAGAAAAATCAAAGATTAAGCCATAAAAAAAGCCACCAGATTTCTCTGATGGCTCTTTTTTTAAACACTAACTAAGTTAGGTCTATCACACCAAACTATTTACCGCTTCAATCACAGCATCCGTCGTGATACCAAACTCTTTATACAAGTCGCTAGCAGGAGCAGATTCGCCATAAGTCGTCATACCGATGACTTTGCCATCTAGACCAACGAACTTATACCAGTAATCTACATGCGCGGCTTCTACTGCGACGCGAGCACGAATATTGGCAGGCAATACCGCTTCGCGATAGCTAGCATCTTGCTCGACAAAAATCTCAGCACATGGCATAGACACTACACGTACGCCAACACCATTTGCGCTTAGTTTTTCATACGCTTCCATCGCTAAGCCAACTTCTGAACCAGTGGCGATGATGATTGCTTGTAGCTCGCCTTGCTCTTTTGCCAGTACATAGCCACCTTTGGTGATGTTAGCGACTTGCTCGCTATCACGTGCTTGATGTGGCAAGCTCTGACGGCTAAAGATCAATGCTGATGGGTTGTTTTCTGATTTGATTGCTTCTACCCAAGCACTCGCAGATTCAGTCGCATCACACGGACGCCATGTACGTAGGTTTGGCGTGGTACGTAGGCTAGTTAATTGCTCAACTGGCTGATGCGTTGGGCCATCTTCACCCAGACCGATAGAGTCATGGGTATAGACGTGGATGACGCGCTGCTTCATGAGTGCGCCCATACGTACTGCGTTACGTGCGTATTCCATAAACATGAGGAACGTCGCTACGTAAGGGATAAAGCCGCCATGCAATGCGATACCATTGGCAATCGCAGTCATACCGAATTCGCGTACACCGTAATAGATATAGTTGCCGTCAGCATCTTTTTCGATGCCTTTAGCACCTTTGAATAGCGTCAGGTTCGAGCCAGCTAGGTCGGCTGAACCACCCAATAGTTCTGGCAATAATGGCTGCAAGCTGTTGATAGCGTTTTGGCTCGCTTTACGGCTAGCAACATCCCCACCCGCTTCTTGCGTTTGCTGAATATAGGCTTGCGCTTGACTAGCAAAGTCAGCAGGCAATTCACCATTTAGACGGCGTGATAGTTCTGAAGCAAGCTCTGGATAGGCTTTTTGATACGCTTCAAAGTCTGCGTCCCAATTCTTTTGCTGAACGTCGCCTTTGGCTTTAGCATCCCACGCTTCATAGATTTCGTCATCTAATTCAAATGGAGCATGCTTCCAAGATAGTGCATCACGGGTCAAGGCGATTTCGTCATCACCAAGTGGAGCACCATGACTGGCGGCTAGACCTTGTTTGTTCGGGCTACCAGCACCGATCGTGGTTTTACAAATGATTAGACTTGGCTTAGCAGTCTCTGCAATCGCTTGCTCAGTCGCTTGCGTAATTGCATCAGTATCATGACCGTCAACTTTGATCACTTGCCAGCCGTAAGACTCAAAGCGAGCTTCGGTATCATCGGTGAACCAGCCTTCGACGTTACCATCGATTGAGATACCATTGTCATCATAGAAGAATACCAGTTTGCCAAGACCCAACGTGCCAGCCAGTGAGCAAACTTCATGACTGATACCTTCCATCAAGCAGCCATCGCCCAAGAACGCATAGGTATGATGATCGACAACGTTATGACCGTCACGGTTGAACTGTGCGGCTAGCGTCTTTTCTGCGATTGCAAAACCAACGGCATTAGCAATACCTTGTCCTAGTGGACCAGTCGTCGTTTCTACACCAGGCGTGTAACCAAGTTCAGGATGCCCTGGGGTTTTTGAATGCAGCTGACGGAAACCTTTAAGGTCATCAACGCTCACATCGTAACCTGATAAATGTAGCAATGAATAAATAAGCATCGAGCCATGACCGTTTGACAGTACAAAGCGATCACGGTTGTGCCAATTAGGATCAGCTGGATTGTGCTTCAAAAATTTGCGCCACAAAACTTCGGCAATATCAGCCATGCCCATTGGCGCACCCGGATGTCCAGAGTTGGCTTTTTGAACTGCGTCAAACGACAGTACACGGATGGCATTGGCTAGTTTACGTTCGCTAATTGGAGCTGGCATAGAGTGTCCTAATATTCGAATGAGTCGTATAAAGATAAGAGGAGAGTTTACTCAGAGGATAATCCATCAAAAACGCGACAGGCGTCCTCAATGGATAGGCTATAAAATAAAAATGCAATATTAACATATTTGCTATGAGCCTAGCCAAAAATGCGGTGACAAGACCGTTTATATTTAGCAATGACTCACATCAGTTTTGTTAAACGATAAGCAATGACGGACTTTGATTTAAGTTATAAACAACAAGCTGCGAGTGATCTAAGTGACAAGCAGCTCATTACTTATAGTCAGTTTATTAAACTGAAATAGTCTCAGCACCGCCCATAAACGGACGTAATACTTCTGGAATCGTAATGCTGCCGTCAGCGTTTTGATGATTTTCCATCACTGCTAGTAGCGTACGACCAACCGCTAGACCTGAACCATTTAAAGTATGAGCTAAGCTGGTTTGCTTACCATCTTTGACACGCGTACCCATACGGCGCGCTTGGAAATCACCACAGTTAGAGCAACTAGAGATTTCACGATAGGTATCTTGGCTTGGCAACCATACTTCGATGTCATAAGTCTTTTGTGCGGCAAAACCCATATCGCCCGTACATAGCTGTACAGTACGGTATGGCAACTCAAGCTGCTGCAAGATATATTCAGCCTGTCCTGTCATCGCTTCTAATAGGTCATCAGACTGATCGCTAGTACCGACATTGACCATTTCCACTTTTTCAAACTGATGCTGACGAATCAAGCCGCGAGTATCACGCCCGTGTGAGCCCGCTTCACTGCGGAAACATGGCGTATGCGCGGTGAATTTTAGCGGTAGCTCTTTAATATCCAAACGCTCGCCACGTACCAAGTTGGTCATTGGCACTTCAGCAGTTGGGATCAAATAAAAATCTATCTCATCGTTATTCGTGTGATTGCTCAGCTTAAACAAATCATCTTCAAACTTAGGCAACTGACCCGTACCTTTCAAGCTATCGCTATTGACGATATAAGGCACATAAGTCTCAAGATAGCCGTACTTCATCGTGTGCGTGTTCAACATAAATTGAATTAGTGCACGATGCAATTGCGCCAATTGTCCTTTTAACACGTTAAAACGGCTACCAGTCAATTTGGTCGCTGCCTCAAAGTCCAGCATACCAAGCGTCTCACCGATATGCGTATGATCTTGAATTTCAAAATCAAACTCACGCGGCGTGCCCCATTTGCGCACTTCTACGTTATCGTCTTCTGACGTACCGACTGGTACATCCGCCGCCGGAATATTTGGAATTTGCAAGGCTGCTTGAGTGATACGCTCCTGCAGAGTACGTAGCTCGTCTTCCGCAGCTTTAATCTCACCGCTAACGCTTTGCATCTCAGCCAATAGCTCACTGGCATCTTCGCCTGATTTTTTTAGGGCACCTACTTGCTTTGCACCAGCATTACGGCGCGATTGCAACTCTTCGGTTTTGACTTGTAGAGACTTGCGCTCGTTTTCAATCGTCTGCCAGAACTCCATATCAAGCTCATAACCACGGGTGGCTAGCTGCTGCTGTAGGTCGCTTAAATCGCCGCGTAAGAGTTTCGGATCAATCATAGTAGTTGCCTGTAACACTAAAGGTGAGTAAAAGGTTTAAAAGTATTATTTATAGAGTAATTGCCTAGCGCATCGCTATCACAGTCTTTGTGATAACCGGCTATGACGTTATGTTTTATATCAACATATCTTGTAGACGCTATAATACCAAGACACGGCAGATTTGACCATGTTTTGGATATCTTTGACTGCTTTTCCCTGTTTTTGGCTGACTTTCACTAGCTTTTGTTCATTATGCCAATCGCTTATCGCAAGTTATTCTAATTCTAATTTCTCACTTTTGCTTTCGTCTAGTCTGAATAAACTGAGTATAGAGCGTGAACTACGTCATTAATATGACATCTATCCGTGAACAGTCTTGCTTATATGTTTCATTTAGGAGTACTTTTCGGTAAGATAAGCGCATACCTTTATTCACTTCTAGCCAAGTACAGCATCGCTGCTTCGCTTTGGCAGTTTTAATCCAACGCTTTTAATATAAGTATTTGAGAAACCTTTATGGCCCTGTACCCCTACACGCTCCAACCTGTCGCCTTAAACCTAACTGAGGCTGAATTCCACCAAGCACAGTATGAACTGTTTGCCAGTGCCAGCCCGTCTTTTGGTTTATCAAGCTTTAAGACCAAAGAGTGGATCATCATGGCAGTGGTTGTGGTACTTGCTATTGCAGGACTTATCTTTGTAACAGGCTATTCAACCATTATCTTTTGGTTAATGCTGGTTGGTGTGGTGATATATCTATTGGCGCGTACTTTAGGTTTTAAATGGTACGTAAAAAGAGAGTTTGACAAACAAGTGGCCGACCAAGAGATGCCAGATGAAATGCGCCAAATGAAGTTAGGTGTACAAAAGCATGGTCTAGTCATGGCGATGCCAAGCAACCAGCCTGATATGATGAAAAACTCGCAAATGCGCGGTATGCAAATGCGTGCAGGCGCGACTCAGCAAGCAGTTATTCCTTGGACCTCTATCAAGAGCTGGGATGAGACTGATGACTATATCTTTATGATGTTTGAGCTAAAAGGTCAACAAGGTAGCCAAATCGTACCGAAACGCTTGCAAGCACAGAAGTTTCCTATCGATACGATACGTCAACATTTACAAGAAGTGGTTCCTGTGAAAGGCTTAAATCCTGAAAACTTGCAGCCACCAGCGTAAATGTAATGAGGTCTCTCTATCGTTTAGAAAAACAGTAAAGAGACTCGGTTTTAGTTTTATAAAACCAATCGTAAAATTGTATTTATTAAATTTAACTTATTAATAATAGTTTGCTATTATTATAAGCATCAAAGGAAGCAATAGAGTCTATATTGATAGATACAGATGAAAAATAAAGTATTTTTCGCTGTATCTTAATTCATGAGAGCCTTTATTTTTCTTTATTTATTATCATATAACTACACTCACACTATAAGGACAATACTATGAGCAATTCTAACAATGCTACTAACCAGATCGGTCTAGAAAAAGCAGACATGAGCGAAGTCATCGCCAAGTTAAACAACCTACTATCAACGTATCATGTGTTTTACTTAAATGTACGTGGCTATCATTGGAATGTAAAAGGTGAGCATTTCTTTACTTTGCATCCAAAATTTGAAGAGCTATATACGTCACTACAAATCCAAATTGATGAAATCGCTGAGCGTATCTTGACTTTGGGTGGTACACCACTTCACGCTTATAGCGATTTTACGCAGCATACTAGTATTAGTGAAGACAAAAACGTTAAAGATGGCACAAGCTGTGTCAAAGGCGTGGTCACTGGCTTACAAGCGTTAATTGCAGAGCAACGCCAAGTATCAGCGTTAGCAGAAGAGAGCGAAGACCAAGGTTCAGCTGACCTAATCGATGCTTACGTACAAGAGCAAGAAAAACTGGTATGGATGTATAACGCGTTTTTGGGTTAAGAGCTTTTAGTTTTTATTCGGCTTAACCTTACCAACTCTAATGATTATCAAATTCTAAATAATAAAAAAGCACCTAATTAGGTGCTTTTTTATTGTCTATCTTTTATAGAAGATTGATTTATTTTTGGATCCATTGACGCATTTTTTCACGTTCAACAGGCGTGGCTTGTAGCCAAACTTGCATAAACGTATCTAACGTACTAGTAGAAGTATTTACGCTAGATGTTTGCTTAACAGTGGTCGTGCCAGTGTTGACGTTGCTAGTAGAATTTACTACTGGTTGATCTAAAGAGGCGATAGCACGTTGGTTCTGTAACTCTGCATCACCTGCACCGCCGAACACGCCGCCTAGCGCTTTACCAAGGCCTGAAAATAGACCACCTTGGTTACCGGCCATACTTTGCTGGCTAGCAATGACAGTATTGTTTTGTTGCACAGCGAGCGTAGGCTGCTTGGCATATTCTCTAGCAGCTTCATAATCTTCTGGTTGATTAGGCATCGTCAAACGATATGTTTGATTGTCGGCCAATTGTGCCGTCACACTGACATTACCTGAACGCAAATAATCATGCTCATCACGACGCAAGTTATATAAACGGTCATACTTAGCAGTAATAGCATGTTGTCCAGGCTGTAACGTAAATGTTTTCTGCAGCGGCTGAAAAGCGCTCTGCTGAATTTCCTGTCCATTAATAGCGGTTACTTTGATATGGTCATCAACCTGTAGGGTCACTGCTGCCTGTGACAACATAGAGACCGAGGCAGCCCCTGCCAACAACGTACCTATCGTTAATTTTTTTAGCAAAAGAGTATTCGATTTCATAAGTTATTCCATTAATAGTAAAAGCGAGTTGGACAAAAGATTCGTATTCTTACGGCTATTCATTTTTTGCTGCTAAAATTTTTACTGCTAGAAGTCTTACTGCTAAAAATCAAGTGGCATCGTATGTTGGTCTTGATCAGGCGTGTCGTTATCTACTTGCGTCTCTTGAGCGATATCCGCCAGCTCCGCGGCAAGCGTTTGCTCATCGATGGTACGCAAAGCATCACTTATGACTGCTTTTGAGATATTACTGCGACCAAGGTTAGAAAACATTGGTTGAATATAATTAAGTACTTCCATCATCGCACCGATACGATGCGGTCCATCAGTTAGTAAGTGATCAATAATTCGATCGTCAAACTGCCATCCGCGCCGACGCAAAATAGACTGTAATAATGCTTGTCTGTCTGCCAAATCATGACCAGTAGGCACTTTAAAGGTAGGTGCTTGTGCCAAACGCGTCATTAAATCCCTTAACTGAAATGGTAAGTCGTCGGCTGGTTTATTGGCGGCAAACAATAACTGGCGTTGCCCTTCTCGGCTACGATTAATCAAATGAAATAAAGCTTCTTGCCACTGACTGCTTTGCTCAAGCACTTCCAAATCATCGATAGCAATCAGATCAAAATTTTCTAAAGATGATAGTACGTGGACATCTGTATGAATCAGCTCATTAAGGGACAAACAGATAGCCGATTTGTCCATTTCGATAAATGACTCACAAATAGCGGACAGCAAATGGGACTTACCTGTAGCAGGGCTACCAAACAGATATAGTTGACCGATCAGGCCGACATGTAACTGCCGTACTGCATCAATAATCGACATCCAACCGGGACCGGCAAAGTCGCTGAGACTTGCATCATGCTTAATGTCCAGATTGAGACTTAGCTGTGCTTCTGCCATGAATCATCAACTCGTGTTGCGTAGTGCAATGGAAAATATAATAAAAAAAGATAGGTTACTCTGGGCTGTATTCATTACTATCAATACTAGCCGATACAAATGTATGTGATGGCCTATAGCCTTGCAAAAATTGGTTAGTGACTTTGTCGAAAACAAGTTAGCAAAACTGGTACCAAAACGGCTGATACTATCAACACTGCGCCTATATATAACATATTTACAAAATGACTGACAAGTCTTTTACCCATTAAGCCTTATCAATCATTGTGTTCATATCTTAATTTAGTATGTTCAATCATAAAGTAATTATTTTTTTTCAAACAATGCCAGTTGTTTACGGCCTTTATAAAAGTCAGTGGTCCGATAATAGTTATATAAATGGCGGAACAGGACGTTTAAGACAGCGGATACTGGTAAGGCGATCAACATACCGACAAAACCTAATAGACTGGCACCTGCCAATACGGCGAATATGACCCATAATGGCGATAAACCAATCTTATCACCTAACAGCAATGGTTGTAGGATATAACCTTCTGCAGCTTGTCCAATCAAGAACGCACCTACGACCAATGACAAATACGTCCAGTCCAATCCAAACTGAAATAGGCAGGCGATAATAGCTGCGATAAAACCAATACCAAACCCTAAGTACGGCACAAAACTGGCAATGCCTGCTACCATACCAATGATAAGCCCAAGCTCTAGCCCAATGAGCTGTAACTGTACAGCATAAATAGCGCCTAGCAACACCATCACCAGTAATTGACCTTTGATAAATGCCATCAATGCCAGATCACACTCTTTAGCTATTTCAGTCACTTTTTGACAGTAAGCACCTGGTATCGCCATTTTCCAGTTATGCAAACGCTGATCCCAATTAAATAGGAAGTAAAAGGTCAAAATAGGCACTAATACAATCAGACCTGCATTATTGATAAAGTTCATACTTGAGGTCAGTATTTGGCTCATCATGGTACTTGCATCAGCGAACTTATAGTTCGTTTGCATATAATCGACGAGAGTATCGGAAAACTCTTTAGATTCTAATTGGGGCAGTTTGATACGAGTATTACTATTGAACCACTCTCGTACGACTTGGTTATACCAATTAAATATCTTTGGCAAATAATCCCAGGCCGCTTGCAGCTGATGCCATAGTGTCGGTACTAACCACCATAATAATAACGCCATCCCCAAAGTAATTGTCGAGTAGACAATAATAATCGCGACCCAGCGCTTGATGTATTTTGATAGGCGCTTGACTAGGGGATTAAACAAATAAGCCAACATAAAAGCAAAAACGAAAGGCACGATGACGGGCATCACCATGTATAAGAGAAACACCGCCACAACTAACGCCACAACAATAAATAAACGCCGAAAAAAAGGATCTATTGGTTGGTTCATCATGACAAGTAATCCTATAGTTGGACGGGTTTAAAAAAGTGATAGTGAGTCAGTCAGTGATAGTAAGTTCTAAACGATATAAATACAGTCGTTAGGATGTATCACTAGGCGAATTGCTTTTTTCTCATTAGTTTTAGCTAACTAAGCTGAGACGTATCAAAGCTTTCAAAAAAGTCTAATTTTTAATAAATTTATGTTTAAGACTGTGTTTTTGTCAATCACATATGAACTTGTATTAAAGTCTTTATTGACAATAAATTTAGCGTTCTATTATCGCAGAGTACAACAAAAGATCAGTCATTTTTTGTTTCTTAACCGCTTATTTGCCACTTAATGCAAATCTTAGTCAAATATTGGCAAGTTGCTTTGCGAGTACGGTCTGTTTTTGGGTATAATGCGCGCACTGTCTTTAAACTTTGCTTTTGAACGTTATAACGCTGTTTTTTGCGTGCTCAATTACTTTACCTTCTAATCCCAATTATCTATCCCCAACTGTGAGATGACTATGAGTGACAAGCCTTCTTTAAGCTACAAAGATGCCGGTGTTGATATCGATGCAGGCGATGCTTTGGTTCAGCGAATCAAGTCCGTTGCAAAAGCCACTACTCGTCCTGAAGTCGTGGGTGGACTTGGCGGTTTTGGTGCGTTATGCCGTATCCCGACAGGTTATACCTCACCATTATTGGTTTCTGGCACTGATGGCGTCGGTACCAAACTAAAATTGGCGCTACAGCTGAACCGTCATGACACGATTGGCATTGATTTGGTCGCGATGTGCGTCAATGATCTATTGGTTTGCGGCGCAGAGCCATTATTCTTTTTAGACTACTATGCAACTGGTAAGCTGGATGTTGATGTAGCGGCGACTGTAGTGACTGGTATTGGTGATGGTTGTAAACTAGCGAACTGTGCGCTTATCGGCGGTGAAACTGCTGAAATGCCAGGCATGTATCAAGATGACGATTACGATCTAGCTGGATTCTGTGTAGGCGTGGTTGAAGAAGCAGAAGTCGTCACTGGTGAAAATGTCGCAGAAGGCGATGTACTGATTGCACTTGCCTCAAGTGGCGCGCACTCAAACGGCTACTCATTGGTTCGTAAAGTCATCGAAGTTAGCGGTGTGGATGTTACGAATAGCGACGAGCAACTAGACGGTCAGCCTATTCAAGATGCTCTAATGGCTCCTACCCGTATCTATGTAAAAGCAATCAAAGCATTACAAGACACGCTTGGTAGCTCAGCTTTGCATGCGATGTCACACATCACAGGTGGTGGTCTAACGGATAACTTGCCACGTGTACTACCTGATAATCTAGCGGCTAGCATCGATACCAATAGCTGGCAGTTCTCAGAGCTATTCACTTGGCTACAGACCCAAGGTAATATCGCGCAGAGCGAAATGTACCGTACCTTTAACTGCGGCGTTGGTTTTGTCATCGTTATGCCAAGAGACAAAGCAGAAGCTGCTATCCAGACTTTAACTGACGCGGGCGAAACAGCTTGGCAACTAGGTGAAATGGTCAAACGCAGCACTGATGGCCAGGCGGATGCAGTGGTGTACCGTTAATGTCGACTGATAACGCAAGCCAGCCTATCAAACCGTTGCGTATTGCTGTTCTAGTCTCAGGAAGTGGTAGCAACCTGCAAGTGTTAATCAATGCCATGCAAGCAGGTGCGCTACCAGTTGAAATCGTTGGTGTCATTAGTAACCGTGAAGATGCTTATGCATTGACACGTACTAAAGATGCCAATATTCCAGTTGCGGTATTGTCACACGTTGCTAATGGTAAACGTATGGGTATCAAGACGTTTGAAACCCATGCCAACGAGCAGCTAATAGCGTGGCAACCTGATTTGATCGTCTTAGCTGGGTTCATGCGTGTATTAAGTGGCTCGTTTATCGATAATGTACCAGCGCCCATGATTAACCTTCACCCTTCTCTACTTCCGGTTTATAAGGGTTTAGATACTCATAAACGAGTCATACAAGCGGGTGAACGTCGTCACGGCTGTAGTATTCATAAAGTGACAGCGGAGCTTGATGCAGGTCAGGTGTTGACTCAAGCCGTATTGAATGTCGATATCAACGACACCGCAGAGAGTTTACAGTCACGGGTTCAGAAGCTTGAACATCAATTGCTGCCTTGGACGATTTTACTCCTAGCAAAAAATGTATTATCACTTGAAGCAAATAATACACTATCGCAAACGGAGACTTACCTACCGACGTTACCTTTGCAATTGCTTATAGATGGATAAAAAATCTTAGCTTATTAAACTGCTTTTAATACCACTTTATATAGCACAATAAAAAGCCCAGTTACTCATTATGAGCAACTGGGCTTTTTTATTTGATAACTATTTATTATTTACTATCATTTAAAATCGTAAATAGTTATCTATTTAGCTAATTTGTCTAATTAGTTCATTCTTAAAATACATGAACTGCTTTAATGTTGACAAACTCTTTGATACCGAAGCCACCATGCTCACGACCATAGCCTGAGTTTTTCACGCCACCAAATGGCAGTGCAGGATTGGCAAGACCATAACCATTGATATAGACCATACCTGTATCGAATTGCTCACGTGCTAGACGAACAGCTTTCTCTTCGTCTTTTGAGAAAATCGCGCCACCTAAACCATAACGACTGTCATTAGCGATGCGCATTGCATCGTCTTCATCTTTTGCACGAATTAGTGAAGCGACAGGACCAAATAGTTCGTCATCGTATGCAGGCTGACCTTTTTCAACGTTCTCTAGGATAGTTGCTGGATAGAAGCTACCTTTACCTTCAGGTACTTTACCGCCAACAGCGATCGTTGCACCTTTAGCCACACTTTGCTCTACTTGCTCATGTAGCTGCTCACGTAGATCTGCACGTGCTAATGGACCGATATCTGAGCTGTCATCCATGGGGTCACCCGCTTTGGTGCCTTCAAATTTCTCAACGATACGCTTACGGAATTCGTCATATACGCTATCGACTACGATAAAGCGTTTGGCTGCTACACAAGTTTCGCCGTTATTGATTAGACGTGCTTGCGTACAGGTTTCTACTGCAGTTTCGATGTCAGCATCTTCTAATACGATAAATGCATCATTTGAACCTAGCTCTAATACAGCTTTCTTAATCGCCTTAGCTGCTTGTTGTCCAACGATTACACCTGCTTTGTCACTACCTGTTAGTGTCACGCCGCGTACTTTGTCGTTGCCAATCAATGCTTCTGACTGGTCATGATCAATGATAATCGTACGGAACAAATCACTTGGCAATTCAGACTCGTGAAGGATTTTTTCAATTAATAAACCAGAGCCTGTTACGTTAGATGCGTGTTTTAATAAGACACTGTTACCCGCCATCAAGTTTGCGATGGTATAACGGAATACCTGATACGCTGGGAAGTTCCAAGGCTGCATACCGTAGATAATACCAATAGGTTGGTACGTCACTAGCCCTTTTTTCATGCTTTCGATATCACGTACATCATCAGCCAAAGAAGCAACACCGTTTTCAGCAGTGTAATCACAGATGGCTTTACAGAGATCAATTTCTTGCATGCTCTGGCTGTATAACTTGCCGCGCTCTTCAGTCATCAGTTTAGCCAGCTCTTCTTTGTATTCCATCAGCTTATCACCGATAGACTTGATGACGCGACCACGTTCTTCGTGGCTCACTGTACGCCACTCTAAAAATGCGTTATGTGAAGCATCGACAATCTTGTTGACTTCGTCATTGCTCATATAATTGTAGTTACTGATTTCTTCGCCCGTGGTTGGGTTAATAGTAGTAATGTCTGACATAGTTACTGTCCTTATTATTCGAATTTACATTTGGGATTTATAATCGGGTTTACTGTCACTTATAATTATTTTGCTGTGACAGTTTTAATTATTAAATTTACGTCGATAGCACAATCTATTGGTAGCTCGTTTTCTATCTGCCGTTATCTTAACAAGCTATTTGATGAAGAGTTTTACAATATATTGTGAAGTGTGTTGAAGATGTTAATAGTGTGACTAACTTATTAAGTATAACTGAATATTACATACTAACTATTAAACGCTAGAACACAAAAAACCAGCCTAGTGGCTGGTCTAATAACTATATAGAGTGGAATCTAAAGAGAAATACTTTTATAAAAAATTCAGATAATCAGGAATATTCCGCTCTAATAAAAGATAGATTCAACTCACACAAACCAATCAAAACAAATGATTAATAACCGGTATCTCTTGTGGTGGATTTTCTTCTTCAGCAACGACTTGTCGTGCCACATGCATAATTAACTGACGTAACCAACGATGGGCTGGGTGATGCTGCAATAGAGGTGACCATGCCATCGTAAGCTCAAACTCAGGAATAAAAAACGGCGGATCTTCCATCATGATACTGTCGTTATTTGCCTGCATTCTTGCCACACGCGTGGGCAAAGTCGCTATCAAATCTTTATTTGCTGCAAGCATAGCAGGCATTTGATAATGTCGAGTAAAGACACTGATTTGGCGTTTTTGACCAAGGCGCTGCAGGGCTTGATCGATAGATCCTAGTCCACCAGATTTTTCTGGATTGACCCCAAAGCCCACGCCCATCCCTGTTTTAGATACCCAAACGTGCTGTGCTTTAAGGTAGTTTTTCAGATTAAAACGATTGGCATAAGGACTGTCAGAAGATAATAGGCAACTAAAAGTATCACGCCATACTAGAACCTGATGAAAGCTTTGAGGTATCTCGTTAAAACGGTTAATCGCTAAATCAACTCGTCCCTGCTCCATATCTCGATAAGAGACGTCTGATGGAGTCAAAAAGTCCAAAATCACATTAGGCGCTTCAGAACGTAGTGCTTTTACTAGCTTAGGTACTAGGGTCGCTTCGGCATAATCCGATGTCATGATACGGAACACACGAGAGGTACTATAAGGGCGGAATTCAGTACGCGGCTCCAACACTTGAGTCAAGTCAGCAAGTATCTCGCGGATACGCGGCTGTAATTCAAGGGCGCGTTCAGTCGGCGTCATACCCTCAGATGAGCGTACCAATAATGGATCATTAAACAGCTTACGCAAACGGCGCAAGATATTACTCATAGCAGGCTGAGTAATCCCAAGCTGCTCGGCTGCGCGAGTGACGTTTTTTTCTCGTAGCAACACATCTAGATGGACTAATAAATTTAAATCAACCCGCTGCAAATTCATATTTGGTTCTCTTGGCTTTTGAATAAACGCCATATTAAGGCTGGCATTTGTAGTGCTGCTACGATGATTTGTGCGCTATAACAGCATAATTTCATTATTTTTTACTAATTTGGTTCTATTTTTTTCTGATAGAGCTGCATTATAACTCATTAAACCTATCGTAAGACGCTGTTATATAAACATTATATCATACAGAAATACCAAAGATAACTATCATAAATTAGATAAATCTTGGTAAGGTGGTTATAGTGAGTTCTATAAAGGATTTGCAGCATAGAGGACGAACCTTAGGTTCATAAGCTGCTTTTATCCGATTAAATATTGTCGCTAAGTAATATATTAATGGTTTTTATCAGTCGTTAAATACGGTTAATTGACCTCATTATTGTAACATCTCTTGCTACCAATTATGACATCACTGGCTATTAAGTATTCAGATACCTTTTAGATATATAGTGAGAATCGATAAATATTTATAAACCAGCAATTATTTTCAACTGTTGAGTTCAGCAAATTTCTTGTAATAGCCTAGCGGTTTGTTTAGGGTAAATAGAGCTTCAATAGATAAACGATAGACCAAATTTTGAATATTACTTTTTAGTACAAAGATTTTAGTAAAACGACAGACCCATTATTTTAACAATTAACTTATTTGTTTTTACACCCCACCAAGGAGACTATAGATGTCAACTGCATATAAATCAGCGATCGACTTAGTACGTGAATTAAAGCAAAAGCACGGCAACTGGCAGAACATTAGCGAAGTTGATGCTGCACGTATGATGTCACAAAACCGTTTCAAAACGGGTTTGGATATCGCAAAATATACTGCAAAAATCATGCGTCAAGACATGGAAGATTATGACAATGATACGTCTCAGTACACGCAGTCTTTAGGTGCATGGCATGGTTTTGTTGCACAGCAAACTATGTACGCTAAGAAAAAATATTTCGGTACGACGTCTAAAACTTACATCTACCTTTCAGGTTGGATGGTAGCTGCTCTACGCTCTGAGTTTGGTCCACTACCTGACCAATCTATGCACGAAAAAACATCAGTACCTAAGCTAATCGAAGAAATCTACACCTTCTTACGTCAAGCAGATGCTAAAGTATTGAACGACTACTTCCGTGAGCTAAACGCTGCTGAAGAAGCTGGCCAAGACACTTCAGCTATCCTAGAAAAAATCGAAAACTTTGATTCACATGTTGTGCCAATCATCGCTGATATCGATGCAGGTTTCGGTAACGAAGAAGCTACTTACTTATTGACTAAGCAAATGATCGAAGCTGGTGCTTGTGCCATTCAGGTTGAAAACCAAGTATCTGACGCTAAACAATGTGGTCACCAGGCTGGTAAAGTAACGGTACCGCATGAAGACTTCATCTCTAAGCTAAACGCTATCCGTTATGCATTCCTAGAGCTTGGTGTTGAAGACGGCGTTATCGTTGCTCGTACTGACTCTGAAGGCGCCTCACTAACGCAAAAAATTCCAGTATCAAATGAGCCAGGCGATCTTGCTTCTAAATACATCGATTTCATCGAAATGGAAGAAGTAACGCTAGAGAACGCTCAAGAAAATGACAGCCTACTTAAGCACAACGGCAAACTAGTACGCCCGGTTCGTCTACCTAACGGTCTATATCAGTTCCGTGAAGAGACTAACATTGACCGTGTTGTACTTGACTGTGTAACGGCTCTAGAAAACGGCGCTGACCTACTATGGATCGAAACACCGACTCCAGACGTAGAGCACATCAAAATGATGGTTGACCGTATTAAAGAGCAACAGCCTAAAGCGAAGCTTGTATACAACAACAGCCCATCATTCAACTGGACACTTAACTTCCGTAAGCAAGTTATCGCACAGTGGGAAGAAGAAGGCAAAGACATCTCTGCATACAATAAAGATGACTTAATGAGTGCTGATTATGACGGTACTGAGCTTGATGCTGCCGCTGACGTAGCCGCTAAGAACTTCCAACGTGATGCGTCACGTGAAGCTGGTGTATTCCATCACTTAATCACGCTACCGACTTACCACACGACTGCTCTTAGCGTTCATGAACTTGCTAAAGGCTACTTCGGTGAAGAAGGTATGCTTGCTTATGCAGCTGGCGTACAGCGTAAAGAAATCCGCGAAGGCATCTCTTGTGTTAAGCACCAAGCAATGGCTGGTTCTGACCTTGGCGATGACCACAAAGAAATCTTCTCAGGCGATAACGCTCTGAAAGCTGGCGGCGGCAAGAACACGATGAACCAGTTCTAATAACCGACAGACTAGCAGTATTTATCAAAAAACCGTCCTACATCATGTAGGGCGGTTTTTTATTGCGGTTTAAATAATCAGAGAATGGTAGACTAATAATTGTTTATCACAACCATCGATCAGAGCCATCAGTCAGAATTATTAGGAGCTAATATGCAAGAGATAGAGCTGAAGTTTTTGGTACCAGAGTCACGGCTAAAGGGTTTAATGCGTCAAACGCACGTTAAATCCTCACAAGTGACACAACTGGCTGCACATTATTACGATACGCCTGACCAACAGCTTGCACAGGCAGGTATCGGTCTGCGTATTCGCAAAGAAGGCGATACATGGGTACAAACCATTAAAGCTGGTGGTGATGGTATTGCCGCACGCTTGGAGCACAATGCCGTACTCGATAATGAGCAAGTACAAACGATGCTCGATAATAATGAGCTAATGCCTGATTTAACGATATATCAAGACACTCCAGTCGCTGCAGCATTGGCTGATTTTAAGCTCAAAAAGCTAGCAAAGACGCTAACACGACTTTATGTGACTGACGTCGAGCGCACTACGCGGTTGCTAACAGAAAGTAATGAGGATGAAACCGATAACTGTATCGAAATGGCTTACGATCAAGGAGAAATCATCCATGGTACTGATGACTCGCTACGCAAAGCCATTCAAGAGATAGAGTTTGAACTGGTGTCAGGAGATTTAGATTTTCTATTTACAACTGCCAAAACATGGTGCAAGCGCTATAAGCTGTGTCTATCTACCGTTACCAAAGCTGAAAACGGCGGCTTACTTATTAACGGACAAAATCACAGTCCAGCAGTCAACGCAAACCTAAGTCAATTGCAAATAGACAAAGACAGCAGTGCACCTGCATTTATACGTGCGGTCGTACACAATTGCTTATTACAGATATTACCAAACAGCAGTGCTATCGTCGCTGGCAGCATAGATGATAATCATATTCTACAGTTAAGAGTTGGTATTGATCGCTTGCGTACTGCGTTGAAAGCATTTGCTGAATTCTCTGATGAGATTAATCCTGAATGGCTGCCGATACTAAAGCAAACTGCAACCTTGCTTAGCGACTACTATCAACTTGCTTATATCAATGCACAGATCGAACCTGAGCTACAAGCATGTGGCGCGCCTGCCGTTGACTGGACAACAGATATTGAAAATATCAAAATTACGCCTATCAATACGTTGCAAGCCAATGACTTTCAGATAACCTTGCTAGAGCTGATTGCCTTTACTATGAGCGACCCAAGCATTGAACCTCAGACTGATCAGCTTGCCCGCGATAAGCTAACGAAAGTCCTCTCTAAACAATATAAAAAATACCTTAAAACTAATAAAAAAGCTGACGAAATAAGTGATGAAGTAAGTGACGAAGTAAGTGTTGCTGAGCTTGTGAGCGATGACATCGAGGTAAACACAGACATTGCTGATAATGACCAACCTGAAAGCGAGCGGCTTAATCAGTTAAGAGATTTGCGCTACATCAGTGAATTTTCTACGCCTTTACTAAGTAAGAAAAAAGCTAAAAAGAAAACGAAACGTTGGTTAAAGCGTCTGATAAAAGCACAAAAAGCATTAGAACAACTGAACGATGATAATCAATATCAGCAGTTTTATGAATTGAAATCAAAAACAGATACTAATGCTTTATATGGTACGGGTTGGTTTACGGCCATACTAACTGATGACCAGAGTCATATTGATGCACGTTTAGCAAAATTTGCAGATAGCTCAACGTTTTGGTAATAGTAGTATCATTTTTATGAGGGGTACGGCTTTCATAAAGTAAAGCCACTCCATAAAAAAAGACAGCTAGTTATATAACTAGCTGTCTTTTTTTATTGTGTTTAAATAGCTTCTGTCAGCGCCATGGCTAAATGTGCAACACGACCTAATTAGCCACAATCGTAACAGGCATACCCTCTTCTACTTGCTCAAATAATTCTACAATATCTTCATTACGCATACGGATGCAGCCATGTGATAGCGGAATACTCATTGGTTCAGTATCTGGTGTACCGTGAATATAGATATAGCGCTCATAAGTATCGCAGCCACCTTGGCTATTGCTACCTTTGTTTAACCCTTCTTCAAGACCGCTTAACCAGAGAATACGGCTCAATATCCAGTCACGCTTTGGATGTAGCTCACCAAGATTTGCATCGTATATCTCACCTGTCGGCACACGCCCAACAAATACCGCATTCATAGGCTCGCTACCACCTATTTTTTGTTCAATGATATGCCTACCGAGCGGTGTGCAACCACTATCCTGCTGACTACCAATACCATTCTTTGCAGTGGAGACTACGTATCTCGCAACCTCAGTTTGCTGCTGGTACATCGTCAATGTTTGCTCAGCGATATTAATCACGAGTTGTTTATCAAGCGTCTTATTATTGGTCATAAATGCTTCCGACTATCAGTCATTCATCAGATTACTATCAAGGTTATTAGTAAAATGATTGAAAATTTCTATTATCAAGGGATTGTATCAAGACATTTGGCACCGTAATATAGGGGCACACTTTTTGATGCTAGCAGATTATGACGACTATTTCACCGACACGTGTGTCGATGTATGATTTTTTATATCATGATACCCAGCCTATGCTGTCACTTTTGGCCGATGCGGCACAGCTCTCTCTACCGCAAGCTCGCTTAGGGATGGATGCCAGTCTACAAGCCATCGTAAGTGCGCTTCTCGCCTATCAGCAGCGTCATCAGGGACAGGCAGTCAGCAAAAAGCTGTTTGGTCGTAGTGCTGTCAAAGAGTTACGACAGTATAACTCAATGAACTTTGCAACCATTAGCGCCACACTCTACCATCGTCACGATGCAGCAGATGCTGTATTTAGTGATAACGCCCGTGTCATAAAGGCAAGCGAACATATCGCTGAGAAGATTGATGCAACGACGCAGCAGGCTCAAACTCTACTCACCTCTTTATGCGTGATTGTGCTGCGTGAATTGGCTATCCTGACAGAATACAGTCAACTAGACAGTGATGAGATCAATAAATGGTTTGCACTACAACCACAGTTTTTATCAGCGGCCCGATTTAGCCCAGAGCATGCGCATACCTTGTCTGCTGAAACAGAAAGCAACAGTGACCTGCCCGAATCAACTACTAAAGCTGTTGAAGCGATAGAGAATAACTCAGAGAGTAATGCGGAACGTACTTTATTAAATGCTGAGCAGTTATCAAGCACTCCACCTTCTTTTGATCCTTACTGGTATGAACTGTCTGGATTCAAACCCGAAAACTATGAACCTGTGCAAGACATGCAAATGGCGACAGGCAATTACCTAAAAGCCATTGGACGCTCACCTGACAATCTACAGCAAGGTCGTCACAACGATATGCTAGTATTTACCGAGATGCATGCCGTTGCCTTACCACATCAACGCTGGCTGCTACAATTAGCCAAAATATCAGATATCTATCTCAGTCGAAATCGACTACGCGTTAACTCTGAACCAGCCAATCCACCTAAACCGCCTTTAGTAAGTTTGGGACTAATCGGCGGCAATAACGACAATACGCCAACCACCACTAGTGAAAAGCCTATCGAATATGAGGCTTCCACACCACTATGGAAAAATCCTGTCATTCTTATCATCATACTTGTCGTTGGTGTCCTTGGTGCACTCGCTACCTTGAAATACCAATCGCAAAAATCTGACGGTGCGATCCTGGCAACTGAAGAAGTGTTAGAACAAGATGCTATTGATGAGCGTCAACAGCAAGATGTGGCCATTGTAATGGTAGATGAAGACGAACCTGACGCTGCAAATACAGAAAAATCTGAGTAAAGCGTTTTACTTTTGAAATAGCTACCCTCAAAGCAACCGTTTTAGCAACCATTTACTAGCCATAAAAAAAGAGACCCTATCAACATAGAGTCTCTTTTTTGTTGTGCGATCTAAGTTACGAATTGACTATAAGCAGCCCAAAAACTTACTTAGATAAATCGCGACCACGGCTAGCTTCGATAGCTAAACGTAGGCCATTTAGACGGATAAAGCCTTCTGCGTCTTTTTGATCATAAGCGCCCGCATCATCTTCGAAAGTGGCGATTTTTTCATCAAATAATGAATCGTCAGATTTACGGCCGACGACGCTCACGCTACCTTTATAGAGTTTTACGCGTACCGTACCGTTGACGTATTCTTGTGATTTGTCAATCAATGCTTGTAGCATCATACGCTCAGGGCTGAACCAATAGCCATTGTAGATAATTTTTGCGTAGCGTGGCATTAGCTCATCTTTTAGATGGGCAGCTTCACGATCAAGCGTTAGTGACTCAATACCGCGATGCGCTTTTAGCATAATAGTACCCGCTGGCGTCTCGTAGCAACCACGTGATTTCATACCGACGTAACGGTTTTCAACGATATCTAAACGGCCGATGCCATGTTTGCCGCCGATTTCATTCAGCTTAATCATGACTTCATAAGGCTTAAGCGCTTCGCCATCGATAGCAACGATGTCGCCTTTTTCGTATTCTAGTTCTAGATATTGCGCTTCATCAGGTGCTTCTTCTGGGCTGACAGACCAGCGCCACATGTCATCTTCTGCTTCAGTATACGGTTCTTCTAGAACACCGCCTTCATAAGAGATATGTAGTAAGTTAGCATCCATGGAGTAAGGAGATTTTTTCTTATTGCCCGCATAATCAATGGCGATATCATGCTCTTCAGCATATTTCATTAGGCTTTCACGGCTTGATAGATCCCACTCGCGCCAAGGAGCAATGGTTACTACGTCTGGTGACAAAGCGACAGCACCTAGCTCAAAACGAACTTGGTCATTGCCTTTACCAGTCGCACCATGGCTGATAGCATCGGCATTATGCTCTTTAGCAATCTCAACCAAGCGCTTGGCAATCAACGGACGGGCAATAGACGTACCTAATAAGTACTCACCTTCGTAAATGGCGTTAGCACGGAACATAGGGAATACATAATCACGAGCGAACTCTTCGCGCAAGTCTTCGATATGAATATGCTTGATACCCATTGCTTGAGCTTTGGCTCGTGCTGGCTCAACTTCTTCGCCTTGACCGATATCAGCGGTAAAGGTAATTACTTCCGCATCATAAGTTTCTTGTAACCATTTAGCGATGATTGAGGTATCAAGACCACCTGAATAAGCCAAGACGATTTTATTGATATTTTTTGGATCAAGTTGAGCCATGAAGAACTCCCATTATGAAATATAGTTTTAGAAAAGGCGACGATCAAATCGAAAGCAAGTCGAACGATAATTACCTGCTCAGTGTACATCATATTTACTATGGGCAAAAGTCTAACTGCCATAAGGCGTGCGCTTTTGACTTAAATTCTAGTCAACCTCATTTTTGCCACCAAAATTTAAACATCATTTAACGACAGGATACTAACCTTAGCTCGATGAATTATGTACAGATATCTAGCCTTATATTTAGTCAAGTGGGCAAATCTGTTATGATAGACCCACAGTATCACTCCCTTTTGTTTCCTTTATTTGACGATATAGAGCGCTTTGACACTATGACTGATTCGATTAGAGAATTGACCATCCTTCAGCCAGATGACTGGCATATTCATTTGCGTGACGATCTCGCTTTGAGCACGACCGTACCTCATGCAGCAAGCAGCTTCAACCGTGTCATCTGTATGCCTAACCTGGTGCCTCCAGTCAAAAACGCGCAGGATGCTATTGCTTACCGCGCACGTATCATGGAGCAATTAGTAGCAAGTAACTTAAGTCTTGAGCGCAAGTCAGCTTTCGATCCGCGTATGACCCTATACTTAACGGATAACACCACTGCCCAAGACATCGAGTTGGCAGCGCAGTCAGGTATCGTACAAGCTGTCAAACTCTACCCTGCTGGAGCGACTACCAACTCCACAGATGGTGTCACCAATATTAATGCCTGTGTCGATGTCTTTGAAGCATTAGAAAAGTACAATTTGCCACTACTGATACATGGTGAAGTTACTCAAGACCATATAGATATCTTTGATCGCGAAAAGCGTTTCTTAGACGAAGTATTGGCTCAAATTATCGTGAAATTCCCTACGTTGAAAATAGTAGTAGAGCACATCACTACCAGCGATGCGGCAGATTTTGTATTGTCACAAGGTAACAATGTTGCTGCCACTATTACGCCGCAGCATTTGATGTTTAACCGCAATCATCTATTGGTTGGTGGTATCAAACCGCATTTTTATTGTCTACCCATTTTGAAGCGTGAAAGCCACCAAAAAGTGCTATTAGATGTAGCTACTAGTGGTAATCCAAAGTTCTTCTTGGGTACTGACTCTGCGCCACATGCGACAGACAAAAAAGAAGCCGCTTGTGGCTGTGCAGGTTGCTATAGTGCAGCCACGGCGCTGCCTTTGTATGCGACCGCCTTTGACAGTGTTGGAAAGATAGATAAGTTAGAGGGTTTCGCCAGTCGTTTTGGTGCTCAGTTCTACGGCTTACATCTAAATGAAAGCACGATCACACTTGTCAACACACCTATGCAAGTACCGACTGACTATCCTTATTTTGATGGCGCATCATTGACGCCCCTAATGGCAGGTGAGACGCTACCTTGGTCGATTAAGGCTTAACGCCCGCAAAGCTTAGCATTCAATAAATGACCTATTATTTTATCCTATGATATTAATGATACCTTTGTAGTAGATTTCTTTGTACTAAAGGTGCAGTTAGTATCGTAGGATGCTTATTTCTTATTCAATATATTAGTACGACTGATAAAAGTGATTTAACTTTATATGACCAATCAAAACATAGCGACCTTGCCTGACGAAGACTTATCAAACCCTAAATCTGCTAGTCCTGATACTACTCTAAACGCTTCCCCTGAAGATGTAGCTTCAGCGACAGATGAGCAAGCACCTATGGCATTAAAAGACCGCTTTCGTAAGTTCTTGCCTGTCGTCGTCGATGTGGAAACAGCAGGTTTCAATGCCCAGACCGATGCCCTATTAGAAATTGCCTGTATTCCTGTCTTACTGAATGAGCAAGGTGTATTTTATCCAGGTGAAGCTTTCAACGCTCATATCGAGCCTTTTGAAGGCGCAAACTTAGAGCCAAGTGCGCTTGCCTTTACCGGCATTGACCCTAAAAATCCAATGCGCAAAGCCATTGCAGAAGATGAAAAGACAGCATTGCGCCGCATCTTTAAAGGGTTAAAAGACGTACGCCGTGATGAAGAATGCCGTCAATGTGTCTTAATTGGACACAATGCCCATTTTGACTTGGCTTTTTTGAATGCAGCTGTGCTACGAACCAATAGCAAAAACCACAATCCATTTCATAACTTTTCAGTATTCGATACCGTTACCTTATCAGCATTAGCATTTGGTCAAACTGTCCTAGCACGTGCTTGTAAAGCAGCAGGGTTAGAGTTTGATGGCAAGAATGCTCACTCAGCTCTGTATGACACTCAAAAGACTGCTGAGCTATTCTGTCATATACTAAATAACTATCCCATGTTGGCCAATGCACTGCACAATGAAGACGCGAAAGAAGAGTCAGCTGATAGCGACAGTCAATAAGTCACATATCCTATATTGCCAATCATACATAATAGTGCTATTTGTAATACTTGATGACTTTGACATCTTGATTTGGCAATCAATAGGGATATGATTGATATCATAATATATAGATGGAACTATTTTTTCGTGATTACAGACGTAGTTGTTCTATTCGATGCGAATAACGGTCTGATGATAAAATATCACTCTTAAGCGATGTAGTTATATCCTATAGATGGTTTAAGTTGCTCACACTGTCTTGATAGTAAGCATTATCAAGATTAATAGGAGGGACTTTATTATGGATCCACAGCTCAAGTTATGGGGTACCATTCTCGGCTATATGCTGCTCGCACTGACGATTAGTGCCTGTACTTCTTTATGGATTCGCTATCATTTAAAGCGAAATGACCTACATCCTCGGCGCGCAATTAAAAAAAGATATTTAATTTTAAAAAGACGTAGAAAAAGGCTTGACAGGAAGCGCCGACGCTATTAAAATACGCACCACTTCAGCATAAATGGTGAAAGCAGTTGAAGTGTTGTTACTAGTCCCCATCGTCTAGAGGCCTAGGACACCGCCCTTTCACGGCGGTAACGGGGGTTCGAATCCCCCTGGGGACGCCACTATTTGGCGTCACTTGTTAGCACTATTGCTTAGCATTAGATTAGACTAACAAGCGTACCACCAAAAACCCAGTTCATAATTTATTATGAACTGGGTTTTTTTATGTCTCTCATTAAAAGCCAACTTATTCTTCTAAATAAAAAAGCCAGCATTAATTGAATGCTGGCTTTTTCTTTTGGTTGTCTTATTAATTGTAAATATAGCTTGGCTCAATGGGTACTTTATTCATATCTATCGATTACAGCAGTAACCATAGCAACGTAGCCACTATCATCAATCCCAATATCGTCTGGATCAAAAAGAACGCCTGATGCTGCCCTACAACTTTACTTAGAGTCACCCCTAGCGTGCTGTATTTGACAGGAGGTGTATCGACGTTACCTGTTCTCGTTTGCTCTTCATAGTAGCCTTGCAACACGTCTAAGAACTTCTGCCACTCCTTAGAATCCCACTCATACGGCTTAAATGGCATTAACTTTTTAAGCTCAGGCTCTTTAGTCATCCAACGCTCAAGGGTAATTGAACGTAACGACCAACCGGCAAAACGACGTTTGGTAATTTCAGAAAAGTCTAAAATCTTTAATTCTTTATGTCGATCATCTACCAACAAACGATTTTTTAGATTGGTTAGTGCCTGCTCTGAGCCTTCGACACACTGTAAAAAGTAGCCATTGCCATAGCAAAGAATACCTGTGATATTATCTATTTGATTGCGTTCAACCGCGGTCTCTGAGATATCATTAAGCGTGCTAGGACTTGAAAGACCAGTAGAGGTAATCCGGCTTATATATACAAGCTGGCAGAGATCTGGCGTTACTGGATTTGTTGAATCGTTGATTGTTGACAATCAGCTTCTCCCTATTATCAGGTAAATGTCGCTAAAACAATCATACTAACTTCAGAAAAAATATAGAGACAACATAACTAAGCGTAATGAATCGGTCTGATATATTATTTATTTTATAAGTTTTTATATTAATTGTATTAAGTTAGTTACATCATAGGTTAGTTTGGTCATTAAAGCAACCTATTACTGGACATAGGCCCGCTCAGACACAAAAAACATATGTAATAACCATATTATATTTCAAAGTAGATTATATATATTCTTGGTATAGGCTTTAGTAATAGTTAATTTTTAAGAATAGTACAGAAAAGTCTAACGAGGATATAGTGGCTACTGAAGCCATAATACTTATCATGGCTACTATTAAGTATAAAAGGAGTAAAACTGATGCTCGTTAGCGGAAGCAGAGTTGAAACTAAGACTGAAGCGCCATAATCGCTGTTAACAGTACCGCATCATCAGGATAGGTCAGTTTTATATTCTGGCGGCTGCCAGAGACTAAACGTATTGGTAAACCTAATTGTTCAAAAGCACTGGCCTCATCTGTAATGCTTAGCTGATGTTCAAACACATGATTTAGGACTTTTTTTAATTGACCTAAGCGAAATACTTGCGGGGTTTGTGCTTGCCACATATTGCTACGATCAATGGTAGATTTGATATAAGAGTGTGCACGACTCTCTTCTGCGGAGGTAGCTAGCTGATAGGAAGCTTTTAACGTATCGGCCACTGGTGTCGCTAGAATAGCGCCGTAAGGCTCCAGCATCGCTGCTTCAATCACTTGATCGATATCTACATTCGGTACAGCGGGACGTGCTGCATCGTGAATAAGCACCAAATCCGAATCATCAGCACCTGTCTGACTAATTGCTTCAACGCCTGCTTGTACTGACTGCCAACGCT
Source organism: Psychrobacter sp. Ps1 (assembly GCF_022129425.1). Taxonomy (NCBI): domain Bacteria; kingdom Pseudomonadati; phylum Pseudomonadota; class Gammaproteobacteria; order Moraxellales; family Moraxellaceae; genus Psychrobacter; species Psychrobacter sp. Ps1. Next base: position 111,045 of record NZ_JADQAN010000004.1, on the reverse strand, counting down.
CTGCTCCGCCGACTGCATAGCTTATAGGAAGGGTAAACTCTAATTGTTGAGCCGTGCTGTCATCGGCTGATATGACCAATAGACACTTATCAATGTAATCGCTATAAGCAAGTCGTGCCACGCTATGCTGCAATAGCGTCTGACCTTCTAGCATTGTATATTGCTTGGCAATAGACGCACCAAAACGGCTACCGCGACCAGCTGCGACGATCATGGCATGTATATTAGGGGTTGTATTCATAGTAGTGTACTCATGGTTTGAGCCCATGACAGTATATGTAAAGAGGAATAAAGCAGGTGTTAAGTGTGATGAATGGTGTCAGATAACAACATTATGATGCTGCATCATGAAAATTAATTCATGTCGTAAAAGTTAGTGTATTCGTGAAAGCTAGTGTATTCGTGAAAGCTAGTGTATTTATAAAGCTAATAGTTGCTGTGCGTGGTTGGTGCGGTGGATACTTGAACAAAAGTCTCATTAGGTTTGATTAAACCTAAATCTAAACGAGCATGCTCTTCTACGGCCTCAAGTCCTGTTTTTAAATCTTGAACATCGGTGCGTAGTAAGTTGTTTGCTGCAACTTGATTGTCATTCAAACGTTGTTGCTCTTCAATTTGAGCTGTTAACTTATTGTGTTCAAAACGGCCATTTTCACCCAACCAATACTGATATTGCAATCCTAAAAGCACTGCAACGGCTAAAGCAAGTAGTATAAATTGGCTAAAATATTTCATAAGGTGATAACGCCAAACGGTATAAAAGAAGATAGTAAAGTTTAAGCTGATTAGGCGATATACAAATGATTATATATCGCCTAAATATTAACTCCAGCTGATGAGTCTAAGCTTTTTAGCGTATATTACTTAACGCATATTACGCGCCAAACAGCCAGTCAGACTCTTAGCCACGTAAACCGATAAACTCTTCACGGCCACGATAGCTTGCACGTACTTGCTGCTCGATACGTAGCAATTGGTTGTACTTCGCTACGCGGTCTGAACGGCATAGTGAGCCAGTCTTGATCTGGCCAGCAGCAGTACCAACTGCCAAGTCTGCAATGGTGCTGTCTTCCGTTTCACCTGAACGATGTGAAATGATAGTTGCATAGCCATTTTTCTTAGCCATATAAATCGCATCTAGCGTTTCTGACAAGGTGCCAATTTGATTAAATTTAATCAAAATAGCATTGGCAATATGCTTATCAATACCTTCTTGCAAGATCGCAGGATTGGTTACAAATAAATCATCACCAACCAATTGAACTTTATCGCCAATCTGCTCGGTCAGATATTTCCAGCCATCCCAATCCGACTCATCAAGACCATCTTCGATAGAGATAATAGGATACTGACGTGCCAGCCCAACTAGGTAGTCTGAGAACCCTTGGCTATCAAAGGCTTTATTACCTTCGCCTGCCAAAACGTATTGACCGTTTTTGTAAAACTCACTAGCCGCACAATCTAGCGCAAGATGGATATCTTCACCAGCTTTGTAGCCAACTTGCTCAATCGCCTGCATGATAACCGTGATAGCTTCTTCGTTGCTACGTAGGTTAGGTGCAAAACCACCTTCATCACCAACGGCAGTATTTAAGCCTTGCGATTTTAATACAGACTTTAAGCTATGGAAAATCTCTGTACCAGCACGTAGCGCTTCTGAGAAGCTTGTGAAGCCTACAGGCTCAATCATAAACTCTTGAATATCAACCGTGTTGTCCGCGTGCTCGCCACCGTTCAAGATGTTCATCATCGGCACAGGCATGGTCAACGATGTTTGATTGCGTAGATTGGCAATGTATTGATGTAATGGCAGATTCTGTGACTTGGCTGCTGCTTTAGCTGTAGCAAGTGACACAGCTAGCATGGCATTGGCACCCAAGCTTTCTTTGTTTTCTGTACCATCTAGCGCAATCATGGCATCATCAATGGCCTGTTGCTCAGTCACATCTTTGTCAATCAAGGCACTGCGGATTTGACTGTTGACATTAGAAACGGCTTTTTTGACGCCTTTACCCATAAAGCGGGTCTTGTCGCCATCACGTAGCTCAAGCGCTTCACGTGAGCCTGTTGATGCGCCACTTGGAGCAGCAGCACGGCCGACAGTACCGTCAGCTAAAATAACATCAGCTTCGATAGTTGGGTTACCGCGCGAGTCTAAAATTTCACGAGCGCGAATGTCTTTAATTGCGGTGACGTTGTTGGTTTCTTCAGCGTACATAATGTCTGTTAATTCCTTTGGTCATGCCAAGTTTGTGAGATAAATAACGGCAGCTAGCATACAAAAAAGATAAAGCAAAATATCATATAGCGCGTAATCCTAAAAACCCTTCATACCTTTCCATCTTGTGGCTATAGTTACCCAGCAATTAGAGGTGTATCAAGCAGATTAATAGTCGGCTATAGTGCTTGGCATCATAGCATATATTTTACCAAACTTCCCTTATCTTACACCGACTTGCCGTCATAAAAACAATCTTAGAGATACATATATGCGATGGCTATCTGTTTTATATTTATAGAAGCTTAAAGCAAATATGATAGCTATCCTTTTGCTAAATGCTCTTTATCCGTATGAGAGGTAGATACCGTATTATCTAACTCAACCTCTGTCTTAAACCGTGTCAATCGTAGTGCATTCATGAGTACTGAGATGGAGCTAAGAGCCATAGCAGCGGCAGCAATCATCGGATTCAAAAACCCAAATGCAGCAAGCGGAATACCAAGACAGTTATAAATAAAGGCAAAAAACAGATTTTGCTTGATATTGCGTAGCGTTGCTTGAGCGATTTTTTGTGCCGCATCGATATGCATGAGCGACTCACCCATTAGACGTGCAGAGGCACTATGCTGAGCGACATCAGTCCCCTCAAACATCGCAAAACTGGCATCGGCAGTAGCCATCGCTGGCGCATCGTTGACGCCGTCTCCTGCCATCGCCACCTTATGACCAGCAGTTTGCAATAGTGCAATTTGACTGGCCTTGTCACGCGGGCTCATCTTGCCATAAGCCTTATCAATACCCAACTGCCCTGCTACATGATCGACAACGGACTGCTTATCACCACTCATCAAGATCACATTGATACCCGCATCTTGTAGTGCAGCGATTGCTTGCGGCGTATCTGCCTTTAAATCATCAGCTAAGGCAAATGCACCTAGTGGCTCATCATTAATACTAATCGCAACGGTACTGGCAATTTGCCATACTTTTGGCATAAATCTTGGCAACGTCAAGTTCGCAAACTCTGCCGTACCCACTTTTATCAGCCCAAGTCCTTCGATATTTGCTTGTATACCAGCGCCTTTTATCACACTGATGTCAGTCACATTAAATAGAGACAGTTGACGGTCTTTAGCTGTATTGACCAACGCTGTCGCTAATGGATGACTGGCATGCGCCTCGACACTGGCAGCGATCTGCAACACATCATCAACAGCAAGCGATTTATCCACCATGACATGATCGACGATAGTCGGTCTACCGATGGTCAATGTACCCGTTTTATCAAGTACCACTGTGTCAATATCGCCTGCAGCCTCTAAACTTTGTGCATCCTTGAACCAAACACCATGACGCGCAGCAACGCCCATACCAGCCATGATCGCCGCTGGCGTGGCCAAACCAAGCGCACAAGGACAAGCAATAACCAACACCGATACTGCGTGCATTAGTGCAGTATCAACCATACCTGTCAGCCACCATGTGACTCCAAAGGTAACCAACGCAATCGTTACCACTACAGGGACAAAAATAGCCGTTACTCGATCCGCGAGACGCGCTAGATTGGCTTTTGAACCTTGTGCATCACTCAATGCTTGTACCATATCGCCGAGTTTCGTATCACTGCCCTTCGCACTGACACGATACAGTAGACTGCCATTCTCTACTAAGGCACCTGCCAGCAATCCATCGCCTTGCTCTTTTTTGAGAGCTACCGACTCGCCAGTTAAATGACTCTCCACGCACCAGCCGCTGCCTTCTATGACGGTACCATCTGTAGCGACGCGGCTGCCTTGCTTCGCACGTAGGACGTCACCTACTTGTACATCAGATAACGCAATATTATGAAATTCACCATTTGGCTGCTGCTGCTCTACTTCATCAGGTGTCAATGACAATAGTAAATCAATACTGTTTAGGCTGTGCTTCTTGGTACGTTCCTCAAGATATTTACCCGTACGTACAAAGGCAATGACCATCACCCCTGCTTCAAAATATACGGCTGGGCTGTTACTAGCACCGTGTCCACCCAAATGCCCACTTTGCAACAAGCTGTTCAAAGTACCATCGCCGTGCGTGAGCCATAGATAAGTCGAATACGCCCATATCGTTACTGTACCGATGACCACCAACACATCCATATTGGCAAGGCCGCCCTTTATAGATGCCCATGCGCTCTTATAAAATGGTAACGCTAAACCAAACTGTACTACAGTCGCTAAAATAAATTGAACCCAGACTGGCGGCATCCACGCCATGCCAAAACCCGTCAACATACCTGCCATACCCACTAAAAATGGCACCAAACAAACCCATAATCCGATTAAACGCCATGGGTATTGAGTGGCGGTATCTTCGTCAGTCTGAGCAAATAAGCTATCGGCTGCCTGCACATTAGCCACAAAGCCTGTTTTATTCACCCACTCCGTCACCTGTTCGGGCGTCGTCTGGGTTGGGTCATAATCAACATTGGCGGTCTCGCCAGCAAAACTCACACTTACCTCGTACACCGAAGGCTTTTTATTAAGCACCTTCTCGATTCTTGAGGCGCAGGCCTGACAAGTCATGCCATCAATCGCCAATTGCAAATGCGCGCGTTGCGGTGTCAGTGACGTGTTGGACTCAACATCAGTTTCGACATCATAAGACTCATTTTTGGTAGTACGGGTGGTATCGTTCATAAATAAAACTCGTCATGGTGCCTATAAATTAGTAGGAACCACGATAAAATATCAGTGGGTGGGCAAAAATTCAAATAAAGCAATTGGTCAATATCGTATTCAGTATGAGTATTTCAGACAAAGTAGCAATGTAGCAAAATATTGAGGCTGAATACTCATAATCGTTAATCATTAAAAAACCAGCTATCATGCTTGTAATAACATGTTAGCTGGTTCTGTAAATAAGTGATGAGATTTATGAGTTAGCAACTGTCGCCTCAAATCCCGCATCGTCAATAACTGAAGCAATAGCCTCTGCACTGGTTTTGCTATCATCAAAGGTTATCGTCGCTAGGTTGTCAGCGAGGTCAACGGTAATAGTCTCTAATCCATCAATATCAGCTGTTGCTGTATGTACGCTTGCTACGCATCCGCCACAAGTCATGCCATCAATTTTAATAATACGTGTTTGATCTGCCATATTGGGCTCCTTATTTTTATTAGTAATGAGCAACTCTAATAGTGATTCTGTTAATACTTACTTTGACACCTTTTAAGTTATCAAAGTAAGAGCAACTATCAAAGCTACATTAAATAAGCATAAGCCCTATTATCCTCGACAACAAGACTGTTTGGTTGTTGCTTTATTAACGAGATGCTATTAACGAGACAGTAACTTATTAATAAAAACGTAAAATAGCTCATCGACAAGTTTATAACAATAGTTATTTGTGATTATGAATCGTTATGGTGCGGGTTCTGTGGTGAATCAATCGGAAATGGCTGAGTCACATAGTCCACCATGCTAATCGCTGCTGTTAAGGCATGGATACTAGTATCTGTATCCTCATAGCTTACCGTTGCAACATTATGCTTAGGATCCAAATTAATAGCCGTCACGCCTGAGATGTTTTTAAGAGCGGTCATCACACTATCTAAGCCTTCTGCATCATCGATATTTTCGATGCTTACTTGCGCCATTTGAATTGCCATTGTATAGCCCTCTTATTACGTACCGTATCAATGAGTATCCAATACTTCAAAACCTTTGACCAAATCATCAATTTGCTTAAGCTGACGTAAGAAAGGCTCTAGTTGGCTCATACGCAGCGCACATGGACCATCACATTTTGCAGTTTCTGGGTTTGGATGCGCTTCTAAAAATAACCCTGCCAATCCTGTAGCCATACCTGCACGGGCAAGCGTTGTAATCTGCTCACGACGTCCACCAGCGCTATCACTACGTGCACCTGGCTGCTGTAAGCTATGCGTCACGTCAAAGAATACCGGTATATCCATCTGCTTCATAGTATCAAAACCAAGCATATCCACGACCAAATTATTATAGCCAAAAGCACTACCACGCTCACAAAGTATCAATTTATCATTACCACCCTCTAGGCACTTATTAACGATATGACGCATCTCGTGAGGGGCCAAAAACTGCGCCTTTTTGATATTAATAATGGCATCTGTTTTTGCCATCGCATGCACTAAATCTGTCTGACGCGACAAAAATGCAGGTAACTGAATAATATCAGCCACTTCAGCAACTGGTGCTGCTTGATGTGGCTCATGCACATCAGTGATAATCGGTACTTGGAACTTTTCTTTGATCTGACCTAACCAATCGATACCTTGCTCTAAACCAGGCCCACGATACGAATGCAGACTTGAACGATTGGCTTTATCAAAGCTCGCTTTAAAAACATAGCCGATACCCAAGCGCTTGCAAATATCAACATACTGCTCAGCAATCTCAAATGCCAATTCTTTAGACTCTAAAACATTCATACCACCGAACAATACAAAAGGCTGGTCGTTACCAATGTTGATCGTATCGTTGTTAGGAGTGTTGATCGTGATATGTGATTGTGCGGTCAATAATTTGTCCATGAAGCCATTACCTCTTATTTTGTTATTAATATGTCTGTCCTATATTGTAACCGATAGGCTGATTAAAAAAAGTATGCAAGCGTAATTAGACGTCATTAGTAAAGATGATTGCTGATTAATAACAACAAACAGCCTGAATTAAACAAAAAAAAAGACCAATCCGAAGATCAGTCTTTTTTATAATAAACGCTTTCAATATAGATTACATTTTGAGAGCTATTTTGCTTCGTTGTGGTTCTTAGCCGCTTTTACAAAGCTATTAAACAATGGGTGACCACCACGTGGTGAGCTAGTAAATTCAGGATGGAACTGCACAGCGACAAACCATGGATGCTCAGAAATCTCAACTGACTCTACCAAATGCTGCTTGGCAGAATAACCAGAGATGGTCATACCTGCTTGCTCTAACGGCTCGATATAACGATTATTCATCTCATAGCGATGGCGATGACGCTCAGTGATATTGCTCGCACCGTAAATTTGGCTTAGCTTACTACCAGAAACTAACTCTGCTTGCTGTGCGCCTAGGCGCATCGTGCCACCAAGGTCTGAATCATCACTACGAATCTGCAGCTCGCCGCGCTCATCTAACCATTCAGTGATCAGACCAATGATAGGCTCAGCTGTCTTACGATCAAACTCAGAAGAGTTAGCGTTAATGTTAAGTACGTTACGCGCATACTCAATCACAGCCAACTGCATACCAAGGCAAATGCCTAGATACGGAACGTTGTTTTCACGAGCATAAGTGATGGCTTTTATCTTGCCCATCGTACCGCGCTCACCGAAACCGCCTGGTACTAATATAGCATCAGCATCGTTTAGCTGCGTAAGCAAAGTATCATCATCTTCTAGACGTTCAGCATCGATGTAGTCAATCTTCACATCTACTTTATGCGTGATACCTGCGTGTAGCAATGCTTCGTTAATAGACTTATAAGCATCTGGAAGCTCGACATATTTGCCGACCATCGCAACAGTCACTGTTCCTTCTGGATTCAACTGAGCTTCAACAACTTTATCCCAATCGCTCAAATCAGCTTCAGGCACATCAAGACCGAAACGCTCACAGATTAAATCATCAAGATCTTGCTCGTGTAATGTGCGCGGGATTTGATAAATACTTTGTGCATCTTCACACATGATTACCGCACGCTCTTCAACGTTGGTAAATAGCGCAATCTTACGACGGTTGTCTTGAGAGATGTGATGATCAGAGCGACAGATTAAGATATCAGGCTGTAGGCCAATAGAGCGTAGCTCTTTTACTGAATGCTGCGTTGGCTTGGTTTTGGTCTCACCAGCACTAGCAATATACGGTACTAAAGTAAGATGCATTAGCATGGCTCTATTACGGCCAAGCTCTACTTGCATCTGACGTACGGCTTCCATAAACGGAAGTGATTCGATATCACCAACGGTACCGCCAATTTCGATAATAGCAATATCATAGCCCTCGCCGCTAGCAAGAATCTTGCTTTTGATCTCATCCGTAATATGCGGAATAACCTGTACCGTACCGCCAAGGTATTCACCGCGACGTTCTTTATTTAAAACATTTTGATAAATACGGCCACTGGTAAAATTATTACTCTTACTCATTTTTGAGTGACGCAAGAAGCGCTCGTAATAACCCAGATCTAAATCGGTCTCTGCGCCATCTTCAGTGACGAATACTTCACCATGCTGAAACGGGCTCATCGTACCTGGATCAACGTTAATATACGGATCCATTTTGGTCATCGTGACAGTCACGCCACGTGCTTCTAAGACCGCTGCAAGAGAAGCTGCGGTGATACCTTTTCCTAGTGAGGACACTACCCCACCGGTCACGAATATAAACTTGGTCATAGTACTCTGTCGGTAATTGGTAAAGAAGGATTTTACTAAAAATACGCCATAAAATATAGGGCAAAAATGCAAACTGTCTGAAACTCTTATGTTTTCGCGCTGGAAGCAAACATTTTTCTGTTATTAAAATCCTACACAACAAAAAACTCACCCCGAAGGATGAGTCTTTGGTAAATAACTTATAAGACTATCTGATTTAGAATTTATATTCTAAACCGCCACCGGCTGCGAACAAATCATAGTCTTCACCAACAGCATTTTCAGCTGAGTTTTGACCGACATAAGCGTGAGCGATCATGTTGCTTTTGAATTGATACTCACCACCAACAACGATCTGATCTGAATCAAAGTTGTCAAAGCCTAATACGTCAGAAGTATTGTTGTACTGAACATAAACAGCGGCTGGCTTAGCGAAGTTATTCAAGCCCATTTTCGCACTAACAACAAAGCCTTTTTCTTTCTCGTCACCTAGACCAGAAGTAGAATCGAAATCAGCAACTTGATATAGAGCGCCAAGTACTACAGGAGCTGCCATGTACTTGCCTAGATCAACAGTAGCCGTACCACGAATAAGATCACCATCTAGGTTAACATCGTTGTCATAAGCGGCACCAAACGTAATACCAGTACCAGCATCATACATTGCTGCTGCTGCAAAACCTGCATCGCTGCTAGTAGAGTCATTTAACGATTCGTCAGCTTTATACATAAGTGCAACATCTAATGGTAGATTATTGTACTTAGGTGCTTGCCAAACAAGAGAGTTATTACGGCGACCACTATCAGTCATGTTGATGCCGCTTTCTTCTGAATCAAGCTGATTCGAACCTAAATTATCCCAAAAACCACTGCCAGAAGTGATCACGTTATTTACGTAATCAAGTACTGAGGTGTTACGACCAAAACGGAACTCACCGTAGCTATCATTCTTGAACCCTAGATAAGTATCACGGCTCTTGAATGCGATATTGTTATCATCACCTGCGTTACCATCAACATTGATACCTACTTCATACTGATAGATCACGTCAGTATTGGCAGTAATTGCTTCCGAACCTTTAAAGCCAAGACGTGACGAGTATGAGTTGATCTGTACCGCATCTTCATCGGTGTTGCTTAACTCGTTGTCTAGATTAACATAATCCACACCGACGAATGCTTTACCATAAACAGTAGGTGCTGCATTGGCTGCTGATACAGATAGGGCTGCGATTGCTGTAGCTAAAAGTAGTTTTTTCATGGGGTATCTCCACTTTACAATTGTAGTAATGAGCAAGCTATTATTAGCTGGCGCCCATAATGGTATCGTCACAAATCCTCAAAGATATAATGTGTAACTGGCTACCGAGATTAGTCAGAAACAAGTGTGGCGAAGTTCTATTACAGTAAGATGAAAAAAACCATGATTTACATAACTGGGATTAAAAAAGTAACTGCCATGTAATCTTTAGTTTTCATCCTTCCATTGCGTAACATCCGTTACCAAACTCATACTTCGAGTACAAGCATAACAACTTTGACATAATTTGCAACATATTTTTTTGCCTTTTCGATACATCTATTATCAAATAATAGACCCTTCATTTTATTTGAACGATTGTGAAAAAACTTCCGCTTACTCAATTAGATACGAATAATATTGGTTAATATGATTACTAATATTCTTAAATTTTTATAATAAACATCGAATAATAGTCCAAAATAAAGCGCTATTTACTAAAAATAAATAGCGCTAATTAAGAAGTTAATAATCTATTTGAGCAAATTTATCAGTTACAAACGAGCAAGACTGACTGGCATACTTGCTCATCAAGTATGCTCAAATGCCTGTCATATTTAGTCTATTGTTCTAAGCGTTTGCTTTAAGATCCAAACGTGCTTGATGCAACAATGGCTCAGTATAACCACTAGGCTGCTCACGTCCTTTAAAGACTAAATCACAGGCGGCTTTGAATGCATAAGAGCTATCGAAGTTATCTGCCATTGATTGATAGTCATCATCGCCTGCATTTTGCTCATCGACGACCTTGGCCATGCGTTTCATCGTATCCATCACTTGCTGCTCACTAACCACGCCATGATGCAACCAGTTAGCAATATGTTGGCTTGAGATACGCAAAGTAGCACGATCTTCCATGAGACCGACATCATTGATATCAGGCACCTTGGAGCAACCAACGCCTTGATTTACCCAGCGTACGACATAACCCAAGATACCTTGAGCATTGTTTTCAAGCTCTTGCTGCTTTTCTTCGTCAGTCCAGTCGGTATTTTTTGCTAATGGGATGGTCAAGATGTCGTCCAAGCTAGCACGCTCGCGTGATTTTAGCGTGTCTTGTACATCAGCTACGCTCACTTGATGATAGTGTATGCTATGCAAGGTAGCGCCCGTTGGTGATGGTACCCACGCAGTGCTAGCACCAGACTTAGGATGAGCAGCCTTAGTATCCATCATCTCTTTCATTTCATCAGGCTTGGCCCACATACCCTTACCGATTTGCGCGCGACCTTGTAGGCCTGTCTCTAGACCGATATCGACGTTCCACTGCTCGTAAGCAGGCTGCCATGCTTGCGATTTCATCTCGCCTTTTGGTACAAATGGACCTGCATTCATGCTGGTATGCATCTCATCACCAGTACGATCTAAGAAACCTGTGTTAATAAAGATAACGCGCTCTTTAGCTTGGCGGATTGCTTCTTTTAAGTTCACCGTCATACGGCGCTCTTCGTCCATGATGCCGATTTTAAGCGTATTGCGCTCTAGACCTAATAGATCCTCTGATGCATTAAATAAGTCATTGGCCATTTTAACTTCTTCAGGGCCATGCATTTTTGGCTTCACGATATACATTGAGCCTTGACGCGAGTTTGATAGCTCGTTTTTGCCTTTAATATCATTAAGTGATAATAGTGGCGTGATTAAGCCATCCATTAAGCCTTCAAATATCTGCTCTTGACCATCGCCTAGATCGACTAAGATGGCAGGGTTCTGCATTAAGTGACCGACGTTACGAATTAATAATAGCGAACGACCTGGCAAGATCAGCTTGCCACCATCTGGTGTGTTATATTCACGATCTGGGTTTTGCTTACGCGTACGCGTTTTGCCACCCTTCTCAAAGGTTTCTTGTAGGTCGCTATTCATCAAGCCAAGCCAGTTATGATAGACTTCGACTTTTTCTTCTGCATCTACAGCAGCGACTGAATCTTCACAATCCTGAATGGCTGTCATGGCCGATTCAAGCAGTACATCCTTGATATTTGCTGGATCGTCTTTACCCACTGGATGATTACTGTCGATTTGAATCTCAGCATGCAAGCCGTTGTTCTTTAACAGTACACCTGTAGGAGCTTCAGCGTCGCCGACAAAGCCGACAAATTTAGCCGTATCTTTTAGCGCGGTACTGTTATCACCTTGTACGACCTCTAGCTTGCCATCGACTACTTTAAAACCAGTCACATCATTATAAGAGCCTGATGCTAGTGTGAAGTGCTCATCTAAAAATGCTTTGGCGTAAGCGACAACAGCGGCGCCGCGAGTAGGATTATAGCTACCACCCGCTTCTTGGCCATTGTCACTACTGATAACATCGGTGCCATACAACGCATCGTATAAACTACCCCATCGTGCGTTGGTCGCATTAAGCGCATAACGAGCGTTACGAACTGGTACGACTAGCTGCGGCCCTGCGATGTGTGCGATTTCGTCATCGACGTTTTTGGTATCAACCGTAAACGCTTCGCCTTCAGGTAGCAAATAGCCAATCTCTTGCAGGAATGTCTTGTAAGCTGGATAGTCTATTTCGCCATCTTTTGCAGGATTATCTAGATGCCATTGGTCAATTTGCGCTTGAATCTTGTCACGAGTCGCAAGTAACGCTTTATTGCGCGGGGTAAATTCTTTAATAACCTTTTCGAAACCTGACCAATAATCGTCTGAATCCACACCGACTTTCGGTAGTACTTCGTTTTCAATAAAGTCATATAACTGCTGATCGATGGCAAGACTGCCTTTTTGAATACGATTGGTGTTAGAAGACTGGCTCATATTGTTATCCTTATCTGTTCGTGAGGGGTACTAATACTGAGTTGTGACAGTAACTGTTTAAGAGTTTTTAATCTTGTGAGGTTTAAACGTTCATATCTCATTCGTTGTGGAATCTTTGATTCTCTAATTTTTCTAAGAAGATATATCTACAAATTTGATGTTCTAGTAAAAGGCAATCTATTGATATTAGACTTACTCTTTACTAATAGTGAATCATAAAAATAAGACGAAATGCTTAAAGAGCAAAATCTCATCCTACTATCAAATAATAAAATTAACAAGGAAACACCATTCACTAAGTAAATACTTAGGCTGTTTAATAATGATAATGTATAAGCAGCCTACTCTAGGAGCTATAATCATCATCTGGGAAATAGATGCAGCAACATTAATATAAACAGTAAGTAATCATTAATACCTTGAATTATGCTTAACCGTTATCTATTAATAAATACCTATTAATGACTGTCAGTTATTTAGCATCGTATCTAGGTCAGACTAACGATATAATTACTGGTATCACCATTCATAAATAAAGCTTCCTTAGACTATGACTATGACTATCAATCAACAAGACCTCACGACATTACAATCAACAGCAAATACTATAGATAACGATAATATCGAGAAAAAATCTGTCGAAGAAAATGTCTCTCAAACTGTAAATAGTAGTGCTGAATCAGATCTAATCGAAGAAGAGCTGCCTGAAGAAGATAGTGTCGATATTACGCATCTGCGCACTCCTATAAAGGTAGACTTATCTCCTGTTTACAACTTCTTAGGAGCGCAAACCACGCAAGCTTGGGTAAACGCTGCGATTGAAAATCTACCTATGATCATTCAAGACCATGCCAACTGCGAAAAAAAGGCCGCTGGCACTGCCATGAATTTGATATTTCGTTATGAGTTCTCGTATGACTTGCAACGTAAACTCGCACAGCTAATACGTGAAGAGATGCTGCACTACGAGCAAGTACTGGGTATCATGAATGAGCGCGGTCAGGAATGGAAATACCTAAGTGCTGGGCGCTATGCTAAGGGGATGTTGAAGCACAAACGCACTTACGAGCCAGCAGCGATGGTTGATGTATTGATAATTGGGGCATTTATTGAGGCACGCTCTTGTGAGCGTTTTGCAGCATTGGCCGAAGTCATCGACGATGAGCGTTTAGCGAAGTATTATCGTTATCTACTCAAGTCAGAGAGCCGTCATTTTGAAGATTATCTTGCACTCGCTCAATCATTATCAGATGAGAATATCGATGAGCGAGTTGCTTTCTTTAAGGAAGTAGAGGCTGAATTAATAAGTAGCCCAGATGCTGAGCTACGTTTTCATAGTGGTACACCTGCTTAAAACCCACGCCTTACCTAAATATGTCTACCTATATAATGTAGAAAGTAAAAACATAGTAAGCAAAAAGGCACTGTGTTTGGTAAGAGTATATAACTCGTATCAAACACAGTGCCTTTTTATCTATGTGCAAATGCCTATTTATGTACAAATACTAATAGCTATTGATGTAGTGAGTTCTTACTTTTTATCTTCCATCAATGGACTGTCATACTGTTTGTTGCTCTTGGCGACATTATGCGGATCATGATCTTCCGTAGCTTTTTCTGCTGCGGCTGGATTTGCTTTTTGTAATGCATCATCAGGGACAATACCATTATTGTCATCTGCATCTTCTAAATTATGATCACTATTGACGCTTTCATTATCCGAGTTATTCATTGGTACTCCCTACTATGATAATTACTTATCTAACCCAAGAAACACTATATTTTTTGAGATTTGCCCCTGTTTAATCTTTTTCATCAGGATTTAAGATGCGAGTTTGTGCGTTATCAATGTTGGCATAACGATTTAAATCATTAATACCCTCACTCTTGGATGCTGCACTACCGACAGTATCTTCATTGATATTGTCATCAAACGCGGTACTGCCCTCTTGATCACGGCGATCTGGTTGGCGCGCTGGATTGTCATTATCATTTACGTGTTCTGAGTCGACCACAGATTCATCAAAAGTATCAGTCCCTTTGTTCTCAGTGGTATTTTTCTCAATTGCACTATGATCATTAGATTCTAGTACCTTCACCTTATCTATTGCTGAGTCTTTTGCTTGCATTATCATATCCTCTTTTTATATTTATAATTTTATCGATTTGGTTAGCCCGCTGTTACCTATATTTCTTTACTCATTACCTTTTTGGCTCAAGTCGTAGGCACTTAGTTCCGCTGCATTCTTGCCACCTGCTGGAAGATTTTCTTCTTTACGTGGATCAGCATAAACTTCGTCAGTCTCTTGTGAGTCTTGCTCAGGGCCATCGATTTCAGGCTTGTGCTTGCGTCCTGCATAGCTATCTTTGGGGTTTTCTAACTCATTAGCAGCAGGGTCATCCACGATTACTTTTTCTTCTGTGTCTGTTGCTTCTGGTTCTTGCATAGTCATGGCGCGTCCCTCGCTTTATTATTGGTTATTATTAATTATTAGATCGATGTTTGATGTCGTAGATTACTTATCAGTACGTAAATCATCATCGATAAAAGGCGTTTGCTCTTCTTCACTTAATGATTCAGGAGCGTCGACTTTTTTATTCTCTGCTAAGTTCTTCTCAACTTCCTGACCATTTACCTGTTCTGCAGCTTGTTTTATATCTGAATTATCATTGTTAGTAGTACTCATGGTTTATTTCCTATTATTATGATTTGATTAGACGGCTTTAGACAGTCCAATAGATATACATTTTGAACTTGTACCAACGCTCAAATGAGTAACCAATACTTCTCAAGTAGCGTCGGAATTGATATTAATTATAGGTATGACCTTGGGTAATGCACCAGTGTACTGCCGTATCAATATGTGAATAATTGTGAGGTTGCAAGTCAGTTTGTAACTTTTGCAATTGGTGAGCAAAAAAAACCAAGCACCAGTATTTACCAGTGCTTGGTTAGATAGACAATCGAATAGCTGATTATCGCCTAAAGGTGCTTTTACGAATTAGCTAGACTCTTCGACACGATTGATCGTTTTTAATAAATGCTCTTGTGCGACGTGTGGCTCCTCACCTGCTGCTGGCTGTAATTGCTGCCAAACGCCAGTGCCATCAAGTGTCCACGCTTGCGTATTATCCTGTAAGTAGTTAATTAAGCCATCCTGATAAATCTGCTTAAATAGCTTCTTGTTCTCAATCGGGAACGCCACTTCTACGCGATGGAACAGGTTACGATCCATCCAGTCTGCACTACCGCAGTATAGACGCTCATCGCCATCATTATAGAAATAATAAACGCGCGTATGCTCTAAAAACCGTCCGATAACAGAGCGTACCGTGATGTTTTCAGACAGTCCTTTTACTTGTGGACGTAAACAACACATAGACCGCAAAATAAGCTCGATCTTAACGCCTGCCTGCGAGGCATCATATAACTTATCAATGAGGCGGCGCTCAGTTAGCGCATTGGCTTTTATAATGATATGAGAACGTTTGCCCGCTTTGGCATGAGCGATTTCATCATCGATAAAGCTCATCAATTTCTCATGCAAAGTAAAGGGTGCATGTAGCAGTTTTTTGAGGTTGGCAGGCTTACCCATGCCGGTTAGCTCTTGGAATATCTTGTGAACATCTTCTGAGATATCAGGATCTGCACTAAACAGACCATAATCTGTGTAGACCTTGGCATTTGCCGCGTGATAGTTACCAGTGCCTAGATGGACATAACGGCGGATTCGGTCGTCCTCGCGGCGTACGATTAGCATGAGCTTGGCATGGGTCTTGTAACCGACGATACCGTAGACTACGACCGCGCCTGCTTCTTGTAGATAGTTGGCAACTGCGATATTAGACGCTTCATCAAAACGCGCACGCAGCTCAATAACAGCCGTGACTTCTTTGCCATTACGAGCGGCAGCTGCAAGTGCTTTGACGATTTCTGAATTGGTGCCTGAGCGATATAGCGTTTGTTTAATTGCCAATACTTTGGGATCGCTGGCTGCTTGCCAAAGTAAATTAATAATCGGCGAGAACGCATGAAAAGGATGATGAACCAACACATCACTTTTACGCATGGCAGCAAACATACTGGTCGATTTATCTGACTTATCCATTTCTCGGCGGAATGCCTTTGGCACGACATGAGTAAATGGCTGGTAGCGTAGCGCAGGAATATTAAAGTCAAACAGCAAACGCGTTAAGTTGACTGGGCCATTGACACGGTATAGCTGATTGTCATGCAACTCAAATTCATTAAGCAGATACTCACTGATATGCGTTGGGCAGTCGGTTGTGACCTCAAGACGGACTTTGTCACCGAAGCGGCGGTTTTCAAGCTCGCCCTCGAGTGCCTTGGCGATATCTTCTACATCATCCGCCAGATCCAAATCTGCATTACGTGTCAGTCTGAACTGATGACAACCCGTCACACTCATACCAGGGAACAGCTCACCGATATGCTCATGAATGATGGCTGATAGCATCACATGATGCTCTTTACCACCCGTTAGCTCATCTGGCAGACGAATCACACGCGGCAGACTGCGCGGCGCTGGAACAATCGCCAAATTAATGTCGCGACCAAAAGCATCTTTGCCTTCTAAAGTGGCAATAAAGTTTAAGCTTTTATTGACCAAACGCGGGAATGGATGCGCAGGATCAATGCTAATCGGTGTCAATACTGGTACAACTTGCTCGGTAAAATAACGCTTCATCCATGCAGACTGCTCGGCATTGAGCTCATCACGTTTTAGGTAGCGGATATCCTCGAGCGCAAGAGCGGGCAAAATATCTTCATTCAGAATACGATATTGCTCATTGATAGCGTCGTGAGTGATCGCAGAGATCTCGTTTAACACCTCGCTTGGGCGCATACCGTGAGCACTGGTCGATACGTCACCGATATTGAGTTTTTGCATGATGCCAGCGACACGTATCTCAAAGAATTCATCGAGATTCGATGAAAAAATAATGAGAAAAAACAAGCGCTCAAGCAGTGGGTGACGAGGACTGGCTGCCTGCGCCAATACACGCAGATGAAACTGTAATAAAGACAAATCTCGATTGATATAACTGCTGGGTGAATAGCTGCCATCTTCTGAGCGTTGCCATTCGATTTCTGCTAAATTATTTGGGCTATTATCTACACTACTATCTATACTAATCGCTTTATCAATATTGTCGTTAGCGCCATCTTCAACATTATTAACGTCAATCATATCGTTAACATCACCACTGCCCTGATTACTAGTCATCTCTACCACGTCACTACTCCTTTTGCGTTATCGATACGCCATCATCTTTTATCGTTCTGTCTTTTCTAGGGAATGTCTTAGTCTTATTCGAAATAGCCTAGCTTACAACATTCGATCCTATAATCTAGGGCGTGTCCTCAATTCAAACGAGTGTCCTCTAAATGGGCTAAAAACAGCTAAATTTTGCCAAACATCGTCAAATAGTTGGTCAATATCTCGATATTATCTGCACTATTTTCCTTGTTTGACGGCAATTTATTTCATTTTTATCACCATTTTTAAAATGAGGACACGCCCTAGCCCAACCTTAATGCTTTATATTTATGAAGCTACTTGCGGTAATACGGCATTTTTCATGCGTTTTTTGATAATACGTTGCTTGTTACGCAAACGCTTATCACCTTGGTTATCTTCGTAATACTTTGGATTGGTAAGCATCGCAATCAGAAGTGCTGACTCATCTCGATTTAGATTGGCCGCAGACTTATCGAAATAATGATGCGCTGCTGCATCAATACCATAGATACCATTACCAAACTCCGCCACATTTAGGTAAGCGGTCATAATGCGCTGTTTGTCCCATAGCGTCTCAATCATCACAGTGATGACAGCCTCTTCAGCTTTACGCACATAAGAGCGATGCGAGGTGAGGAACAAGTTCTTTGCCAATTGCTGAGTAATCGTTGAGCCGCCAGCAGACATTTTGCCTGTCTCTTCATTTTTCTTTTGTGCCGCTTTGATACCTTTAAAGTCAAAACCGCTGTGCTGACTAAACGTTGAGTCTTCACTCACAATTGCCGCTTGCTTGGCAGATTTGGCAATCGCATCATATTCAGCCCATGTCTGAGTGACCGTGCCACCCGTTAGGCGATGCGTCAACATAAACATGCTGTTGTTAATTGGCTGTGTTTTCCAAATTAATAATAGCCCGACGACCAATATATGGAATGCGACAACCAATAGCATAATTGCCAATAACAGACGTTTGATAAATGTGCCAAAACTTGCCATGCGCGATATCCGAGTGGTTAAAAAAGTAATAAGATAAGGTTGATACTCTATCAATGACTATGAGACATCAACTAAGAATCAATGATTATAAATGGGCTATGTATAGCCGATCATCGACCGTTGAGCATCAGCCATTAATAACGATCAATAGCAGGTCATCTTACCTAATCTCACAATCGCTGTCATTATTTACCCCACTTCTTTATGATGTAATGACCGTTAAAGTATTTTATGTTTTAAATAAGCGCGTACTGAGCATCAGCGCTTTGCAATCAGTATGAAGATAAGAGACTACCCATGCACGATGATAATATAGAAGTATTACGAGCGCGTGTTATTGCAGCAAACCCAAGCCTCGGCATTGATGAAAATAGCAATCAATGGTGGCTACTAGGCACTTCGGGCTGCCATTTATGTGATATCGCTGAGCAAATAATCACACAATTTCAGGCGGTACAACCGATTAGTTACCAACATGTCGATATTGCAGACTTTGATGAGGCACTTATGATGGAATTTGCCACGTCTATCCCTGTGATTTTGACTCCATCAAAACGATTAGACTATCCATTTTCAGTCATGGATTTACAGCAACTGTTAGCTCACAACTAACGGCACTTTGTTTTGATGTTATAGAGCTTTTAAATTTCTTATATTAGAATATCTACCGCTAATTTTAGCTAGTATGGTATTTCAATACTTGCTAGACTACTTTTATATTCTGTTTGGTAAATTGATTATACTAATGCTAATGATTTACTGATCAATAATCTCAACTCTCTAACCTTGCACTCTATTAAATCATATACATACAATTCTTAGCGAAAGCACCTAAGAGCAACTATTAAGGCGTTTTAAACACGCCCTAATAAATATAGTTAGCTGAATGTAAAACTGTTATGGATTTAAACGCGCTACTGGTATAAATTTTACTTGCGTGCTGCGTTCCCAGAGGCTGCGCAAAATTCATCCCAGTAGCGCTATGACATTTTTAGAGTGTATCGACTATAGTAATAACTTAGTATGACTTTAAAACCAGTAAAAAATAAGCTGGTATACACAACAATAAGGACTGTTAATAACAATAAGGACTGTTAATTATGTACACTTTCTTAGCCTTAGCGCCAATTCTCGTTGTATTCATACTACTCATAGTTATGCGCCTGCCAGCTAAGATAGCTATGAGTATTGCCTATTTGGTGACAGCTCTGCTAGCCTTTTTCATTTGGCACGCTAGTGGTGCTCAGGTAGCGGCTGCTACTGTTAATGGGATTATTGTGGCACTTACTATTTTATTCATTGTATTCGCAGCTATTTTACTGCTGAATACGCTGAAAGAAAGCGGCGCTCTTGTCGCCATACGTAAGGGCTTTATGGATATTTCACCTGATAGGCGCGTCCAAGCGATCATTGTGGCATGGTTGTTCTGCTCTTTAGTAGAAGGTTCATCAGGATTCGGAACACCATCTGCAGTGGGTGCTCCGCTGTTGTTGGCTTTAGGCTTTCCAGCGATGGCATCGGTCATGGTTATTCTTATCATTCAATCTACACCCGTATCATTCGGTGCAGTTGGTACGCCTCTACTACTTGGCGTTTGGTCTGGTATTACTGATAAACAAGATTTAACACAGTCCATTGCCCCTACTACTGCCGAAAATTATTTATTACAGATTACAGCTAACGTAGGCCTTGTACATGCGCTTATTGGGTTTTTGATACCTTTAATTTTAAGTGCTTTTTTGACAAGGTTCTTTGGTGAAAAACGCTCCTTCATAGAAGGGCTTAAAGTATGGCCATTTGCCATTTTTGCAGGTCTTTGCTTTACTATTCCTTATTTTTTGGTTGCTAAATTTCTAGGGCCTGAGTTCCCTTCACTCATTGGCGGTTTCATTGGGTTGTTAATTGTACTTCCCGCTGCTAAGCGTGGTTTTTTGATGCCTAAAGATACTTTTGATTTTGCCCCTCGCGCAAAATGGGACAAAGACTGGCTGGGTACTTTAGACGAGGTAAAATATGATGATTCAGCAACCCCAAAGTTCTCTTTAATTCGTGCATTTTCGCCCTATTTCATTGTGATTGCCTTATTGGTCATAACTCGAGTGATTGCACCACTCAAAGCTTTTCTGGTAGGGGATTTAACAACCATTAGCCTTACTAATCTTTTTGGTACAACAATTTCTAGTAAGATACAGCTCGCCTATTCTCCTGGTAGCATTCTAATTATTACTTCTTTATTATGTATTTTACTGTTCAAAATGAATAGCCAAGCGGTAAAGCGCAGTTGGAGTAACTCGGCAAAGACCATGGTTGCTGCCGCACCAGCTTTGCTATTCTCGGTGCCTATGGTACAAGTATTCATTAATTCAGGCTCAGCCGCTGAAGTCGCTACTGCGCTACCGGCTATGCCAATATTACTGGCTGAAAGTGCTGCCGATGCTTTTCAAAATGCGTGGCCGCTAGTGTCTCCATGGATTGGGGCAATGGGTGCTTTCATCGCCGGTTCAAATACTATTAGCAATATGATGTTTTCATATTTTCAATGGTCAACAGCCAATCAGATCGGACTCAATAGCGACCTTGCAGCACAAGTAATAGCCTTGCAAGCTGTGGGTGGTGCGGCTGGTAACATGATTTCGGTGCATAATGTGGTAGCTGCTTGCGCAGTAGTCGGCTTGGTGGATAAAGAAGGCTATGTGATTCGCAAAACACTGCTAGCGATGATTTATTATGTCGTGCAAGCAGGTTTGATCGGTATGGCTATCATCTTCGGTCAAATATGGTGGTGGGCTTTAGCCGTTCTCTGGCCCATAACATTCTTTGGACTGATGTCTTTTTGTGGCAAATTTTCCCGTAGAAAACTGAATGGACGATAATCAGGCAAGCTGACGCTATTAAACTAGATCTAGTAGCGTTAGGTTAAGGTTGCCTTCTAGTTAAAACATAACAGCAATAAGAGATAAACCTATGAAAGACTTAACTAAAATCACCGAAATCGAAGATCTGCGCCGCGTTGCTGAGCGTAAAGTGCCGCGTATGTTCTATGACTATGTCGATTCAGGCTCGTGGACTGAGACCACCTATCGTAATAACGAGACTGACTTTGACCGTATCAAGCTGCGCCAGCGCGTATTGGTCGATATGGATAACCGCAGTCTGGCAACGAGTATGATCGGTGAGCCAGTCAAGATGCCTGTAGCCATCGCCCCAACGGGTTTTACCGGCATGATGTGGGCAGATGGTGAGATACATGCCGCACGCGCCGCTGAAAAATTCGGCGTGCCCTTTTCACTATCGACCATGAGTATCTGCTCTATCGAAGACGTCGCTGAAAATACCAGTGCGCCGTTTTGGTTTCAGCTTTATGTCATGCGTGATCAGGACTTTATGGCCAATTTGATTCGCCGTGCCAAAGCAGCAAACTGTTCTGCGTTGATTTTGACTGCGGACTTACAGGTGCTGGGACAACGTCATAAAGACATCAAAAACGGTCTATCCGCACCGCCAAAACCCACATTGGCTAATATTTTAAATTTAATGACCAAGCCAGAATGGTGTCTTAATATGCTCGGCACCAAGCGCCGCACCTTTGGCAACATCGTCGGTCACGCCAAAAATGTTGAAGATATCTCATCGCTGTCAGCGTGGACTGCAGAACAGTTTGACCCTCGCCTAAGTTGGGATGATGTGGCACGTATCAAAGACATGTGGGGCGGTAAACTTATCATAAAAGGTATCATGGAGCCTGAAGATGCTATTATGGCAGCTCGCAGTGGCGCGGATGCACTGGTCGTCTCAAACCATGGTGGCCGTCAGTTAGATGGCGCACTGTCTTCTATTTCTGCGCTGTCTGACATCGTACAAGCTGTCCATGCTGAGAATAGCGACATTGAAGTGTGGTTAGACAGTGGCATTCGCTCTGGTCAAGATGTGCTAAAAGCCATCTCATTGGGTGCAAAGGGCACAATGATTGGTCGCGCTTTTCTCTACGGATTGGGAGCGTATGGTGAAGACGGGGTGCGCCGCGCGCTTGAGATTATCTATAAAGAGTGTGATATATCTATGGCATTCTGTGGTCATACCGATATCAATACTGTCACGGATAATATCTTGGTAAAAGGCACGTATGAAAACCTCAAAGTGGGTCGTTTTTAGAGCGGCTGATTGTAGAACAATCAACGTTTAAAACCGGCTACACATAACATAATTTGCTCATACCCTTTATACTGTCTCTATAACTTTTTGATGACAGTTAGCCTTTATGACCATTCAACAATTATTAAAAACAGCGCCCGTCACTACCCTGCTATTAGCCAGCTTTATCGGGCTATTTGTCATGCAGCTAGTCACGGGCGTCGATGCCAATAACCCGTCAACTGAAGCGTTAGTTAAATGGGGTGCCAACGCCTTACCCTTAACGATGATGGATGACCCATGGCGCTTGGCCAGTAGTGCATTTTTGCACATTGGTCTGATGCATTTATTGTTTAATGGGTTTGCCATGTATTTCTTTGGGCAGATTGCCGAGCCGATGTTTGGCTCAGCCAAGTTTTTGGCGTTATTTTTACTAGCGGCAATTGGCGGTAACTTACTAAACAGCTATGTCACGTGGCAAAGTATTTTGGATGGTACGGGACAGCCTGGACTATCAGCTGGGGCATCTGGCGGTATCATGGGTATTGGCGCGGCATTATTAATTGCTGCACTGTTTAAAATATCGGTCAATGGCATGGTGCTCAATCTTAAGAGCCTAATATTTATTATGGGCATAAACCTCGTCTATGGGTTTGCCGTACCGGGTATTGATAATGCGGGTCATATCGGTGGCGCAATCACAGGACTAATAATTGCATTGGCTTTTGCGATTGGCTACCGTCAGCGTCTGGCAGTCGCTATACAAAACGCAGCGATTCAGCAGCAGCGCACGCTAAACGCTTATCAAACCAACTATTCATATAGTGCTCACGACAACCCATCATATAACAGTCAGTATAGTGGCCAATATCGTGAACAACTCGATAACCAGAGCTCGTATGACGCTACTCCTATCGAACAGTCACCTCATTTTGAGATGGATTCGAAGGAGCAAGTTACCACTTTTGCTAACAATGAAACAAATACAGCAGATATATATGCTGAAAGCATTACTGCTAACAATTCACCGTTAAGTCATGAAGCTGTTCATAATAGTATTGAACCCAAAACACTTAAAAAACCTTCCGTTATTTGGCAGCTATTACCATGGCTTGCGATGCTACTTATCAGTATTGGTTTTGTCTGGTGGTGGCAAGATATTCACCAGCAATTACTACAAGTACTAAAAGCCATTGAGTAAATGCTCATACTTATCTATCATTGCTATATATACTCCAAAAACAGCATACTGACCAACATTACTGATTCGTTTTATAGCTTGTCCTTTTGAACACGTTTTGCCTAATCGCACCACTCAGTTATTTATACTCACTTACGAGATCCAATTATGTTAAAACTTGCAGCGCTACCTAATATCTCTACACGTACTATGTTTAGCGCGTTCACCGCTACTGCACTATTTAGTGTGGCTAGCATGTCTAACGCCGCACTTTTTAATGACAACTTACCGACTGACAAAGATGCTGAGCTCAGCGTTGGGGTCAATGTCATGGCAGTCAAATCGGCCTATGATCTCGAAGACAGCACTGAAGTGCGCGTGCTACCAGGTGCATTTTATGACAACAACAAAGTCTATGTACGCGGTGCGCAAGCTGGTGCGTATCTGATCAATGATGGTGTCAATCAGCTGTCTGCTTATGCCAAGCTTGCGGGTTCTGAGTTTGATCCTGATGATGCCAATGGCGCACTACAAGGTTTGGATGAGCGTAAATCATCAGCAGAAGCAGGTCTAAGCTATCAGCGTCGTACGGCTATTGGTGGCATCCGCGCACAGATAGGTGCTGATGTATTAGATCGTAGTGGTGGTAATACAGCTCGCTTGACCTACCTTTCTAGAATCACTAAAGGCAAGCTAACGGTCTATCCAAGCATTGGCTTTGAATATCATGATGCTGACTACAATGAATACTACTATGGCGTCAGTGAAAAAGAAGCCGCTAAAACGGGCGTTGACGCTTATAAATCTAACTCAAGCTTGAATCCGTATATCAATATCAGTGCCAACTATGATTTCAATGAGCGCTGGGCAGGATTTGCCAATCAAAGCGTGAGCTATGTACCAAATGAGCAATACGATAGCCCAATGGTAGACTCACGTACTGAGGCGACAACGACGCTGGGTTTGCTTTATAAGTTTTAATTAAGCCTAAATTGTCATAAAAAAGACCTTGTCATATAACGTGACAAGGTCTTTTTATTCAATAAATTTATAGATTTGCGGGTTACCACCCACACTACAAACTCAATAGAATCTAAGCGTTACTTTTTAAATACGCTAACATAGTGTCCGCATCTGATACTTCAAATGGGTCTATTGGACAGTTGTCGCCAAAGTCAGCTTCCTTAAACACTTTCTTAACTTCTTTATTATCGACAACCATCGAATAACGCCATGAGCGCATACCAAAGCCAACATTGCTTTTGTCAACAAGCATGCCCATTTTGCGCGTAAACTCACCATTACCATCAGGAAGTAAGAAAACGTTTTCACGGTTTTGCTTTAGACCCCATTGGTACATGACGAACGCATCATTGACAGAAATACAAACTACTTCATCTACGCCCAATGCCTTAAACTCATTATAAAGCTCTTCATAACGAGGGAGATGGCTGTTTGAACAAGTTGGTGTAAAGGCACCTGGTAGAGAAAACACAACCACTTTTTTATTGGCAAATAACTCATCTGTGGTTAGATCATACCATGTGAACGGGTTGTCTCCGCCAATAGAGTCATCACGAACACGAGTTTTAAAAGTCATATCAGGAACATGGGTAATCATTATTTACTCCGATTTAGGTTATTGTCTTTTTTTCTAAAATCCTGCAGGTATATGATAATAGTTATACTGGTCCATAAGCAATCTTTGAGATTATGTCCCCTAGATAAAATATAGCGCTAACTTGAAAAATATAGACAAAAAAACCTTGCCACATTCTCTTATAACTCTTATAAGAAGTGACAAGGTCTTTTTATTTCTAAATTCTCAGTGGAATAAATATGATGCTGCTACCAGAAAGACGAGTGCAAACTGTACTTATCGTACGTTAAGCAAGTCTGACGCCGTAGCAGGTCATTATTTGGTCTACTGCTTACTTAGGATGTACCATATCAGCAGGAATGACCCACTCATCAAACTGTGCTTCAGTTAATAGCTCTAACTCAACCGCCACTTGCTTCAAAGTTTTGTTTTCTTTATAAGCAGTCTTAGCGATTTTCGCAGCATTTTCATAACCAACATGACGGTTCAATGACGTTACTAGCATCAATGAGTTGTGCAAGAAGTCATCGATTTTGTCTTTTACTGGCTCGATACCAACTGCACAGTTTTCGTTGAAGCTGTTGCAAGCATCGCCAAGCAGTTTGATAGACTGTAACAAGTTAAAGGCGATAACTGGCTTATACACGTTTAGCTCAAAGTTACCTGATGCGCCAGCCATGCTGATAGTGGTGTCGTTACCCATGACCTGAGCGACAACCATAGTCATTGCTTCTGACTGAGTTGGGTTTACTTTGCCTGGCATGATAGAAGAGCCTGGCTCATTTTCAGGAATCGTCAACTCACCCAAACCACAACGAGGGCCAGATGCCAACCAACGTACGTCGTTAGCGATTTTATTTAAGCTGCCCGCTAGCGTTTTTAATGCGCCTGACGCGAATACTTCTGCATCACGAGCCGCTAGTGCTTCAAATTTGTTTGGTGACGTAACGAATGGCAAGCCAGTTAAAGTCGCTAGTTGCGCAGCTGATTTTACTGCATAATCAGGGTGGGCATTTAGACCAGTACCAACCGCAGTACCACCTAGTGGCAATTCATATAGGCCTTGTAGCGCGTTGTCGATACGAGTCAATGAATGGTCAAGTTGGCTTACATAGCCGCTGAACTCTTGGCCTAAAGTCAAAGGCGTCGCGTCTTGTAAATGCGTACGACCGATTTTTACGATGCTATCGAATTCTTTGGCTTTAGCCGCTAGTGTATCGCGTAGTGCTTTTACCGCTGGAATCAACAAGCTGTTGATTTGACGCGCAGCAGCCACACGAATCGCCGTTGGGAAGCTGTCGTTGGTAGACTGTGCATGGTTTACATGGTCATTTGGGTGAATTGGCGTGTAGCTGCCACGCTCAGAACCAGCGATTTCGTTGGCACGGTTGGCCAATACTTCGTTCATGTTCATGTTTGACTGTGTGCCAGAACCTGTCTGCCATACAACCAATGGGAACTGATCGACCAGACCACCATTGATGATTTCGTCAGCGGCTTGTACGATAAGGTCACGCTTGTCGCCTTCGATACGCTCTAGGCTTGCATTGGTAATCGCAGCGGCTTTTTTGACCAGTGCCATCGCTTCAATCATTGGACGCGGCAAAGTCTCGCCACCGATTTTGAAGTTTTCGCGGCTACGCTGAGTTTGCGCACCCCAATAAGCATCAGCTGGGACTTCTACGTTACCCATGGTATCTTTTTCGGTACGAGTTGCCTGATTCTGTGTCGACATAACTACCCTCTTTACTGGTTTGTTGTTAAATAACTGAACGATAAAAAGTGCAACAGCTGCTGCACATAAACGGAAATACGATGTAAAGTGGCGTTATGATAGCATGACTAAGGCGTGTTGAATATTCACAAATAGCCGTTGCTAGCGTCTAAAAGCACCAGCCATCATCAATTTAATACATTATTGGATAGTATATCTATGCATCCTGAGTCAGAAAATCCTGAGTCGATAGATTCTAAAGTGAACAATCCACCTAGACGGCAATTTACCCGCCAGCGTCGTCAGTTAAATGATGGCATGCGGAGACAATATGCTCAGTCTGCAAGCTTGCATTTAGCCAAATTACAGCAGCGCTTACCGCCGCGTGCGCGTATTGGGTTATATTATGATGGCTTTGGTGAGCTGCCCACTCAGCCACTCTTAGATTGGTGTCAACGCTTAGGCTATTTACCATATTTACCAGTAGTAGGTTCGCTCGGACGTGATCATAAGGGGCTCGATGATAAACACCTGCGCTTTGTCCCTATATACCAATCGAAGCTGGTCAATGTGCCGACACGGATTCATCGTTTAGGCATGAAACAAAACCATCATCGCAGATTATTATGGGCGCGCGAATTAGACGTGATTATCTGTCCGTTAGTCGCGGTAGATAAACACGGCAACCGCATGGGCATGGGTGGTGGATTTTATGATACAACACTTGGAAAAATCTATCGGTCAGGGGCCAAGAAACCGTTAAAGATAGGCTGGTGTTATGACTTTCAAGTGGTTGAGCAATTAGCGCGTCAACCGTGGGATGTACCATTAGACGGCTTAATTACCCCAAGCGGCATAAGGTGGTTTTAATGAAAGACGATAAACAATTTGAAAAAGACTCTAGCGCTGCTGATTCCAGTGCAGACAGTGTGGATGAGTATTTGCAGACATTAGGCAATGAGGACGCTAGAGAGCAACGCTACTACAGTCAAGAGCAACCGTTTAGCGCTGAAGAAATGACACAGCTCGTCAATGAAGAACGCTTAAATGAGCTGCTTGCGCAAAGTGATGCATTTTTGAGTAGTTTGAATAGTGAGATTGGGGATTTTGATGAATAACATCTATAAATGATAGAGCACAATTTGAATAAACGCGGTTATATGTTAGTTTGATTTGATCGACGTTTTCTTTTTATTGCCAAACTATTGTTTCTATATAACCTATAAACTATACTTATCGCAAATAATTATCATTACAGTATAGGTCGTTGATCGTGGACAAAGTAAAAAAAGAGTTTATGTCGCCCGCTTCGCTACAAGTTTGTTTTTATTTGTTCGTGCTATTACTACTGGCCACGCCTGCGGCTTATATTTATGATTACGACGGCTTTGATTTTGCTGAACTAAGAACCTTTTTGCTAGCGCTTGC
Organism: Psychrobacter sp. Ps1; assembly: GCF_022129425.1. Lineage (NCBI taxonomy): Bacteria > Pseudomonadati > Pseudomonadota > Gammaproteobacteria > Moraxellales > Moraxellaceae > Psychrobacter > Psychrobacter sp. Ps1. The sequence continues at coordinate 82,056 of NZ_JADQAN010000004.1, read as the reverse complement.
AGCATTTTATACCTTCGCGCTTAGCACTCACATTGAAATGCGTCATATAAAGTCCTCTAGCAGCACATCTTTTCTACATTTTTTGGTTCCTATATCTCAATGCTTTTCTTTTATTCTGCTGTCTCTGTTTGCGTTGGCTATTGTTGAATACATCAATGACGATTTGAGACTAGATCGTATTTATGACCCTTTCATTACGCTGTTTTTCGTATACCTGTTGCACAAAAATATAGAAAGTATAAAGCAAGATATCGGTACTTAAGAGAACCGTTTAATTTAATTACTCTAACAGTCCTATAACTAATGCAAAAAAAGACGCTTACCGATAAGCGTCTTTTTTGTTGGGTACTTGGATTGATTTAAAGGGCTGACCAAATCACCTACAACACCATCGCTGCAATCCAACCAAATGCCAGTAGCGGAATATTGTAATGCAAAAATGTTGGTATCACACTGTCTTTGATATGGTCATGTTGACCGTCGATGTTTAGACCAGAGGTTGGCCCCAATGTCGAATCTGACGCAGGCGAACCCGCATCACCTAGCGCGCCAGCCGTACCGATAATCGCCACAGTAGCCAACGGCGAGAACCCTAAAGAGATACACAGCGGTACATAAATCGCAGCCAAAATAGGAATGGTCGAAAATGAAGAACCGATACCCATAGTCACAATCAAACCAATCAATAGCATAATAAATGCCGCCATCGCTTTATTACCAGCAAACAGTGACGCTGCTCCATTGACCAATGGCTGAATCTGCTCAGTCGCTTTCATTACTTCAGCAAAGCCTTGCGCGGTAATCATAATAAAGCCAATCATCGCCATCAGTTTGATACCGTCATTAAAGACGCCATCAGCATCACGCCACTTCACCACGCCCGTGGCCATGAACACACCGAAGCCAAACATTGAGCCAAGTAGTAGCGAATCAGTATATAGCTGCACCACAAAAGCAGTCACGATAGCAGCCAGTGCAACCAGCGTCTTTAGCTTGCTTTGCGACTGTGCGCCAGCAGCCGTTTTGCTTAATGCATCACCTTCTACTACTGCATCATGCGCTTGCTGATCTAACGCAATCTGCTGATACGCACGTGGCTTACGGTAGCTGATAAATACAGCAACCAGTAAACCAATTAGCATACCCAATGCAGGAATCGCCATGGCTTGCACCACAGAAATATTGGCAACATCAATGCCCGCTTCACCCACGTTTTTTAGCATAATCTGATTGAGATAGATATCACCAAAGCCATAAGGAATAAACATATAGGTGGTGACCAGTCCAAACGTAATCAGACAAGCAATCAGGCGTCTATCAATCTGCATGCGATTGAATGCTAATAATAGTGGCGGTACCAGTAGCGGAATAAAGGCAATATGAATAGGGATTAAGTTTTGGCTAAAGCAGCTCATGGTAATAAGGCCTGCAAACAGCATGTACTTAATCATGCCACTCGTACCCGCAGCATCAATACGCTTAATGACCGCGCCTGCCAACGATTGCGGCAGGCCCGAATGAGCAATCGCTACCGCAAACGCCCCAAGCAGTGCATACGACAACGCAATCTCTGCGCCATTACGGATGCCTTCTTGAAAAGCATTGAGCGTATCAGTAATACCAAGCCCTGCTAGCAGTCCACCTGCCAGCGCCCCGATTAATAAACTGAGCACCACGTGCACTCGCGAAAGTGACAGTCCTAGCATGATAATAACTGCTAGCAATACCGCATTGATGGCCATGTGTTGCCCCTTGTTCTTTATACTTTGGTCTTATTGAGACCTATGAATATTGAAACTAATGAATATCGCCCTGTTGTCTAAAACGTCCCAATATGAGAGCCTGTTTTAGACGCGCGCCAGTTTACCTTATTTTGGGTATAAAGCCTACGTATAGAACCGATTAGACATCATCATAAGCAGCCAAATATCATTTACACATCTAAACCCTCTTCTCTAATTTCTGACTGTTTTTATCACTCATAGACCAGTCATAGACCATTCATACTCATGACGACACATCGTTACCGACGTTAATGGCGTCGTTTACTGGGCGCTTAGACAACTATTTAACAAAGATAAGCAGACGACTTCACCAATCAGCCTTGCAATTTTTTTCGTGAGCACCATTTATCTAAACATGAACCACGAACTTGACTTTACAAGTCTGGGGAACGAGGAAAAACATATGAGTGAACATAATATTGATAAAGACAACATCGACATCGATGTATCATCTGCCCTGAACACTGACACGACGTCTGATGCAAATACTGACACTGACGCTAACATCAGTGCTGACGCGAATAACGAGACAGAAAGCTCATCTACGGATGCGTTAAATGCTTCGTCTGACGCTGTCAAAGATAATGAAGATGAAAGCTATCTGCCACTGTTGGCATTGCGAGACGTCGTCGTCTATCCACACATGCAGATTGCATTGTTTGTAGGACGTGCGCCATCGGTGAAAGCGGTTGAGCTGGCACAAGCTGAGTATGGCAACAAAGTACTGGTAGTCGCGCAAAAAGACTCACTGACCGAAGATATTGATCAAGATAACTTGTATCAGTACGGTACGGTGTGCCGCATCGTCAGCACCATGCCACATGATAGCGACGAGAACTGCATTAAAGTCTTGATCGAAGGTCAATACCGCGCTCGTGTTGACAATATAGAAGGCCATGATGATTTATTGATGGCGAGATTTGAACGTGCCGACCTTGATGTCAGCATGGATGAGAGCCAACAGAAAAACACCATTCAAGCATTAACTACATTATTCGAAAGCTATGCAGATGCTCGACTTCGCAATGCACGTGAGCTGACTCGTGTGGCTAAGCGTATCGACGACTTGCTTGAGTTGGTTTATTTCATCTCAACTCGTGTGTCGATGGACCTTGATATCAAACAGTCTTTCTTAGAAGAAGACGATATCAAAACGCATATCAACACCTTAACTGAATATCTGGTCAAGCAAAGTGCTGAGCAAAATATCGAACAAGATATCCAAGATGCTGTCCGTCAGCAAATGGAAGACAATCAGCGCGAATACTTCTTGAATGAGAAGATGAAAGCCATCAAAAATGAGCTGTCAGATATGAATGATGGCGCGTTCGATGGTGAAGATGATGTGGCTGAGCTAGAGCAGCGTTTAGAAGATGCTGACTTGCCAGAAGATGTGCGCAAAAAAGCTGAGCAAGAATTCAAAAAGCTCAAAATGATGCCACCTGCATCAAGTGAATCGTCAGTCGTACGCAACTATATTGAATGGATTTTGGATACGCCGTGGAATGCGACGACCAAAGTATCTATCAATTTAGATAAAGCTAAGACGGTATTAGACGAAGATCATTATGGTCTACAAGATGTAAAAGACCGCATCTTAGAGTACCTCGCCGTGCAATCACGCGTGAAGAAACTTCGTGGTCCGATTCTATGTCTCGTCGGTCCTCCAGGTGTCGGTAAAACCTCGTTGGGTGAATCTATCGCCCGTGCCACGGGTCGTAAGTTTGTACGTATGGCGCTTGGCGGCGTACGTGATGAAGCAGAGATTCGTGGTCATCGCCGTACCTATATCGGTGCAATGCCAGGTAAAATCGTTCAGTCACTTGCAAAAGTAGAAGTCAAAAACCCGCTGTTTTTATTAGATGAAATCGATAAGATGGCGCAAGACTTCCGCGGTGATCCAGCATCAGCGTTGCTTGAAGTATTGGATCCATCACAGAACGATACATTTAACGACCATTATTTAGATATGGACTTAGATTTGTCGCAAGTGATGTTCATCTGTACTGCCAACAGCATGGATATTCCGCCTGCGCTGCTTGACCGTATGGAAGTCATTCGCCTGCCGGGTTATACCGAAGAAGAAAAAGTTAATATCGCACAGAAATACCTAGTGCCAAAAGCGATTAAGCAAAACGGTCTTAAAGAAGGTGAAATTGAGATTGTTGAAGCAGCATTGCATAGCATCGTGCGTAGCTATACGCGTGAAGCAGGTGTGCGTAACCTTGAGCGTGAAGTGAACAAGATCTGCCGTAAAGTGGTTCGCGGTTCGGTTGAAACTCATGGCGCACGTGCTCCGAAAAAAGCAGAACGTCAGCTAGTGACCGTCGATGACAAAAATATCGATGACTATCTAGGTGTACATCAGTATGACTACGGTCTGGCTGAAGAAGAGCCTGAAATTGGTCGTATTACTGGTCTTGCATGGACTCAGGTCGGCGGTGAGCTATTGACCATCGAAGCGGTCGGTATGAAAGGTAAAGGCGAGCTTAGCTTTACCGGTTCACTAGGCGATGTAATGAAAGAGTCGATTCGCGCGGCTATGAGTGTGGTTCGTGCTCGCGGTGATAGCTTAGGTATCGACTACGAAACGTTTAAAACAACAGACGTCCATGTGCATATGCCAGAAGGCGCCACGCCAAAAGACGGCCCATCTGCTGGTGGTGCACTGACAACAGCGCTAGTCTCTGCGTTGACAGGTATTGCTATTCGTCCAGATATTGCGATGACAGGTGAGATTACCTTACGCGGTAAAATCCTACGTATCGGCGGTCTCAAAGAGAAGTTGCTTGCGGCACATCGCGGTGGTATCAAGCATGTCTTGATCCCAGCGACTAATGAGCGAGATTTGGCTGATATTCCTGATAACGTGAAAGAAGGCTTAACCATTCAGCCAGTCGCGACGATTGAAGAAATCTTAAAGGTTGCTTTGGTCAGTATACCAACACCAATTAAGCCTGCCAAAGTGACTGTTGATAAAACCTCTGGTAAAGCACTGCACAATTAATTGAACCTTTATTAAGCCAGTTCTATAGATTAGGAAGCCGCTCATCACTATGGTGAGCGGCTTTTTTATACCTGTTTGTTATTCATTTGCTTGCAGTTCATAGCCTTCTTAGTAGGTTTCTCACGCATTTAAAGCCATTTAATTTTGAAAATCATTTATCTTAGTTCGTTTTTCAAACCCATACGTTACTTACATTTATTAACTGATTGTTGCGCATTTGATGAATAACTATAGCGTTAGCTTGGCTATACTGACTCCGATGTTAACGAATATTGACACCGATTTTTATAGAACAATAACGATAAATATTCGTGGCTTTCATAAAGATTAAAAATAACAACTCAAACAATTGGAGATAATAATGAATAAGACATTACTTGCAAGTACCCTATTATGCGGTTCAGCGTTAGCAATGACTGGTTGCCAGACCGTAGAGAGTCAAATGCAAACGGGTAATCCTTTAGCACAGCCGACGCTAAAATCAACCATACAAACAGTAGATGGTGAGAAGAAAGAAGTTGGTCAAGTTTTCTTACGTCCAGTCGATGGCGGCGTCCAAGTTTACGGTAAACTTACTAACCTACAGCCAGGTAGAACTGTCTCATTACATATCCACGAAACAGGCAGCTGTGACGTTATGGGTAAAGCGGCAGGCGGTCACTTCAACCCAGATAACAAGCCACACTCTAATCCAGATGATATGAATGGCCATGCTGGTGACTTGCCAAACTTAACTGCTAATGAAGATGGTGTTGCTACTATTAACTATGTGAATAAGAAAATCGCAGCGACTGAAGCAGGTAAATATAGCGTAAATCGTTTGGCCTTTATCGTACATGCTGGCGTTGACGACTATACCAGTCAGCCTTCAGGTAATGCAGGCGATCGTATTGGTTGCGGTATCATCGTAAAAAACTAATACTGTCCTAATTTATGAACTTAGACTAGGTTTGTAAACGTAAAATAGTTTGAAAGAAATAGCTTAAAAGAAATATTATAAGCACAAAAAAACCCTCTTAAATTATAAGAGGGTTTTTTATTGGAAGTAACTATTAGGTTTGTTGAAGCCAATACAAGAAAGACCAATGCAAATTGTACCTGTAGTACATTAAATGAGTCTGACGCTATAAAAGCACTATATTGGATGTAACAATATTTACTCCTCTACCCATTCACCTTTACGCCAGTACACACCCCAACGTGTGGCCTTACCGTTTTTCTCAGAGCCGATATACTGCTCTTTTTTCTTACGTGACCAGCGCAATATGGTTGGGTTGCCTTCAGGATCCTCATCTGGTCCTGCAAACAGATACTGGAACTTATCTTCCATTTTATCTTTGATTTCTCGTAGCTCAGCCAGCTTCGGCGGACGTGTCTCACGCACTTTTGGAAACTTAGACGCTGCTAAGAACATTCCAGCTGCACCTTCACGCAATATGAAGTAATCATCATGCTTAGTCGACTTTAGCTCTGGTAGGTGGATTGGATCCATACGTGGCGGCGCTGCTTCGCCTGTTTTTAGTACCTTGCGCGTATTATCACAGTTTTGACAAGCAAAATACGGGCCAAAACGTCCTGTCTTAAGCTCCATCTGCCCATCGCACTTGTTACAGTCAATGGTTGGTGCATCTGAGCCAGGAACTTCAAACTTGCCTTCTTCTAGAATATAACCATCGCAATCAGGGTTGTTACCGCAAATGTGTAGTTTGAGACCACCATCTACGATGTAACCATTCATCGCCGTGCCACATTTCGGACAGCGTTTTTTCTCCATCAAATCTTTAACTTCTGCCGCTTCGTCATCACCTTCCGCATCATCTAGATTGGCGAATGCTTCGACTGGCATTAGATTTTTGGTACCTTTACAGCGCTCTTTTGGCGGCAAGTTATAGCCAGTACAGCCCAAGAATACACCTGTTGACCCTGTACGCAACTGCATCGGACGATCGCAAATATCACAATGGACATCAGGCACGTCAGTTGGATCGTTTGGACGCATACCGTCTTTTTCTTTGGCACGCTCTAGAGTCGTTTTGAACTCGCCATAGAAATTATCAAGCACATCTTTCCAATCTTGATCACCCTCTGCCACATGATCGAGCTTGTCCTCTAACGCAGCAGTGAAGGTATAATCCATCAAATCTGGGAAGCTAGCTGTCAATCTATCCGTGACGATATCACCCATTTTTTCAGCAAACAGACGCTTATTCTCAAGCTTCACATAACCACGATCTTGAATAGTCGAGATGATTGAGGCATACGTCGATGGACGACCGATGCCTTTTTTCTCAAGCTCTTTTACTAGGCTTGCTTCAGTATAGCGAGGCGCAGGCTTAGTAAAATGTTGGCTCGGATCTAGCTTGTCTAGGTTTAACTTATCGCCTTTTTTGACATCAGGCAGCAAGGTATCGTCAGTCTTGGCTGGTGGCATAACTCTCGTGTAGCCATCAAATACCATGGTACGACCGCGGGCTTTTAGCTCGATATCATCTGCGCCTACAAACAGGTTCACTGACAGATACTTGGCAGGTAACATCTGACACGCCACAAATTGACGCCAGATTAGCTCGTATAGACGTATCGCATCACGCTCAACACCTTTGAGCTGTGTTGATTTCATGTTGACGTTAGAAGGACGAATCGCTTCATGCGCCTCTTGTGCACCTTGCTTGTTACCATAGAAATTTGGTTTTTCTGGTACATATTTTGCACCATAGCTGTCTTCGATATGACCACGGACAGCAGCAAGTGCGTCGCCTGATAAAAATGTCGAATCGGTACGCATATAAGTAATATGACCCGCTTCGTATAGACGCTGCGCCAAAATCATGGTTTTCTTAACAGAGAATCCTAAGCGCGTGCTGGCAGCCTGTTGCAAGGTCGAAGTAATAAATGGCGCACTTGGACGTGATTGCGTTGGTTTCTCTTCACGCTCTTTAACGATAAAGTCACTTGCTTTGAGTACCTCTAAGACTTTATCGGTCTGTTCTTTATTACCAAGCTTTAGGGTTTTGCCACCTTGTTTGGTCGCCTCTAAGCGGATACCGATTTGCTCAGCGTCTGAGGTCTTTTTGGCTTTGCCATCAGCGATATGCGTGTCCGCATGGATTTGCCAGTACTCTTCTGGAATGAACGCGCGAATCTCATGCTCACGCTCGACGACCAAGCGCATGGCAACTGACTGTACACGGCCTGCAGATAGCCCGCGAGCTATTTTTTGCCATAATAGTGGCGATACCATAAAGCCGACAACACGGTCCAAGAACCGACGCGCTTGCTGCGCATTCACGCGGTCAATATCTAATTTTGAAGGCTGTTTAAACGCACTTTGAATAGCTGACTTGGTAATCTCGTTAAAGACCACACGTTGATACTTACTATCAGGGCCACCGATGACTTCTTTTAGATGCCAAGCAATCGCTTCCCCTTCTCTATCCATATCCGTTGCCAGATAGATTTTGTCAGCGTCTTTGGCTAATGCTTTAAGCTCTTTGATGACTTTGGTTTTGTTGGGTAGTACTTCGTAGACTGCTGCCCAGTCATGCTCTGGATCTACACCCATGCGGCGTACCAGTGCTTGCTGCGCTTTCTCTTCTTTGGTCAGACTGTCATCTTTTTTAGCGGTCGTTGCTTTCTTTGCGCTTTTGCTCGCACTGACCGGCAAATCACGGACGTGACCGATACTTGAGCGCACAATAAAGTCATCACCAAGGTATTTATTAATCGTTTTTGCCTTGGCTGGTGATTCTACAATCACCAAAGACTTACCCTTTGGGCTGTCAGCAGCTGGTGCTGGACTTTTTTTGGTTGTGGTTTTTGCCATGTTTGACGACACCATAATATAAGTAAATTAAAAGTAAGGTTAAATTCAGCAGCACGGCAATTTATGGAAGCGGATACTCATGGTTTGGCCATGGTTCAGCTATTTATAGTAATAATCGCTGCTGATAAAAAAGGTTATAAAACAAATAATAACCATAAAATAAAGATATAGTTATAAAGACGTTACACTGCTAAGCGTTAAACTGTCAACTTTAAATAATTTGAATATGACAAACCGCTTGCATATTGCCCTTTAATGGAGACGAAAAAACGCTTTACTAGGTTTATGCTTGTTTTTGCATATGTAGCGCCCACTTCTCAAGGTTTTCTTTGAGCACTAATAAGTCCGCTTCAATCCGTTTTTGATGGTACGTAGGATTAGATGCTGGACGTACATAAGCAATATCTTCCCAATAAATAATAATGCTATTGGCCTTGGTCAATAGACCTTTAACAAACGGTTCGATACTTACTGGCAGCTCCAACGGCACTTGATCCAAGCTAAAATCAGTTTTTTTGACTACTGGATTATTGCTGATTTGACTAGAACGAATCGCACTGGGAATAGTAAGCGTTTTATCATCTGTACTGGTATCAACAAAACTGCTGTCTGGTCGCCACTGTCCATCAATCACTTGATAACGAGTATGCGGCAGTTTAGTGTCTTCAAATATCAGGCAGTACTGTCCAAGCATACCGCGGCCATACTCATTATCACGACCTTTGATCCAATCAGGGCACGAAACAAGTTTTGGATTGAGCTGTAAACGACGCGCGGTCATACGCAGCTTATCCAAACGCTGATCGATACCGTTCGGTTTGAGCGCCATCATACTCCCTAATACGAATAGTACAATGATAACGCCAATCAATGTTCCCATGATGGTCTGGCCTTTTGACTAAATGAAAAAGATACTAAGAGATATAGAGTGAAATATCGCTAATGAACCGTTATTTATACATAGTACATTTGCGGTTAGCACGATAATAAACAACGATATATAAGGGCTTATAATGAGCACGAACCATTAAATATCAAGCGTTGTCGTCCAATCGCAGTGCAACAGGTACTTTTAAAGCATATGACAATTTAGCAAGTTACGCTATTAAATCAGCTATTTAGCGTATATAAACTTACCGAGTACAGTACGCTATAAAAACCAGATACGAAAAGTGGTCAGTTCAAAAAAGTGCTATGATAAACCATAATTTTAAACGCGCGCAGGTTTATTATGAATTATCTTATTGAGTCAAACTCATCGGGCGCTTATCACGCTCGCAAGCTGACAAGTAAAGTCATGAGCAAAGCAGGCATGAGCCTATCGCTACTTGGCGCGGTCGTACTGACATTATCAGGCTGTGCCACGACTCAGAGCCTAACGCCGCAGCAGTGTCAAAGCAGTAACTGGCAAGAAGTCGGCTATGCTGATGGCTCACAAGGTCGTTCAGGAGCTTACTTCGGTCACTATACCAATAGCTGCGCTAGTGTCGGCGGTGCTAGCCCTAACCGTATCCAATGGGAGCAAGGCCGTCAACAAGGCCTCAAAAACTACTGTACCGAGCTGAACGCTTATAAGCTCGGTCGCGAAGGCTATGACTGGCAACCTGTCTGTCCGTTAGAAGGTATTGAGAAGTTAGAAGAAGCTTACTCTCAAGGGCGCTACTACTATATCCGTCAACGTGATCTCGACTACTTACGCTCACCTTACCCATTTGGCTACAGACATGCAGGCTTCGGTTACGGCTATCGTCCGTTTGGCTACGGCTGGTAAAAAAAGAAAACCTCACTAACGACTTAATTTGAGGTTTAAGTAGTTAATGAGGTTGGAGAAAATTTTATTATTTTAATTGTTTTTATTATAGCGGTGTTGGTTGTTTTACTGGTTGGGCTATTGATATATCTAGCCAGTTTTCTACTATAGAGCCAAAGCTACTAGCACTGACTCACTATCGTTAATCTCTTAGAGATTTAGCTACTCAGCTATTCATTCACAAACGCGATTTTGGTCAGTCCAGCGTTACTTGCCGCTGCTAAGACTTGAGCAACCGTATCGTACTTGCCTTCTTTATCCGCACGTAACTGTACCGCTGGATTCTTACCAGTCGCGCCTTGTTGCTGCAAGCGTGTCTCTAACTCTTGCATACTGATCGGATCACTATCCCAGAATATCCCTGCATCTTTATCAATGCTGACTTGAATCGCTTCTGGCGGCGTTTCGTTGAGCGCGGCACTGGTCTCTGGCAAATCTAAAGGCACCGTCGGATTCAACACGGTCGCTGTCAATAAAAATATAATCATCAATACCAGCATGATATCGATCAGCGGAATGAGGTTCATCTCATCCATGCTTCGTACGTCATCATCACCCAATTGAAATGCCATAGTTACTCTCAATGCTTTTGGTTATTTTCACACAGCCAAGCCGTTTTTTGACCTGTCGTTTGAGCCTTTACAGACCTAGCGCTGGCAGATTTAATGCTTGCAAGATCAACACTATCTATAGCTGCTTTGGCACAGAATTACTGTAGTTATTGGTATGCTGAGTCTCGCTCGTCGTTGAACGACTGCTTGGTGCAGCGTGCACTTGTGAGGCGCTAGCAGCATGGCTCGCGGTTACCTTGGTAGTATCCACAAGACCCGTTGATTGCGCCAATAAATCATGCGCTCTATCGTTGGCTTGATACATTATGCGGCGATTGATACGTACTGCAAGGTTATAAAACACCACAGCTGGAATCGCTACTGCAATACCAAGACCTGTCATAATTAGAGCTTCACCGACTGGCCCTGCAACCTGCCCCAATCCTGCCTGACCACTCATACCGATATTGTGCAAGGCATGGAAAATACCCCATACCGTACCAAACAAGCCGATGAACGGTGCAATCGCTGCCGTCGTACCAAGAATCGGCAGACCGCGCTCACTAGCAAAGCGATAGCGACCGATATGCTTGAGCAAAGTCTGCTCAGTCACCAAGCGGCGAGTGGCAGCATCAGTACCAGCCAAGTCAGACTGTTTGGCTTGTAATTGCTGACTCAAATCATCTGCTACATTGGTCGCCAGCTTACGGCTTTGCAATACGCGGACGATACCTGTCACCCAAGAGAGAATAGATAACGCAAGCAACAAAAAGAACAACGTTTTTGTCACCATGTCGCTGATCTGCCAGTATTGCATAAAGTCCATGTCAGACTCCTTAATGTGTAATGCCATTACATGATACTGAGGTAAATATCATGTTTAGTTTTATAATGAAAAATGATTAATAAATACGTTGTTATAAAATGTGAGCTATCAAGGAACCGCGTAACTGATCGGTAGAGTTACATCACCTACCACGGGTACGCCATTCTTAGTAAAGGGTTTGAACTTGCCAGATCGAACTTGACGTCGGGCTTCTTTGTCTAGTAGCGGATTACCTGATGATTGAGCAACTCGCACGTTATCGATGCCGCCTTGTTTGTTGACTCGTAATACTAAGACAACGTTGAGCGTATCACCAGAACGAGCTCTACGTGCGGCGCGCTCAGGGAAACTAAAGTTTGGCGCAGATGCCCAGTTGGCTGAGCTAGCAGTAAAGCTCACAGGCTCATTACTCTGTGCTAAAGCAGCTGCTGCTTCTGCCTCAGCTCTTGCTTGTGCAGCGGCGGCCTCTGCGGCAGCCTTCGCTTGAGCGGCAGCTTTGGCATCAGCGACTCTTTTGGCTTCTTGCTCTGCCCTAGCTTGCGCCTCTTGCTCAGCTTTTCTGGCTTGTCGCTCTGATTCAGCTTGGGCAGCTGCTTTGCGCTGTGCTTCAGCTGCTGAATTATCAATCTTTGGTTTCGGTAGCGCCTCTTTTGGGGCTACTTTTTGACTGGTATCAGGACGAGGCTTTTCTGACGCTATCACAGGCGTTACTTTCGGCTCTGTATTTTTTACAACAGGCTCTTTTGGTTTTACTGGTGTCTCTGTTGGTTGTTTAACCGGTTCTTTAGGCTTAGGTTCAGGTTGCGGCGCTGGCTGAACTTGCACCTCGGGCTGTACTTCTTTTTTGGCTGTGACTGTTTGTTTTTCTACTTCAGTTGAAACCGTTTTTGCCGGTAATGACACAAACTTTATCTCAAGTGGTGACATCTCTTTTTTTGGCTCAGGTTTGAGTTCAGGCGTTTTTATTGCCACTAGTGCAATTGCGGCAAGCACATGGAGTCCTAGTACTGCAACAATAGCTAGCAATAACGACTTAAGTGGTGGCGCGTCTAAATCCGTTGAACTCATAACAGCCTAATGTTTATTACTCAGAGTAGAATGGCGTAGATAATAATGCAAACGATAATTATTATCAATAATAATTTACAATATTTTCGCTATTTAATACATCTCTGACACGTGACATTGCTTAGTAGCCTTACTTATCAGAACGCTTATTTCTATGAACGTTACCTACTTTTATACCTCACTACTATGAATCTTATCTTTACATCAAATGATACGTTGCGTTTAATATAACAAGTGCTGTTAATAAAAACCATTATCATTTATATTGATAATGAGTCTCAACTACTTTATTATAACCGCTGTACTGTCTACCCAAACTATTTTTATAAAAATTATTCGTACAAAAAATTAGTGAGTGGTACTAAGTAGACTATTTATTTTATGCTTTTTATCTCAAGCATCGTTCAGACTTAATATTTTTAGCATCATTCATCTGCAATTATTTTAGACAATTGCTTAAACATTTTTTGATAGACCGAGTTCATTATGCCGACACCTTTATTATCTAGCAGACCTACCGCCTCTTTTTTCAAACGTCCATTATTGACTGCTGCCATGACAGCGTTATTAGCTACGGTAGTGGCAGGATGTAGCTCGCCTGAATCTAATGACTCTGAGCCAGCAGACGCCAAAACTGAAAACCCAATGGCTGATGAATCACAGAACGTTGCTAATAACGACGCTGTATCTGCTGAGAAAATCATGGTCAATACTGTAAAAGGTGATGTTGAGCTAGCCATGAACCCATCGCCACTTGTCGTTTATGACATGACATTGATGCAAGACTTGGCCGCGCTAGATGTGGCGGTCGATGGTATGCCTGGTGGCCTATTACTAAAGAATCTACATTCAGAAACACAGCCTGATCCAAAATCGGTAGGTACTGTATTTGAGCCAGATCTTGAAGCGTTGAATGCAATGCAGCCACAAGCTATTTTGGTTGGTTCACGCATGGCAGAAAAATACGACGAGCTATCAAGTATCGCGCCGACATTGGACATGAGTATTGATACAGCTAACATTTACGAATCAAGCAAGCAGCGCCTGCATGATCTAGGTGCACTGTTCGGTAAAAGCGATCAAGCCGCCAAGCTACAACAGAACATCGATGGACTCATCACTGAGACCAAGAATCTAACAAAAGAAAATAAAGGCACTGGCCTAGTCGTCATGGTCAATGGCAACAAAATGTCAGCCTATGGTGACAAGTCTCGCTATGGTTTTATCCATACTGTGTTAGGTGTACCAATGGCAGATGACAAAATTGCCGATGCGCCTCATGGTCAGCCGATATCGTTTGAATACATCCAAAAAGCCAATCCTGATTGGTTATTTGTCATCGACCGTAGTGCTGCAATTGGTGAAGACGGTATTGGTGCCAAGGCCGTATTAGACAATCCACTAGTTGCCCAGAGCAATGCATGGAGCAAGCAGCAAGTGGTTTATTTGAGCCCAGATTCTTACTTAGCATTTGGCGGTTACTACCAGTGGATGCAGGATCTAACGACGATCAAAGATGCTTTTACTAACGCTAAATAACGTCGTTGCTTATAAAAACGATGATTGCTCAAGTAGGTAATTATTACCGTTAACCCTGCTCATTTTTAAGCCAGTAGAGATTATGTCGTTATTTTCACCCCGTACTCATGCTAGGCTCAAATCCAGTACTGCTCCATCAGCGTCAAGCTGGCAAAGCGGTACTGGCAATGCGTTACATCGACGTACTGTCATACCACCGTGGTTCATCAATATAGCAAGCCTCATTCTTATGGGGCTTTTGGTGTTATTGAGCTTATCTATTGGGGTGGCTGACTTTTCGTGGTCAGGTATCTTGCAGAGCCTGCTGACTCAGAGTGCCAACTCCGATAGCTCATTGTTATTGGTTAGCCGTATACCGCGTACCATCGCCATTATCTTGACTGGTATTGCGATGGCAGTGGCTGGGATGATTATCCAAGTAGTACTAAAAAACCGCTTTGTAGAGCCATCTATGGTTGGTGCGACTCAGAGTGCTGCACTTGGTTTGCTGGTGGTCAGTTTACTGTTCCCTGCCAGTGCGCTCATTGTCAAAATGGGCGTGGCAACCATCGCTGCCGTTTTTGGCATGATGCTATTTATGCTGCTCATTCACCGCATTCCGCCCACTGATTTTTTGATGATTCCACTGATTGGCATTGTCTTTGGTGGCATTATTGAAGCAGTCACTACCTTTATCGCCTATCAAACCGAATCGCTACAGATGCTTAGTGTTTGGCAGTTTGGGGATTTCTCAGGCGTATTGGCAGGGCGCTATGAGCTGTTGTGGCTAACGGGTGGACTGTGTGTGCTGGCTTATATTATTGCCGACAAGCTTACTATCGTTGGTTTGGGTGACAATATCGCCTTAAACTTAGGTATTAGTAAGCGTCAAGTCACTTGGATTGGCGTGGGTATGGTAGCCATGATGAGCGCTGTCGTGGTCGTGACTGTGGGCATGATTCCTTTTATTGGGCTGGTCGTACCAAACATTGTGAGCCGTCTAATGGGAGATAAGTTGCGTCGCAGCTTGCCAGCAGTTGCCCTACTTGGTGCTTCAGCCGTGCTGCTATGCGACATTATCGGACGCTCTATTCGCTATCCATTTGAAGTGCCGGTCGCCACTATTTTTGGTGTGGTTGGTACGGTGCTGTTTTTATGGCTGTTATTACGAGCGCCAGCTGAGCAGTAGCACTATGTTCACTAACTGTGTATTAGTTTTCAACACTCACTTACCGTCGTTCATTTTTTGCCTTATTAGATAAGCTTGGCACCATAGGATTTTTGTATGTTCTCATCAACTAAGCTTACTTCTACCAAGACTGGTGCTACCAAAACCAGCACAGCGATAGATAACTCATCTTCAACAGATGGTCAGTATTCAGCCGCTGCACAATGTCATTTGGCAAAGCTTTGGGCATGGATAGTTGCCCATCCAAAATCTATAGCAGCTATTATTCTAATTATCTCGATGACCTTGTTTATGACACTCAATGTCAATGGCTATTGGGACTTTGCGCTACCATTACGCGGCAAAAAATTGCTGGCACTAATGGTGGTTGGCTATGCGATTGGCGTATCGACATTACTGTTTCAGACGTTGACTCACAATCCAATTCTAACGCCCTCCCTACTCGGGTTTGACTCACTCTACGTTCTGTTACAGAGCTTACTGGTTTTCTTTTTAGGTGCGATTAGTTTTACCAGTCTCGATCCTATTGCCAAGTTCACGTTAGAGATTGTCCTGATGTTTGGGGCATCTTTATTATTATTTAAGTTATTATTTTCTAAAAGCAGTCAGGATCTGACACGGCTAATATTGGTGGGCGTTATCTTTGGCGTGTTGTTTCGCAGCTTATCAGCACTCATTGCACGGCTAATAAACCCTGATGATTTTGTGGTCGTACAGTCTGCCAGCTACGCGCAGTTCAATACGGTCAACCCTCAGCTACTAGGTATCAGCTTATTTATCTGTGCCATCACTGCGATATTTGTGTGGCGCTGGCGTTATCAATGCGATGTGTTGATGCTCGGACAAGCACAAGCCGTCAACCTTGGTATCAACTATCAACGTTTAGCATTTGGTCTATTAACTGTCATCGCTGTACTGGTTGCCACGGCCACGGCACTGGTCGGCCCAGTAACTTTCTTTGGTCTATTGGTTTGCGCATTGACCAATCGTATCGCGCGACATATGTATCACACCGAGCGGCTGATATTGGTCAGCTTGGTCGCTATGATTTGCTTGGTGCTGGGTCAGACTATCTTTGAGCAAGTGCTAGATATGGCAGGCGTATTGTCAGTGGTGATAGAGCTGGCGGGCGGATTGATGTTCTTGGCATTGATATTTATGTCTCAACGTCGTTCAGTATGATTACTTAGCTAACATTCTTTATTTAGCTGATCCTGTTGATAGAGAAAACCCTAAGACTTTTTTAAATAAGACTGACTATGATTAAACTAAATAATATCTCTCACTATATTGGCAAACAACAAATCTTGCATGACATTACGTTGTCCCTACCAACGGCGCAGGTGATTGCTTTGATTGGGCCTAACGGTGCTGGAAAGTCTACGTTGTTTTCTGTCATGGCCCGTTTGCAACCGCTGCAATCTGGGCAGGTGAGCTTCGCTGTAGATAATGAGGAACGTGATATTGTCAGCTGTCAGGCGCGGACACTGGCCAAAACTGTCGCTATGCTCGGACAAGACAATCATGTACAAGGACGACTGCGCGTACATGAGCTACTGATGTTTGGTCGTTATCCCTATCATCAAGGACAACCGACCGCTGACGATCAGCAAAAAGTACAGGAAATCCTCGAACGCTTTGAGCTTGAGCCACTTGCCGAGCGCTTCTTGTCAACGCTATCAGGTGGACAGCGTCAGCGCGTGCTGATCGCTATGATTGTCTGCCAGGATACACCCTATCTATTGCTCGATGAGCCACTGAACAACCTAGACATGTATCATGCTGGTCGACTCATGCGTGAGCTACGTACGCTTAGCCACAGCCAACAAAAAACCGTGGTGATCGTCCTACATGATATCAATCAAGCAGCACAATTTGCCGATACAGTAGTTACGATGAAAGCAGGAGAAGTGATGGCTGTTGGTCGCCCTGCTGATGTTATTACTCAAGAGACAATGAAAGATTTATACAATGTCGACGTCACTGTGCTCAATCATCAGGGTCGTCCTGTGATTGTGGATACGGTTTAAGTAAAGTATTTTGCGAATAACAAAAAGGAGAATAGATGCACAAAATGCTATTAAACAGTCGATGGATAAACTACAAGAATTTATCTCTACTCATTTTAGTGATTAGCTTTTGCCTGTTCATTTATTATGCTCTAAATAAGGAGATATCAAATACCTTTTTTTGGTTAGGAATGACCTTATATGGTCTAAGATTGGTGGTTATTCCTATGGATTTTACTCAAAACATCTCTTCAGTAGATTACTCAAAGAACTATGATGAAAATAATAGTTGGCATAGATGGGTCATGATAGGTGAAACGTTTGCTTTCTTCATTTTTACTGTCTTGATAGCATACACAATATTTTTGCAATTCAAGTGATAACTAGGGCATGCCTTTAATGCAGTACATAGCTATTTACCGAATTAAAAGCCTACCTTAGAAATCTGGCAATATTACCTACCCTTTTGCAACGCCTTCAATCGACTTTGACGCCCTTTCCACCATAGATAAACACCAGTAATAGACAACACTGTCACAGCCAAACCTATCAATGCTAAAAATATTTGATACAGCAAATGGCCAATACCTTGACTGATATGCCCCATATGTAAGGTCGATAGCCATTGATCGGCTTTGCTGCCAAATGATGAACTTTGATAGCCAAAATTTACACGCTCGATGCTACCAGTCCTTGCATTGACGGTAATAGACGAAGCGCCGCCTTTTTTACCGATATCTCTATCTGTCTTAAAGCGCAGCTGCCATTGACCCTCGTCCTCAATCCAACGTATGCCTAAAAACTCTCGTACTAGCATACCCTTGCTTTGGGCAGCAGTGTTTGCCTGCTCACTTAAATAGGCAATGCTATTGGCTTTATTGACCACATCAACAGACTCGACATCGACAACCTCATTGTTTACAGCCTTAACCCTAGTCGCTGTTTCTGCACCAGACGCCTGCTCTGCTTTTTCTGATGGTTTTCTTGAGTTCTCCTGTCTCTCACCCCTTCCTTCAAGCCCTACGACAGCGTGCATCACAGGTTGATAGACCTCTCTTAGGTTAAAACCAACACTAGACCACGCGATGACAAATAAGATCCCCCAAAGCCATAATCCAAAAGCATGGTGTAGATCATAATTCAGTTTGAACATATTACTTTTGGTGCGGATTTTCCACGCTGGTAACCAACGTTTCAAAAATGAGGCACGTTTTTTAGGCGAGGTTTGATTCTGTGCTTTTTTCTTGAGCGCTCTAGGAAACGTTAAGTAAAAGCCAATAAAGCAATTAATCGTCCATACGAGCGCGACAATCCCTAGTAGCAATTTTCCAATATCACCCAATAATAAATCGCGATGTAACCAAAACACTTTCCACATGGTGTTGTGCCATGCCCACTCATCTCTATCACGAGTACCAATGATATCGCCAGTATAAGGGTGGACATAAACTTGTTGAAACGGTGCTTTTGGTTGGTTTTGGGCGGCTTTTCCTCGCGCTCTATCTACCGAAAATACGGCTGACCTCTCTGCTGCTATCGAGGTTGGCATGCTAGAAAAAGCATATTGTGGATACGCACTGATGACCTTATCATGAAGCTCTGCAATAGGCAGATGTGATGCGTTTTGTTTCTCGACCTGGGCCAGTTTATGGTTGAAGATATCATCTAGCTCGTCATGAAATGCCAATAATGTGCCAGTAATACCAGTAATAATTAAAAAAGCTGCCATGGCAAGCCCAGTATAACGGTGAATCCAAAGACAGCTATAGCGAAGGTTAAATGACATAAATAAATCTGCTGTTATATTGTGATAGTTGTTTACTAAATGATTATTTATTGAATGGTTAGAAAAGCGTGTTAAAGGGAGTTACTAACAGCATAAAAGGTCTAAGCAAATAGCTCAGACCTTTTATATTGAACAAACCCTATGTCTAACTATTAAAAGTCAACGCTAACGTCGAACACATAAGTACGACCAGGCTCATTAAAAGTACGTGCACCAGCATTCGTAGCGGTACCCTCACGATAAACACCCGTATCAAATAAGTTTTTGACACCAGCACCAACCGTAATCGCGTTTGTCAAATCATAGCGAGTGCTCACGTTAGCAATGGCATACGGCTCGCGATCAAGCAACGGGTCATCACTATCATCTCCCGTCGTCGCTGAAATCGTTGGGGCTTCAATCGTGCCATAGTAGCTCACATCAAAACCAGCATTCCACTGAGGCGTGATATCCCAATCGACACCCGTGTTTACAGTGAACTTAGGAATGAGCGATAATGGCTCGCCATTGTCTTTACGCTCAGAGCGGATGTTACCAGTGATATTAGAAGACCACGAAACATTGTCAGTGACTGGTACTTGTACAAAACCTTCTAAACCTTCGACAATTGCTTCACCTTGATTGTCCCATTGAAAGATAGAACGATTTGTCGCTGGGTCTACCGCCACACGATCCGTACCAGCGCCAATGCGGTTATCATAGGCATTATGGTAGTAAGTCAAACCAGCATTTAGCCCAGTGCCATCATCATAAGTAAAGGTGATCTCTTTATTCCAAGATGTCTCATTTTCTAGGTCAGGGTTACCTAATACATGACAACCTCTTTCATCAGCAGGTACCCAAGATGGACAACCATTGCCACCAGTATAGTAAATATAGTTTGGATCAAGCTGATATAACGATGGGGCTTTAAACGCACGACTGACGCCGCCTTTTACTGACCAATCAGGGCTGAAATGCCAAGTAGTATTGATACTAGGCGACCAATTACTACCAGCCTCGCTATGATAGTCGAAGCGTAAGCCTGGCGTGACATACCAATCAGGCGTGATCTCGTAGTTATCTTCTAAATAAGCACCAATAAGATAAGCATCTGAAGTTGGATCACGCTGTTCAGGATCGGTCTCTACGTCACCAAAATCAAAACCATCTTCAAATGTCATATCAGATACCACAGGGTTATCTAGCTTTTCGCCGCGAAACTCTGCGCCAGCAGTCAAGGTATGACGATCAAAGTAAATATCCCATTCTGATTTGGCATTCAGCGTATCGTAAGTCGCCTCTGTCCACTCAAAATCTTCGCCTTCGTCAGGTATTTGAATTTGACCTTCACCACCACCCGCACTACCTTCACCCAAACGCTCATTAACTGTCCGAGTATACTCAATGAAACTGTTACTACTAGCGTCATCATACTCACCGCGATGTGTGATCGCCGCGCCATAGCGTTGCATTTTGCTCGTTGTTTCACCTTCTAACTCATCTAACAAATTTTGGTTCACGGTTTGGAACAATGAATCACCCGCCCAGCGGTTTTCTTGACGGCTATAATTCACTTCAAAACCGACCGTATTCATCGCATCCATCGCGTATTCAAACAATTGGCGCACATCGATATTTTCGACACCTTCAGTACCTGCCGCTACCGAGGCAGCCGGACCACTGCGCCCGTCAACAATCTGTGCATCTTTGGCATTGATATAAGGATCATCGCCTTCACTATCGTGATAACCAAGAGTGGTACGCGAGGACAGTTTATCCGTCAATGCACCTGCCATATTGATATTGGTACGCCAGCTACTGCCTTCTAAATCGCTCTCTGGTGCCTCATAGTGACCACTGATAGAAAACTCTGGCTCAGTCGGGCTCTTAGTAATGATATTTACCACGCCGCCCATACTACCAGAGCCATAACGGGCTGCTGCAGGACCGCGCAATACTTCGATGCTTTCGATAGCGCCTGGTGGTACCCACTGCGAGTCACCACGCGTGTCTTGCTCACTGCCACGACTAGGTCGTGAGGAATTACGAGAAGTGACAGGACGACCGTCGATTAAGATAAGTGTATTGTTTGGCCCCATACCGCGCAAATCAATTTGACGCTGGTTACCACGCTGACCTGACGTTGAAGAACCCGACAAATTCACACCTGGCATCTTACGTACAATCTCTGAAATATCATTAGAAACTGATGCTTTTTCGATGGCCTCTTCACTAATAATAGACAGCCCAGCTGCTTGTTCTAGCTCGTCCCTTGCTGCCCGCACCACAATTGTATCCAATGTAGCTGTAGGCACAGCTTCTTGGTCGGTCGCCCCTTGCACAGCTACCTCATCACCCTCGGCAGCAAAAGCGGTACTACTAAGAATAGAGGTCACAGCGATACTTAGTAAAAGCTTACCAGTCACGACGCGTTGAAGTTTTTTTGGAGAAGTGATGACTGAGAAATCAGAGCAACCTGATTGGTTTGACATAAGTAATATTCCTTGAAGCGCACAATTTCGTTAATACCTGTTTATCTCATCGTCAGTGAATGGTTTCAGCCACTTTTTATGCAATGCTTCGGATGCATTCTCGGTGCAAGTACACATAAATAAACGTCTAAAATTGACATACGATTGTCGGATAGACGTGTCCGTAAATATATGTGTTATAAAAACATGACTAAAATATCGCCAAGCGGCTTAGCTATTGAGAGTAAACGAATAAGGGTATCTACTAAGTAGGGTTAAAAGTTTGATGACGCTGTAACTATCATTAGCTAACGAATTAAATATTTAGCGTAAAAAAGTCTCTATAAATAGAATAGAGCAAAGGGTCATTAACTGTTCTGTAATGAACGAAACACACTTTAGCAAGATACATATAAGAATGCAAACATTAATGATAATTATTATCATTAATGTTTGCATTCTTATATGTGGTTCAGTTAACGGTTTAATGGATGCTAAATATATTTATAGAAATGCCTGTTAGTTTCAGTTGTATAAGCGCTACACTGTCAAACCTTATCGATATTTCCAATATGATAATTCGGCCAGTTAAAAACATTATGCGTCAGCTTCAGAATTTCGACGTTTGATTACTCTATGCCCGTATTCATTCACAATTATTTCCTGATAATTTGAAAGATATAAATGAGCTTCGATGATAGCTCGCTGTTGTTTAGAGTATTGGCATAGTGCTCGCATACGACTCGCATACGATTTAACTCATATGCTATTTATACGGTAGCCTCACCTTCTACCAAACGAGCAACTTAACATCTACTCTTAGATAAATCGCACTCTCAAAAATCTCGTAAAAAAAGCCAGCTCCCGTATAAGACAGCTGACTTTATAAGTACGATTAGACTTAAATTCGATAAGCTAGATTAGAACTGATAAGTTAAAGACGTTTTGATATTACGCCCCATTTCAAAATCAGTATAGGCATCATCGATAGAGTTACGTGACGCATGGCTTGCATAAGTCTCATCAAAGATGTTGTATACACCTAGCGTGGCCTTCAAACCTTCGATTTGAGTTGGCGTGTAAGTCATGAAGATATCGTGCACATCATAGCCTGGTTTTTCGTTGTCATCACCAGCGGTATTCGGTGTCACATCGGCGACATAAGTACTGCGCCAGCCAAGCTCAGTAGTATTGGTTGGAGCGTAACCCAAGTTGACCATGTACTTATCGCCAGACTCAGAGCCACTGCCACTGACAGAAGAGATATTGTAACCTGTATCTTCGCCTTTGCTACGTGCACGAGCATAGCTTAGACCCATGTTGAAGTTATCTGCGCGATAATCGGCTGATAGCTCTACACCTTTGATTTTGAAATCTTCATCATTATTGATGACACCTTGGCAGGCTTCAGGGGCAGCACTTGTACCTAGTTGCCCAGTTGTGCAATTCATGCCAGTTCTACTACCACCTGCACGTACAAACTCAATATAGTTTTCGATATTGGTTTCAAAGTACTTAGCACTTAGTTTTAAAGAGTCATCAGCCATAGTCAGACCACGCAGCGTTGTAGCAATACCGACTTCTGCATTATCACCTTCTTCTGCTTTTAGGTCATTGTTCACATAGGTATCAACACCGTCGGAATTAAAGATCGCTTGACTAAGATCTGGACCATTAAATAACTGCGTATAGCTCGCAAATAGCTGGGTGCGCGGTGCAATCTCATAGCTAGCAGCCAATGCGCCAACGACATTGTCGTAAGTCTTGCCAGCCGATACATACTCTGGAGATTCATAACGGTCATAACGGACGCCTGGCGTTAAACTAAGCTTGCCCATTTGCCATTGGTCTTCCAGATAGACTGAAGTGTTGGTCGCCTCATCGGTGCTCGCCTTGCCAAAATCGCGCGCCATCTCAGATTCTTTTTTGTAATGCTCAACCCCAGCGATGAACTTATGAACCCCTGGCACACCATTGATGATACTGCTATCGATGATACTAGTGTTTTGTACTTTTGCGCCTGTGGTTTGGACTTCTGCATCAAACTCAAACCCAGGTTCGCCATCAGAGTTACGCAAAATCTGTGTGCTGGTCTGATATACATTGGCATCTACATTGACCAACTGGTTGGCAGGACTATATGCGTAGTCAAGCGCATAGGTATCGCGTTTGACTTCCTGCGGGATGATTGGGTTCCAGCCACCAGCAGGAAAATCTGGACGTAATGGGAACTTGCCTTTGTTTTCGGTACGGCTAAAACTAGCGCCTACATGATGATCACTACCGACATAAGCACCAGCTTTTAATAGGATGTTTTCGCCTTCGCTGTCTTCCGTTTGGATTTTACGGCCTTTACCGTCTTCACCAGCGTCCGCATTGCGTTTGCCATAATAAGCCAGTAAATCAATATTTTCTGTTGGCGCACCATACACAGTAGCTGAAGTTAGCAGTTCATCATTGTTGCTAGCATAACCTGTATGCAGCTTAGCACCTACCTTTTGACCTGGCTTGAGTAAATCTGCCGCGTCGACTGTCTCAAAAGCAACCGCACCGCCGATAGCATCATTGCCTAGCGTCACTGAGTTATTGCCGACTGATACTTCTGCTTGTTTTAGCAGATCTGGATCAATAGTGACATCACCCATATGGTAGAACAATGCGCCTTCTTGACGTGCGCCATCAATTGTGACTTTTAGATTGGTATCATCAAGACCACGTACACGAATACGTTGGTTGACCGATGAGGTGCCGCCTACGCTTACCCCTGGTACAACGTCCAGAAAATCACTCAAATGGCTGGCTTGTGCAGCTGGGGTGTAGTCATCTATGTAGACAGAGTCTTCTTGTACAGCGTCACGTACTGAGCTATTCGCTGTTACAGTGATAGTCTGTAATGTCGTGTTTGGCATATCTGCTGCCGTTGCGGCACTGGCAGCTTGCGTCCACAATACAGCGGCGACACCGATAGACAATACTGTCAATTGACTAGATAACTTTACTTCGCGCATAACACATTTACTCACTTTGTTTACTGTCAGAAATTAGAATGTTTAGAATTATTTTTAAAGGCTGTCGTCAAACAACCCTTAAAATAGTGCCTACCAGAAGATGGAATATCTTGAAAACGCTTAAGCCTATTGTGCGAATAACATGATTAATATTAATGATAATGATTAGCGTTTAAATAATGAGAGGCATAATAACGAAGTATTAACACTTTGGCAATAATTAATATAATAAATTCTCAGTTTTAGCTCTCAATATGCTGAGAAAGCACAAAAGTGTTTCTGTACTAGTCGTAAATATAGCATTCAATACAATTCTGGCTACGTATTAAAGCTATATGTAGTCAGGCGTAGGAACTTATCACGTTTATAGCAGTCTGTTATTAACTTGGCTCATCACTTGTTTTTCTTGTACTACTGTACTAGAATACTGAAACAAGATAGTTCTCAGCGAAAAATTGCTCAATAAACGACCTATCTATTTTCTTTGGCTAAGATGACCTATTATGACTACCGATCCTTATCAGAGCTTAGTGAAACATTTGACCAACTGTACTGATAGTGCAGATATCGAAAAACTGCTCAGTGCCCTGCTGACCGATAAAGAACAGCATGACATCGCCAATCGTATTCGCATTTTTGACTTGCTAGATCGTGGCATCACCCAACGTGATATCTCAGAGCAACTAGGTGTTGGTATCGCCACTGTCTCTCGCGGTGCCAAGGCCAAGCAAAGCCATGATGTCAGCGCGTTACTGGCCACTCATAGAGACTGCTCTTAGCCTCTAACGACGATACTATCTAGCTTTTTACTGACGAAACTTATACTTATTAATCAACACTTATTAGTCGACACTTATTAATCAACACCTATTTGAACCATTTCGGACTTTGTTATGACCTCTAGTACTCGCACACAGACCAAACCTGCTCCTATCGATATCCCGAGCAAACCACAACGTATCAAACTGACGCAAGATATCGATTTCTTTGCATTATTCAAACGTATCGAAAGTGCATTTGATACCTGCTATTTGCTCGAATCATTAGGTGAAGACAGCCATATCTCGCGCCATCATGCCATCGGCTTTGACCCTGTGACGACTATCGCCGCATTAGACCGCAACACACTTGCGATTACCGACAATAAAACTGCTGAAACAAGCTGCTATCAAACCGACAACCCTTATCAATTGCTGCGTGAGATAACACCGCAGCATGTCATCGCTCGCGATCAAAGCGGTGGTCTGGTCGGGTATTTGGGTTATGACTGCGTGAACTTCTTTGAACCTAGTCTCAATGCAAAAGCCAGCGAAGACTTTGAACCATTTAAGTTTGGCGTGTATTTAGATGGATTGACCCTAGATAAGATGACAGGGGAAATTTTCTACTTTTATTACCCAACCGCTCAACAAGAAAACCGCATCGAGCAGATCAAGGCCCTACTCGATGAGCCAACGCCTAGCTATGAAGCGCCTAAAGTTGAATTTTTAGGTGATGGCATGAGCCAAGAAGAGCATGCCAATGTCGTCATGCAAGTCAAAGAAGACATCATCGCTGGGCGTATTTTTCAGTGCGAGGTAGGCTTTAAGTCTAAATATCGTATTGCCGGTGACAAAATGCCGATTTATGAAAAGCTACGTGCCGTCAATCCATCACCGCATATGTATTTTATGAAATTTGCTCAGCAGTGCATCATTGGCGCTTCTCCTGAGCTACTGTTTCGTTTGCGTCAAGGCGAGATGGAAACTTACCCACTCGCAGGGACTGCCAAGCGCGGTGCGGACGTAATCGAAGACCGTAAGCTTGCCCGCGCCTTGCTCAACGATGACAAAGAGATTGCCGAGCACAACATGCTAGTCGATTTGCATCGCAATGATATTGGCCGTGTGGCACGATTTGGTACGGTAAAAGTACGTAGCTTGATGGACATCAAACGCTTCTCTCACGTACAGCATATCTCTTCTGAAATCGTTGGTATCCTGCACCCTAACGAAGATATGTTTAGTGCGCTTGCCAGCAACTTCCCTGCTGGTACGCTATCAGGCGCACCTAAAGTAGAAGCCATTAAGGTGATTAATGAGCTTGAGCCAGATGGTCGCGGTGCTTATGGCGGTGCATTAGGCTCGTTCAATTTTAATGGTGATTGTATCTTTGCCATTCCTATTCGCAGCCTGTTTATCAATGGCGAGTCTGCCTACGCTCAAACTTGCGGCGGTAACGTTTACGACTCAAACCCAGCCGATGAATACTTAGAGATTCAGCGTAAACTGTCAGCGATGAAAGTCGTGTTAGACAGCTTTATACAATCATAACGGATACCAAACGTACTGCATAAATTGACCATATTTTACCTAGCACTATTTTTACAAAAGAGTTTATGACCCATGAATGTTTTAATTATCGATAACTACGACTCGTTTACCTTCAATCTCTACCAATACGTGGGTGAGATTTTGCAAACCTTAGACAGTGATGAAGAAGCCAGCGTCATCGTTAAACGCAATAACGAAATCACTTTAGCAGACGTGCAAGCAATGAATCTTGATAGAATTATCATTTCACCTGGCCCTGGCTCCCCTGACGATCCCGCGTACTTTGGTATCTGTAGCGAGGTCATTGAAACACTAGGCAAAACTGTGCCGCTACTAGGCGTTTGCTTGGGTATGCAAGGTATTGCTCATGTATTTGGCGGTGATGTGGTACGCGCTAGTGTGCCGATGCATGGCAAAGTCTCATCGATTCGCCATGATAATTCAGGTATCTATCAAGGCTTACCACAAGAGCTTGAGATCATGCGCTATCACTCACTGGTGGTAAAAGCCGACACCATCCCAAGCTGTCTGACGATTACCTCAGTAGTCGCCAATGATAGCTGTGCTGAATTGAGCTTTGCTGAGTCAGCATTGACTGGTGATGAGATTATGGGACTGGCGCACAAAGAGTACCCAATCCAAGGCGTACAGTTTCATCCTGAGTCGTTTGCCACTGAAGGCGCTAAGCGATTGCTAGGTAACTTTTTGCTACAGGTATAAACCTATATGGCCGTCTCCATGTCTAGCTCAAGCCTAAATACCTCCAGCTTACTCAGACGTACTGCGTTGCTCTTGAGCTTAACGCTAGTGACATCTGTCAGTTCGGCTGTAGCTCCTGTACAGGCAAACTTTACCATGGGCATGGACATCCAAGGCCAACGTCTTAACCTTTATGAGAGATGTGCAGAAGGAAGCGTTACTTGCAACAATATGCTACTGGTCGCTCCCGATTTAGGACGACTATTGCAGACAACACCAGAATCTAGTAAGTCGCCCTACGCTGTCAAATACTACTCTGCGCAAACTAAGCATAGCTTATGTAAAGATGGCGTGACCCCGTGTCGATTTCAGGGTTATACCTTTGAGGGCGAAGATTTTGATGGGTTTATAGATACCTCGAACCATGAGATATCTATAAGAAGTAAATGGACAGTCGATACCTATAGTGCCACCTACAAAGAAAACGCGACTTATCTGCCATTAGCATCACAAGCTGCTCTGATTGATCAGATATATAACACGTCTGATAAAGCATTGAATGAAAGCTACAGAGTAACCCGAAATGAAGTTAGGCGCTTGTACGGTGAGGATATGGCGGCTGACCTTAAAAAAGAACAGACTCAGTGGATAAAACAGCGCTCAAAAAACTGCGGGGCTGATACGGATCATTTACCAAGAACCCAAGTGGAAAAAGTGTGCTTTATTCAGCGAAATGCTCTACGAGAACAAACATTCTTTTTATGGATTGATTAACAGAGACTGTAGACAGAAAAAATGACGCGAACACGAATATGATATGAGCCAACTACTATATATTGTTTAGGTTATTCAGCAAATGCTAGCCACTTTTTAGCCATTGGCATAACTATTGATTGAATTTAGCATACGACCTAGTAGCCACTTATTATCTTTTAGTGATAGACTCAAAAGAATAAACAAAAGACAGCCTTTAATCAGGTTGTCTTTTCTTATTTCAGTATTGCTTGGAGAGATTGTATTAATAGCAATCTTACAACATCTTGTGTCACTTAGCTCGTAAGAAGAAAACAGTATGGCAAACATCGACAACGGAATGACGACCCATTCGCATCAATCATGGCTAGGCACCATTCAAATCATCACGGCTGCTATCTGTTGGGGTACGTTGGGTATATTCTCGACTTACCTAAACCAAATTGGATTTAGTGGTTGGCAAGTAACCATATTACGTATCGTCACGGCGGCCTTTATCATCTTAGCCATGCTACCAAAACTATGGCCACACCTTATCAAATTACAGCCAAAACAGTGGCTTGGTTTGGCGATGCAGTCGTTGATAGGTGTCCTTGGCATGTCGGTCTGCTATTTTTTTGCGGTAAGCTACGTTGGTGCCGGCCCTGCCGTTGCCTTACTCTATACCGCACCCGTATTTAGCTTATTGTTCTCAAAATTCTTACTGAGTGAGTCTATTACTCGGAAATCAGTTTTACTAGCATTGATGGCGGTGTTTGGCGTAGGCTTAACGATGCTAGGTGAGCAAGCAAAAGTTAACTGGGGGATTTTACTCGGTCTATCAGCAGGGATGTGCTATTCGTTATATGGTGTACTGGGCAAGCGCGCGATGCATTACGCTCACCCTGCCCCTCTGGTATTTTTCACTTCCATTATCATTAGTGCTGGCGTACTACTGCTCTTACCTGAGACCTATAACACTTATGAGCAGCTATTGAGTCTGCCCTTAATGACTTGGGGCTATGTTTTAGGATTGTCATTATTGGGTACCGTCGTGCCATTTGGGCTATATATGAAAGCATTGGAAAAGCTGCCCGCCACTCGTGCATCGGTATTTACGATTTTCGAACCGTTAACTGCGATTGCGCTCGCGATGCTATTACTACATCAATCTTTGTCTTGGATTCAATATCTGGGCGTGGCGCTTATTTTGCTGGCGGCTTTATTAAATGCTGTGTTGAACGGTACTGCTACTCGTGTACCTCGCTGGTTAAAACAACGACAAAAGGCTTAGGCTTACTATCTGCTCATTTGAGATACGTCCAATTTCTTTCAATAAAAAAAGCCCCAACCATGAAATCATGATTGGGGCTTTTTGTTTTATTACTTACGCAAAAACAAACGTGTTTACTGCTCAATACGTTGCAAAAATGCCTGCGTACGAGGATGCTTTGAGTCTTCAAACAGCTGCTTAGCACTACCTTCTTCAACCACATGACCATCCTCAATCAGTACAACATGATCAGCAACGTCACGAGCAAAGTTAATTTCGTGAGTCACTACAACCATCGTCCAACCTTCAGAGGCGAGCTGCTTCATCGTCTCAAGCACATCCTGTACCAACTCTGGATCAAGCGCAGAGGTTGGCTCATCAAATAGTAACAATGACGGTTCAATAGCAAGCGCACGAGCAATACCAATACGCTGCTGTTGACCACCAGATAGCTGAAACGGATACAGATCTGCTTTGTCCGACAGTCCAACTTTCTCCAGTAGTACCAATGCCTGCTCACGGGCTTGCGCTTTGCTCTGCCCTTGTACCACTGTAGGCCCAAGCATCAAGTTTTCAATGGCTGTCTTATGGGGAAACAAATTATAAGACTGAAACACCATACCTGATTTACGCTGTAAAGCTAGTAGCGTCTTTTTGCTTGGCTTAGTCGCAAAGTCGACGCTCAAGCTATCATCATCAAAAGCAATCACACCTTGATCAGGAATCTCTAGCGCATTTAAACAACGCAAAAAGGTGGTTTTACCCGATCCTGAAGGTCCTAATATTACGACTACTTTGCCTTTATTAATGGTCAAGTCGATGCCTTTTAGCACCTGATTGCCACCGAAGGCTTTATGAATATTAGTGACTTTGATCATAAAAATTCCTGTTGTACTAGGGCGTGTCTATTGAGCCATAATTTATTTTACTACGTAGCTTATTTTGCCACATAACGATCTAGCCTAGTTTCAAGCTTGCCTTGGATAAAGGTCAAGAACAGACAGATACCCCAGTAGATAATTGCCGCTTCGGTATAGACCAGCATAAACTCATAGTTACGAGCTGTGATAATCTGCGCTTGTTTGAACAGCTCAGTGACCAGTACCAATGAAGCAAGTGAGGTATCTTTTACCAGACTGATAAAGGTATTAGACAACGGCGGCACCGACACTCTAAGCGCCTGCGGTAAAATCACATGACGAAAAGTCTGTAGATACGTCAAGCCGACCGTTGAGCCTGCTTCCCACTGCCCTTTTGGTATCGACAAAATCGAAGCGCGCACTGTCTCCGATGCATACGCACCGATGTTCAATGAGAATGCAATAATCGCTGAGGGAAAGGGATCAAGCTTCACCCCAACACTTGGCAGACCATAAAAAATAATAAACAGCTGAACCAACATCGGTGTACCGCGAATGGCGGACACATAGACACGAGCGAGCCGATAGATGATTTCATGGAACCAAGTGGCACGCGGAATGATACGAATCAATGCCACTGTCAGTGCAATGGCCATACCGATCGCAAATGAGATCAACGCCAGCGGTATCGAATAATAGATACCGCCTTTGAGCATTGGCCAAAACGACGAGATGACAATCTGCGCTCGATCAGGACTCATAAATGGCAATACTGCCAATAAGTCCGCGAACCATGATGTAGACATTACAGAAGCTGACATTATTTTTGTTGACTTATATCAGCACCAAAGAACTGTTCGCTAAGCTTAGTTAGCGTACCTTCAGCCGCCAATTCGGCCATTGCTTCATCCAATTTTGCTACGACTTCATCATCACCTTTGATAAGTACTAGGCCTGAACCACGTAACTCACTAGCAGGTGCAGTTAGTTTAATCTCAAGATCAGAATCTGGGAATTTCTTTAGATAATCCAATACTGCTAGATTGTCATTCATCGTAAAGTCAGCACGGTCTTGCTTCACTAACTGAATCGCTTGCGCCATACCATCGACAGGAACGATCTCTGCGCCATAACGCTCTGCAAGCTCACCGTAGTTACTGCTAAGTGATTGCGCCGTACGTAGGCCTTTTAGACCTTCCCACGAGCTATAACGGTTGTCATCAGTAGGTGCCAATACAACCGCACCTGACCAACTATAAGCCATTGCTTTGTCATACTTTGCTTTACGCTCAGGCGTGGTCAAACTAACTTGGTTAGCCACCATATCAAAACGTTTTGAATCCAAACCAGCCAACATCGCATCCCATTGGGTTTCTTTAAACTCAACGTCTACGCCTAGTTTATCTGCGACTGCACGCGTTACTTCAACATCATAACCCGTTAGTTTGCCGCTCTCATCATGGTACGTGAACGGAGGATAAGTACCCTCTGTACCGACGTTGATGGTGCCGCCGTTGTTGATACGTTGTAGCAAATCAGAACCGCCTGTTGCAGCGCTATCAGTTGCACTGGTATCGGCTTCGTTGGTAGTAGATTGACCACAAGCGGCAAGGAACATAGTACTGGCAGCAAGGGCTAAGAGAGTACGACGTTTCATAAGACGTCCTTATAAGAGTGAATAAATAAAGTAAAAACGCATAATGCTAATAAAATATACGGTGCTAATAAATAGGACAAGCCGACACAGAAGAACAATATAAGCTCTTCTATGATTTTCGGCTTTGGTTGCCCGATTTGAGGTTATTCGGGCTATTTTTCAATACTGTTTCTATATTATATTTTAATTTTTAACGATTGTTCAAATATTCTGATGACTTTAATTAACGCCAATTGCTATCTTATTAAATAGCAGCTTATGGATATAATATCTCACTTTAGACAGAAAAACGTACACAATCAGTGAGCATACGTAAGCTATAGTCAGTTCAATATAATTTCGATACAAGGAAACCGAGTGCAAGTTATACATTAGTATGCTTAGCGAGGATGAGGATGTAGCGGATTGATATAGGCTTGACTATATCTACTATAACTCGCCAGAAAACTGGTAGCGATCACCCGCATGCCACATTCTTACAAAGGTAACGACTTGGCCGGCCGAATAGGTCTGCCGGCGCAACACAAGCGTTGGTGACTGCGGCGCAATTTGCAAAAACTCAGCAATCTCATTTGGCGCTGCCAATGCTCGGATGGTATAGCTACCACTCTCTAGAGGACTTTTGGCAATTAAGTAATCACTGGTATTGACCACACTAAAATCCTGATCGATAAACTTCGGCACTTTTTTGGCATCGACCCAACGTTCTTCAAACTGTATAGGCTGACCATCAGCAAAATGAATAATTTTTACTTCATACAGGACAGCTTCATCACTAGCATCTGTCTGAGCGCTTGTATTAGCAGGCACAGACCCTTCATTAATACCAAACTTACGACGCAGCTCATTATCGAGCATATCAGCCGTAATAGCACGCTTACTCACGACCTGTGCCTCATAATCACGATTGGCAGACTTTAAATCCTCAGCGATGTTGCGTACCTCAACAAACGTATGATTGAACTGCTGCTGCGCGACAAACGTGCCCGACCCTTGCCGACGCTCTAACACCCGCTCCTCGCTCAGCTCTTTTAGCGCACGGTTGACCGTCATTCTTGACACGCCAAACTCTTCAGCCAGTGCCATTTCTGTCGAAATTGCGTTGCCCGCTTGCCACTTACCAGAATGGATGTTGTCTAGTATGGCGTTTTTTATGCGTTGATACGCCGGAATCGTCTTTGTCATATCCGCCTTTGACCGTCAGTTTTGCTAATAGGAATGACCACATAATATCACGAGACCACCGTGCAAGCCTTAGTCAAAATGTCTGAGCGTTCAGTGTTGACTAGGGCGTTTTTCAACTCACTCGATGTTATCTAAATCGGCTGAGTTAATAATAAAAATAATCAGCTCACGAAAAAAAATCCTTGCATGAAAAAAGTATCTTTGATAATTTGTATATACAACTTTATAGTAATACTAAAAAAACCACTTCATCTTCTCGATATTTTGATGAATTCATAGACTGACTATAAAACACTTACTCTGATTGCCTTATCGCCCTATTAGCTATTACAAGGATATGTTCATGACTACTGACCATGGAACCAACAAAGAGACTAAGCTGACTCGCCGTGATGAAAGCCGCGAAATCGCCGCACCCACTGGCAGCACACTACATTGCAAAAGCTGGCTGACTGAAGCCCCTTATCGCATGCTACAAAACAACCTACATCCTGATGTGGCAGAAAACCCAAAAAGCCTGGTTGTGTACGGTGGTATTGGACGCGCAGCACGTAATTGGGAAAGCTATGATCAAATCTTAGAATCGCTAAAAGAATTAGAAGATGATGAGACATTATTGGTGCAGTCTGGCAAACCAGTAGGCGTATTTCAAACGCATGAAAATGCACCGCGTGTCTTGATTGCGAACTCAAACCTTGTACCGCGCTGGGCGACATGGGAGCACTTCAACGAGCTCGATCGAAAAGACTTAATGATGTATGGTCAGATGACCGCCGGCAGCTGGATTTATATCGGTACGCAAGGCATCGTCCAAGGTACATATGAGACTTTTGTGGAAGCAGGTCGTCAGCATTATGATGGCAGCTGGGCAGGCCGTTGGATTTTGACTGCTGGTCTTGGTGGTATGGGTGGCGCACAGCCACTAGCTGCAACCTTCGCGGGTGCAACTTCATTAAACATCGAGTGTCAGCAGTCTAGCATCGATTTCCGTTTGCGCACGGGTTATGTCGATAAGCAAGCGGACAATCTTGACCATGCTTATGAGTTAATCAAACAACATACCGACGCGGGCGAAGCGGTTTCAATCGCCCTACTTGGCAATGCTGCAGATATCTTGCCTGAGATGGTCAAGCGCGCTAACGCTGGTGGCATGAAGCCTGATTTGGTCACTGATCAGACCTCAGCGCATGATTTGATTAATGGCTATCTACCAAGCGGTTGGACGGTAGAGGAATGGAAAGTCGCCCAAGAAGATCCAGAGCAACACGCAGCACTGACTAAAGCAGCCGCTCAATCTTGTGCGATACATGTACAAGCGATTTTAGACTTGCAAGCGATGGACATTCCCGCGACTGATTACGGTAATAACATACGTCAGGTTGCCTTTGACGAAGGCGTTAAAGATGCCTTTAACTTCCCAGGTTTTGTCCCCGCTTATATTCGTCCGCTATTTTGCCAAGGCAAAGGCCCGTTCCGCTGGGTAGCGTTATCAGGTGATCCAGAAGATATCTATAAGACTGATCAAAAAATCAAAGAGCTATTCCCTGAAAACAAACATATCCATCGTTGGTTAGATATGGCAAAAGAGCGTATTCAATTCCAAGGCTTGCCTGCTCGTATCTGTTGGCTAGGTCTTGGTGAGCGTGACAAAGCAGGTTTGGCATTCAATGAAATGGTCAAAAACGGTGAACTAAAAGGCCCAATCGTCATTGGTCGTGATCACTTAGACACGGGTTCTGTCGCTAGTCCAAACCGCGAAACAGAGAGCATGAAAGATGGTTCAGATGCGGTATCTGATTGGGCGCTATTGAACGGTATGCTAAATGTGGCTGGCGGCGCAACTTGGGTATCACTACATCATGGCGGCGGTGTCGGCATGGGCTATTCGCAGCATTCAGGTATGGTCATCGTAGCGGATGGCACGGAAGCCGCGGCCAAACGCTTATCGCGAGTACTTGTCAATGATTGCGGCTCAGGGGTTATGCGTCACGCCGATGCAGGTTATGAGTTGGCGATTAAAACAGCGAAAGACTATGGTCTAAATCTGCCAATGGTCAAATAGTTTGTTCCTTGTCCTTATACGCTGTAGCTAGGTATAAGGACATAATCGGCGTCTTATCAAGGAGGATAATATGATTGAGCAAAATACGATATCTAGTCTGAACGATGAAAGTACAACGACATCATCGAAAAAACTACTATCAACCCCTATTGCATTAATACAGCTGATCGTATTCAGTGCGATCGGTTTGGTGATGTTTTTTGTGCCGTTTACCATTGGCGAGAAAAGCACGATTTTGTTCGATCATGGCGCAACCTATCTAGTCACTCAACAGCATACCTTGTCCGTGACGCTATTATTTTTACTCATGCTCTATGGCGTGAGTAAGCCATTTATCGATGGCTCATGGCGCAAAAATATCACCCATATGATTATGACGACTTTCAAGATCATCGGTCTGATGTTGGCAGTGATGTATGTGGCTGACATAGCGCCTACCTTTATGATGGAAAAGGACATGCTGCCGTTTCTGTTTGAAAAACTGGCCTTACCAGTCGGCATGATTGTACCGCTTGGGGCACTAATATTGGCCTTCTTGGTTGGCTTTGGCTTATTAGAAATGGTTGGTGTGCTCATGCAGCCGATTATGAAACCTATTTGGAAAACCCCAGGTTCATCAGCGATTGATGCTGTAGCTTCCTTTGTCGGTAGCTACTCCATTGGCTTACTCATCACCAATCGTGTGTACTTGCAAAAGCAATATTCAGCGCGTGAAGCCATTATCATTGCGACCGGGTTTTCGACTGTATCAGCGGCGTTTATGGTTATTGTTGCCAAAACGCTTGGTCTGATGGAGTTCTGGAATATGTTCTTCTGGTCTACGCTAGTAATTACCTTTATTGTTACTGCGATTACTGCTCGTATTCCGCCTATCAGTCTCTTTGATGATCATGTCGAACGTCCCGCTTTAGATCATAAAGTTGGTACACGGCTAGCTGCAGCATTTGACTTGGGATTATCCACTTCGCGCCGTGCCACTGACCTCAAACAAATCTTGTGGTCTAACTTTCGTGATGGCCTGACGATGGCAGCCGCCATTGTGCCATCTATCATCGCGGTCGGCTTAACAGGATTACTATTAGCAAAATATACGCCCGTATTCGATGCGTTGGGCTTGCTTCTCTATCCATTTACATGGCTTGGCGGCTTACCAGAACCGCTCGTCGCTGCCAAAGGCATGTCAGCGGGATTGGCTGAGATGTTCCTGCCAGCATTACTACTAAGTGAGGCAGATATTCTGACACGCTATGTCGCAGGGGTCATCTCCATCAGCAGCGTGCTGTTCTTCTCAGCCATGATTCCGTGTGTGCTTGCGACCGAGATTCCTGTCTCCGTTGGTAAGATGGTCATTATTTGGTTCGAGCGTGTGGTACTTAGTATTTTATTGGCTGCAGCATTCGGGCATCTGGCTATGTACCTCAATTGGATTGGCTAAAAAATTCAAACTCAATAATAGATATTTTGCTGATTAAAAACCTTTCAACAACTTCATTTTAATAAAGATACTAGGGCGTGTCCTCAATTCAAACGAGTGTCCTCTAAATGGGCTAAAAACAGCTAAATTTTGCCAAACATCGTCAAATAGTTGGTCAACATCTCGATATTATCTGCACTATTTTCCTCGTTTGACGGCAATTTATCTCATCTTTATCACCATTTTTAAAATGAGGACACGCCCTAAACAAAAATAATATAACCCATATAGTCGATTCAATTTAAAAGTAGTACAAGGCAACCGAGTGTAGATGTATACGTGATACTTCAAGCGAGGTTAACGCTGTAATACTTTTATAGTGGAATTACTATATGACTTACAATACTAGGATTACCCCTATGAACAATATCAAACAACTAACCCTACATCCTCGCCAGCTTAGCTTTGAGATGCTACGTGATATCTACGAGCAGCCTGTCATATTGACACTACCTGAGAGCGCTTATGAGGCGATAGATGCCTCGCACGAAGATGTACGTACCATCATTGCGCGAGACAAAAGCGCTTATGGTATCAACACTGGTTTTGGCCTACTTGCCAAAACCCGCATCAGTGATGACCAGCTTGAGCTGCTACAGCGTAACCTAATCATTTCTCACTCGGTAGGTACGGGTGACGCGCTACCAGAGGGCGTGGTGCGCCTGATTATGGTGATGAAAGTTGCTAGCCTAGCACAAGGTGTGTCTGGCGTACGTCGCGAGGTGGTAGATAGTTTACTTGGTTTAATCAACAATCAAATCACCCCCAATATCCCAGCCAAAGGCTCAGTTGGTGCCTCTGGTGACTTAGCGCCACTATCACATATGACACTTGCGATGATGGGTGAAGGTGATGTGTTTGTCGCTGGTAAAAAAGTGCCAGCTGCTGATGCCCTAGCAAAGCATGGACTTGAGCCTATTACTCTTGCAGCCAAAGAAGGCCTTGCGCTTATCAACGGTACGCAAGTCTCAACTGCGCTAGCATTGCGTGGTTATTTCTTAGCGCGTGATTTACTTGAGACAGCTACTATCGTCGGCTCACTGTCAATTGATGCCGCCAAAGGCTCAGATTCACCATTTGATGCGCGTATTCACGAAGTACGCGGTCATCATGGTCAAATAGAGATCGCCAAAGCACACCGTCAATTGATCAAAGGCAGTGCTATCCGCGCCTCGCACGATGGCGAGCAAGATGATCGCGTTCAAGACCCTTATTGCTTACGCTGTCAGCCACAGGTCATGGGTGCCTGTCTTGATATCATCAACCAAGCAGGGAAAACGCTGCTAATCGAATCCAATGCGGTAACAGACAATCCGCTTATCTTTAATAATGAAGATGGTCCGGTCGCCATATCAGGTGGTAACTTCCATGCTGAGCCAGTCGCTTTTGCCGCGGATATTTTAGCATTGGCAATCGCTGAGATTGGCTCGATGTCTGAGCGCCGTGTCGCTTTGCTGATCGATGCAACTTTGTCAGGTGGTCTGCCACCATTCCTAGTCGATAACGCTGGGGTAAACTCAGGCTTTATGATTGCTCATGTAACCGCAGCAGCACTGGCTTCAGAAAACAAATCTATCGCCCATCCTGGTAGCGTCGATAGCATCCCGACTTCTGCCAACCAAGAAGATCACGTCTCAATGGCTACCTATTGCGCACGCCGCCTATATGAGATGGCGCAAAACACTGCGACTATCATAGGTATTGAGCTACTGGCTGCTGGTCAAGGTATTGATTTTCATCGAGGACTCGAGACATCAGAGCCGTTGACTGTGGCACATCAAAAACTACGTGAGAAAGTGACGTTCTATGATAAAGATCGCTACCTCGCCCCTGATATCGAAGCAGCCAAGCAATTGGTATTAGACGGTACACTTGCTGAACATTGGCAGTCACTACGCAGCGATTGGTACGAGTCTAAATAAAGATCAATAAGCGGAGAGCAGCGATGACCATAGCGAGAACACCAATGACTACCACACGCATTAGCCATACACCTGCTGATATGAGCCAGTGGACAGGACGTGCAGAGCCATTTGAGACTACGCGTGCCCGCTATTGGTATCAGCTTGCTCAGCCTTATGAGGCTCAACATATTGGGCTAATTGGCTTTGCCTGTGATCAAGGCGTCAGACGCAATCAAGGCCGCGTGGGTGCCAGAGCTGCCCCGCCATTGATTCGTCGAGCTTTTGCTACGCTGCCAGTCATCGCTGATTTACAACAACGTTTTGATGGTCAATTATCAACCTTATTGGGTGATGCTGGCGACATTCATTGTGATGATAATGATGGCTTTGCCGAGAGCATCCTTGAGCAAGCTCAGATTAAATATGCCGATGCAGTGAGCACTATCGTTAAGCAAGGTGGATTACCCATCGGGCTTGGCGGTGGTCATGCCATTGCTTATGGTAGCTTTTTGGGATTATGGCAGGCCTTAGAAAATACTAGCGAAACAACTATCAGCACAAACACAGCGCCTACTATTGGGATTATTAATTTTGATGCTCATCTTGATATTCGTCAGTCTGATGTAGCGACCTCTGGTACACCATTTCGCCAGATTGCCGAGCATCTTGACGCACATGGTCAACCCTTTCATTATTGCTGTATTGGCGTCAGTCGCTTTTCTAATACGGCAGCGCTCTTTGATCGTGCTGAGCAGCTAGGCGTACAGGTGATTAGTGATGAAGACTGTCATTATCAGCCTTGGGATACACTTGCTGAGCGGGTCAAAAGCTTTATCAATCAGGTCGATATCGTGTATCTGACCATCGATATGGACTGCTTACCATCTAGTGTCGTTCCAGGTGTGAGCGCACCTGCCGTCTTTGGCATTGAACTGGGTTTCGTTGAGCGTATGGTCAAAACCATCATGGCATCAGGCAAAGTAAAAATGGCAGACATTGCTGAGATTAACCCTACCTTTGATATTGACAGTCGTAGCTGCAAAGTCGCTGCTCGCTTACTGGCCACTATTGTAGAGCAGCACTTACTTAGCGCTTAGATCTTGCCAATAAAGATCACTGACTTCACAAAAATTAGGAGCATATTATGAATGAATTAAAGAACTCCGTATCGAAAAACTCTACAGAACAGATGCTAGACGAGTCTACTATGACATCGTTTGATCAACTCATTATCAATGCCAACATTGCGACGTTTTCAGCGAACTATGGTTTCGATATTTACGATAATTCAGATGCTAATAATATCCCATACGGTCAGTTAGAGAACGCGGCTATCGGTATTAAAAACGGCAAGATTGCTTGGATTGGGGCACAGGAGCAAACCGCTACTCATCTGCCTCATTATCAAGAAAATCAAGTCATAGACGTCGATGGTAAATGGATAACGCCTGGGCTCATCGATTGTCATACGCATATCGTTTATGGCGGCAACCGCAGCAATGAATTCGAAGCGCGTTTGCAAGGTGTCAGTTATCAAGACATTGCAGCACAAGGCGGTGGTATTGTCGCGACAGTCAGTGCCACTCGCGCCGCCAGTATTGAATCGCTATTTGCACAAAGTGAAAAACGCTTAATCGCACTTATGAAAGAAGGTGTCACCAGTATCGAAATCAAGTCAGGTTATGGCTTGGACTTGGACACGGAGCGCAAAATGCTCACGGTCGCTCGTCAACTGGGAGAAAAATACGACATTCATGTGAGCACCACTTACCTAGCAGCGCATGCCCTACCCACTGAGTATAAAAATCGTGCAGATGACTATATTGAGCAAGTCTGCGAGTGGCTACCCATTCTGCATGAAGAAGGCTTGGTCGATGCGGTCGATGGTTTCTGTGAAAACATCGCCTTTAGCACAGAGCAAATCAGACGAGTCTTTGAAGTGGCTCGCTCATTAAATCTACCAGTCAAACTGCACTCTGAGCAGCTGTCTGATATAGGTGGTAGTGCCTTAGTTGCTGAATATAAAGGGCTATCGAGCGACCATCTAGAGCACTTATCAGAAGAAGATATCAAAAAAATGGCCGCTAGCAATACGGTTGCTGTGATATTGCCAGGGGCGTTTTATACGTTACGTGACACTAAGTTACCGCCGATTGAAGCCTTACGTAAACATCAAGTTCCCATGGCTATTTCAACCGACTGTAACCCTGGCACCTCACCGTTAACGTCGCTTTTATTGACGATGAATATGGGCTGTACGCTATTTTACTTAACCACTGAAGAGGTTTTGGCAGGAGTTACTGTTCACGCAGCACAAGCATTGGGTCTACCTAATAAAGGAAAAATAGAAGTCGGCTGTGATGCTGATTTAGCGCTATGGGATATCGCTCGTCCTGCTGACTTGGCCTATCAGATGGGGCTAAATCCCATCCAAGGCATCATGGTTCAAGGACAATGGCGCGACACAATATAATCAACCCACCTTTGTTTATCTCAATTAAAAAGCCCCAACCATTCAATGATTGGGGCTTTGCTATTTGTCCATATTAACCAACCACTAAGGCTTGTTTACCACTTATAAGTAAGACTAGTTCAAAATACCAAAAGCGACCAACGCATCAGCCACACGTTTGAAGCCAACCATATTGGCACCAGCCATATAATCGATATACCCATTGTCAGTTTGACCATATTGTTCTGAAGCATTCGCAGCACTGTCGTGGATATCTTTCATAATACCTTTTAGACGCTCATCGACTTGCTCAAAGGTTTGATATTGACGGACAGAGTTTTGCGACATTTCAAGCGCAGATACTGCTACCCCGCCCGCATTAGCAGCTTTACCAGGTGCATAATGAACACGGTGCAAACGGATATAATCAATTGCTTCCGCAGTGAGCGGCATATTAGCGCCTTCCACCACATACTTCACGCCATTTTCGACCAATAATTTGGCATCAGCTTCATTGACTTCATTTTGAGTAGCGCATGGAATCGCAATATCAGCTTCAAACTGCCATGGTTTTTGTTTAGCAAGCCACTCGCCACCATAAACATCAATATACTCTGCTAAAGGCTTGTTTTGCTGCTTTTGTTTTTTG
Organism: Psychrobacter sp. Ps1; assembly: GCF_022129425.1. Classification (NCBI taxonomy): domain Bacteria; kingdom Pseudomonadati; phylum Pseudomonadota; class Gammaproteobacteria; order Moraxellales; family Moraxellaceae; genus Psychrobacter; species Psychrobacter sp. Ps1. Next base: position 39,965 of record NZ_JADQAN010000004.1, on the reverse strand, counting down.
AGCCAATCAATTTTTTCTTGATTGAGACCATTTTCATCATGCAACGTCCCTTGTGAATCAGAGACAGTTATTGCCATACCACCTAGCGCATTCACTTTTTCGGCAGCATGTAATGAGACATTACCTGCTCCTGATATCAGCACCTTTTTGCCTTGAAGCTTATCGTTCTGAGCGATGAGCATATTTTCTAAGAAGTAGACTGCACCGTAGCCAGTCGCCTCTGTACGCATCAAGCTGCCACCAAAGCCCACGCCTTTGCCAGTGATAACCCCTGTTGATTCACGCGTTAAATTCTTATACATCGCAAACATATAGCTAACTTCTCGACCACCGACGCCGATGTCACCAGCAGGCACATCCATGTCTTTGCTCACGTAATGATGTAGCTCACGCATAAAGGCATAGCAAAAACGACGAATCTCGCTGTCTGTTTTACCTTTAGGATCAAAATCTGACCCACCTTTACCGCCACCAATAGGCAAGCCAGTTAAGGCATTTTTAAAAATCTGCTCAAAGCCTAAGAACTTCAATACGGATTGATTGACGGTAGGATGGAATCTAAGACCGCCTTTGTAAGGGCCTAGAGCATTGCAAAACTGCACACGCCAACCACGATTGACTTGTACCACGCCTTGATCATCTTCCCAATTGATACGAAAGCCAAATACCCGATCAGGCTCTACCAAACGCTCGAATACCTTTAACGTACTATATTCAGGATGCGCATCGTATAAAGGTTGAATCGTAATTGCCACCTCTTTTACTGCTTGAATGAATTCGGGCTGATGGGCATAACGTGCTTCGACTTTTTGGATGGCTTCACTGATGCTCATGTATTTCTTCCTTAGGATAAAACTGGTGATAGTAATTATTTACATCGACGCTACAACATATTGAGTAAACGAAAGGGCTATAAACGTTGATGTAAGACTGAAATCGCCCCTATACAAGATTATGTATAGAGACTGATAGGATCAAAAAAGCTGACTCAATTTGTATTTTTATAACGCATTTAGAAGTGTCAACATTTATCCCTCATGACTGTATATCATTTTTGAGACTTATAAGTCTAGTAAATATCTTCATCATAAGAATCTATAAGCGATTTTTATTAGCTAAATTTCAGCGGCTCCGTTTGATAGCAATGATGGACATTAATCTATAGTTACAAAGAATATCTCTATTCAAAAAAATACCAAGGATCTTGCTAGGTCTTCAACCGCTCATCGACTAGACATAATAAAAAACCACCATTTTCCTCGAAAAAATAAAGATAAAGGGTAATGATTTGATGACAAAAGGCATAAAAGTCCAAAAAATTTACTTTTAATTGGGCAAATGTATATCAATATTATTAGGAAGGAATTATAATACCTTTCTTTAAACAAGGATATTTTTGACTAACTTCATTAGTTCATAAATAAAAAACCAATCACCAGTACAGAGAAAGCGATATGCGTACAGATTCATTTCAGCAGATATTGGAAGACTTAAACAGTTCATCAGCAGATGTTGAAGCATCTGCGCTAATCTCTAACGATGGTCTTATGATTGCTTCAGCTCTACCAACCGGCGTGGATGAAGATCGTGTGGGTGCTATGTCAGCAGCATTATTATCATTAGGTGACCGTGCAGGCCGCGAGTTGGCACGCGGTAGTATCGATCGTATTATGATTCAAGGCGAGAAAGGCTACGTCATCATGACCTCATCAGGCGATGAAGCCGTACTCACCATCATGGCAAAGCCCAATGCCAAGCTTGGCTTGATATTCCTAGATATTAAGCGCGCTTCAGAAGCATTGGCAAAGCTCATTTGATTAGCGACTGCTTATCGAATTTATTAGCTTTTAATTACTATAAACATAGTTGATTCAATATAATTTGGATACAAGGAAGCCGAGTGAAAGTACTACAAGTAGTAGGCTAAGCAAGGCTGACACCGTATCTAACTTATAGAGGATTGACGATATAACGATCAACGAAGGAGATGACCATGGGTTCTCCAATCCCCGATGCACACAAACCCGATATGCCTGCTGAGCAAATCACAATGACTTATCATGATGGCACCTCACGGACTGTCTATGATACTGGTATAGAGCGCCCCTACCCAGACGGTAAGCTGATTGTCTCGCGTACCAATCTCGCCGGTATCATCACTCACGTCAACGATGCCTTCGTCGAAATCAGTGGCTATCATGTAGATGAATTGATTGGCCAACAGCACTATATTTTGCGTCATCCTGATATGCCAAAAGCTGCCTATAAAGACTTATGGAGTACTGCCGAGTCTGGACAAAAATGGCATGGCTATGTCAAAAACTTATGCAAAGACGGCAGTCATTATTGGGTCTATGCCACTGTGGTGCCTAACGTGCGTCGCGGTGAAACCGTCGGCTACACCTCGGTACGACGCAAACCATCACGCAGCAAAATTGAAGCGGCGATGACTCAATATGCCCAAATGAAACAAGATGAGGAAGGCTAACTCATGACGACACACAATATGTTAATCGCCCCTGATTTTTCGCCTGATCGCTTTGCAGGCTGGCACATGTTCAACACCTTGATTCAAAAACGTGCCAACTTAAACATGCATCTCAATATTCCTGCCTCTCACGCTGAGCAAGAGCAGGTCATTAGTGCCGGTGACATTCAAATCATTTATGCCAACCCTTTTGATGCAGCCACTCTCATCCGAGAGCAAGGCTATCGAGCCATTGCGCGACCTATCGGTAAATCTGACGAGATGATCATTGCAGCCGCTGCCAATAGCACTATCAGCCGTTTGGAAGACATTCAAGCAGGGGCTACTGTCGCGATGGCTGACAACCGAGATGTCAAACTGATTGGCTTGCGCTTGCTAGAAGCCGTCGATATAGAAGCGTCTGATCTCAACTGGGATGTGACCGAGACCTATCAAGCGGCTGCCCGAAAAGTCATTAAAGGTGAAGCCCAAGTCGCGTTCTTTTTGACAGAGATTTTTCATAGCTTTTCACGCTTGACCAAGACTCAGCTGTCAGTACTTATCGAAAGTGACTTGGCTGATATTAGTCATGTACTCCTTGTTAAAGAAGACTTTCCCGATGCGCAAATCTTCCTAGAGGCCATCCTGAATTTACACAACGATGCAGATGGTAAAGAAGCCTTGGCTGAGCTTGGCATGCATCAAGGGTTTGAGCCAATGAGCGAAGAAGATGCCGAATTTATGATTGATTTGATGCAGACATTATTGGATTAGTCGCTCAATCATTATATTGATATCAAGCGCTATTTCTCTGGATTACATTATCGCTTGTCGTATGACATCATATCACTGAAGCAAGCACCGTTGTAATGATAGCAATGACAGGAGGGTATTATTATGTCTGATTCAGACCTGATCAAAGAAAATGAAAGAGTCGCGCACCGAGTATTTCGGTTTTACTCTCGTAAAGTGTTTTTAGCTCCTAACAACCGTCATTTTCATGAGCAGCGTATCAACGCAGCTTTGTTATTGACGGAGAAAGAACCGCTACAGGGTGCAGTGGCAGACTTTTTTTATGGTTGCTGGTTTGATATCCCATACGATGTAAACAACCTATTTACCCGTATCAAAGATCGTTTATATCCTCATGTCCAGCAAGGCTTTCGCGAGTGTATTGATAAAAAAAGATACATCCAGCGCAATAGTATGTTGGCCACTCGTTGGAGTGTGCTGATATCCCCTTCTCTCAATGAGCAAAAGCAACGCCTACGTATCAGCAGCGACGATGCCCGAGAAATCGCTAAAGACATCACCACTGAGCTGATGCAAGCGCGTGAGGACGAAGACTGGGGTACGATTGAGCAAATCGAAAACGAGTTTTTTGCCCATTGTACTGCACGCAATGATCGTCTCGCATTTTCGCTGGTATGGTTTCGCTTGGGTAGAAGTGACTGGCAATTCGATGCGCGCTGGGACAACTGCCAACAACATCTCGATCAAACTATAGTCAAATCCATATAAATCAGCTACGTCGTCATCCTCGCTAAGCATACTAATGTATAACTTACGCTCGGTTTCCTTGTATCGAAATTATTTGAACTCAACGATATGAAAGCTTAATTTGTCACTTATTAATCACTTTCATCATAATGGTAGTTACTATGTCTTCTTACTTAAATGCTGATAAAACCTATCTCACCCTGACGCCAGCTGGTATTTTTGAGGCGTTTTCACAGAACGAACCAACTGATGAGCAGCTGGCATTACAGGATTTGCTGTCTTATGATCAGACGCTGCTTGCTGCTGACTGGCTTCAGCGTTATTCTGAACAATGGCTACAGAGCTTTATAGAACAAGGCTGGATTGAAAAGCTGTCACTGTTTTTACCAGCGCCTAACTTACCATTGGACCAGTTTTTGCCTTATGTCGTGGCGAGCTTATCTGGTAAACGCCGTGCCGCGATCGGCTCTGATGAAGGGTTTTGTTTAGCGCGAGTTGGCTATAGTCAAGAAGAAGCGGACATGCTCAGTGTCGCCGCCGCTGATTTTTCAGGCTTTATGCTCCGCCAAAAGCAACGTGGTTGGGCAGTAGAGAGTCAGGCAATCTCGTTTTTTCAGCAGGTCGACCTACTCATTCCTGAGACCAGCTTTGTATTTTTATGGATAGATAATGCAGGCTACGTTCTCATCATCGATGGCGAACCTTTGACCAACAGTCGTGCCTTTGTCGAGTTAGTATGGGCACTTAAAACGTCTGGATTGAGATTTCTTAACTAAGGGGGTTTCTTAACTGATTTAACTCGCTTAATTCATTTCGTTGCATCGTTTGATTTGATGCTCAAGCTCAATTTTTTACACAAGCATAAGCAGTGCGCTCAATTATAGCCAAGCGCACTGTTTATTCTTATACGAAAATGTTCGTACCATTCTTATCTATATCACTCCCTGATATCAGCCAATTCTACGCAGCAATAACAATACTCTCAGAATTAACAATAACTTGTCAGAATTTAGGTCATACTCTTCTCATACACTTAGGTATTTTCTTGCCACAACTTAAGTTGCCACAAATCTCTAATCATTCAAACATCTATACCGCTTCCAATATTTTAATTATCTTTTCCAACGTTGTACCCTACCGAAATCGGCAACCCCTGCCAAACCTTGCATTCTTGCTTATTTTTTAGGACAGTTTATGACTTCGCTGACCACTGTGCGCGTGCGTTATCAAACGATTGAAATTGGCAATACCGACATTCATATTTGTACTTTGCGTGACAATCAACAATTTAGCGACCCTGACGACGAAGCGTTAAATTTGGGCATCTGCTCTGCTTCTTGGCCGATGTTTGGGGTGATATGGCCATCAAGCTTGGTGCTGGCCAATCATATGCTCGATTACGATATTGCAGGCAAACGTATTTTGGAAGTTGGCTGCGGTATGGCGCTCTCTAGTTTGCTACTGAATCATAGACATGCGGACATCACAGCGACTGACTACCACCCAACGGTTGAGTATTTCCTTGATAGGAATACCACGCTGAATAATAACAAAGAGATTAATTTTGAGCGTTTAGACTGGGCAGAGGATAATAGCCATCTTGGTAAGTTTGATATGATTATCGGCAGTGACTTGCTCTATGAAGACCAACACATTGACATATTAGCTGAGTTCATTGACCGCCATGCTATGCCGACTTGCGAGGTCATCGTGGTCGATCCTGGGCGCGGTCGCAAAAACAAGCTAACCAATAAGATGGCTGAGTTTGGCTTTAGTAGTAAGCATGTAAAACCTGAAAATACGACTTATCTAGACTTGCCATTTAAAGGGCATATTTTGACGTTTTCGCGAGATAATATTAGCCAAACAGAGTAAAAGCCAGCCGTCAATGCAATTAAGTGAGCACAGTATCCTGCCATTGCTGCCGAGTGATTTTGTACAGCACATGCTCAGCAAGTCGATGATTAGACTCAAGCATAGGGTGAAAAAAATCCTCCTGTGTATTGGTCATACCAAGGCGCCCCATAACCAATTGTGAGCGCTTATTGATAACGGCAGTAAAGGCAACGACTTCATCTAGTCCTAATGTATCGAATGCAAAATTCAATGAAGCCCTTGCCGCCTCTGTCGCATATCCTAATCCCCAATAGTCATTATCTAAGCGCCAAGCAATCTCGACAGCAGGAGAAAATGGCATATCGGCATGCGCATGATTTAACCCAACCATACCGATAAAAGCATCTGTCTCTTTTAGACTCACCGCCCAAAAACCCCACCCATTATCATCAATCAGCGACTTGCATTTTTTAGCGATAGTATTACTCATCGAAGTAGTTAATAACTTAGGAAAGTATGCCATTACTTCAGGATTAGCATTCATCTCAGCGAATGGCGCAAAGTCGCTCGCTTGCCATTGTCTGAGGTACAGTCGTTCGGTTTCTATCGTATTTATAATTTTATTCTCTCGCATTTCGTTGTTCAAAATGAATACTATTCAAATAAATTAATCAGGCTAGCTATCAAGCCAGCCTTGTTGTTTTGCATAAGCTAGCTGCTCCGCTGTATCAATATCGTAGCTAAGTTGGTCATTATCGACCTCACCTATTTGATCAGCGGGCAATCCTCTAATGAGATGACGAAGCCCTTTGTCTCCTATCAATTCTGACTGCCACTGTCTAAGCAATTTATAGTTAATTGCTAAAGGTGGACCTATAATATCAGACACCATTTTATCTCGATTTTGATGTTTCGCTAAATCTTGCCAACTGTGATAGCGACTGGCCACTACCGTCTGCTTGCCCGCTAGCAAAGCTGTTAGATGTGGCTTATCTAACAATACTTGATCTACTCCCATGATAAGCACTCGTTCGATTAAAGTCGATTCAAAAGCAACAATTGTCTCAATACCCAAACGTAAACTATGTGCCATACCAGTATCAGCTTGTGAGTTCACCACTATTTGAACCGTTGGATATTGATTGGCCAACTCTGTAATCACACTAGCAATCAAATGATGATTATCAGGAATGACGACGACGATGGCTTGCGGATTGGTCGTTATTGCCAGTCGTGTCATATAAATAATCAATGGCTCGCCATTCTTAACGAGTAGCTGCTTGGGTTGACCAAGACGCTGACTGAGGCCACTTGCCAAGATGATGACCGCATGATTTTGACTCTGCTGTTCAGTACTTTCTGTATGTTCAGCACCTTCTGTAAATGCACGCTTATTCATACGCCACTCTGGACATTATTGGCATCTGTATTACTACTCACCGCTGGGATATCTGAAACATTGTTATGCGAACCACTTACTGGAGCATCTTGATTGTGCATAACGGCATTTATCTGTGCCATGATACCAAGCGCAAGTGCCTCAGGACCATCTCCACCCAGCTTATAACCAATCGGATAATGTAATTTATGAATGCCAGCTTCTAACATAGTAGGATTGCTAAGGTTTATGCTAATCTCATTAATTAAACGTTCGGTTCGATAGCGCGGCCCTAACTGTCCTAAGTATTTATAATTGTTTGAATGCTTTAGTAATGTCGCTAAGCGAGCGCGATCTTGACTCAAGCTGTGTGACATCAGGGCGACGGCTGCGTTATTACTGAGCTTAAGCAAAGTCTCACTGTCATCTAAAGATAGCGACATCACAACATCCGCTTGAGGAAACCGCATACGAGTTGCATATTGCGCGCGACTATCTATAACTGTCACATGCCAATCTTGCAGCTTGGCCATGGTCACTAGTGGCATCACGTCATTACCTGCCCCGCAAATCAGTAGACGCAATTGTGGTTGCAGGCGTTGCACAAGCCACTCTGTTGTTACCTCGCCGTTTTCCACCGTCACATATTCGGCATTTTTATCAGACAGCTTATATTCTGCTAATTCTTCTACAGTATTGGCAAGTATGCTTGAAAGAGCTGTTTTCCCTAGTGCAGAAACACTTCCCAAATTGCAGTATTCACCTAAATTAATACGCATCCCAATTTTCAAATTATCACTGTTTTGCGATATAGAATCTTGATGCTGATAGTCGTCAGCACGAATTAAAGTCGCTACAGTAATCGGATGCTGAGTACGTCGAACATTACGGATTGTCTCTAGCAATGGCGTTGCTGTCGTTAGTCGCTCAAATAATACATGCACTCGCCCATTACAGCCCAATCCAAAATTTAGCTCATCAAAGTCCGCGTCATCTAAGCCGCTATTTAAATTGCTATCTAAACCGTCATCCGACCCATCATATATATCAGAGTTAGTTCGCTTCACGCTTGCTTGCGCTTGGCCATCGTCAGCATATTTAATGTCATCACCCGTTTGATAAACTTGCACATTGGCACCGTTACGAGTAAGCCAAAAGGCACGTTTGATAATATGCGGCTCCAAGCAACCACCACTAATCATCCCAACTGAGCGACCATCCTCACAGATGAGCATCATCGCGCCAGCACGGCGATATGCTGAGCCTTCAGTACGTACGACCGTTGCCAATACAGCATCAACACCTTGTTGCTTAACTTTGATTGCCAGCTTAAGAATGTCAGCGACCTGATTCATAACGCCTCTTATTTGGTAGTTATTTTCTTGATAATGACGAAATATACTGCTGATTGAGTTATAAAAACCCGCTCATTAAGCGGGTTCCTGTCGTACATATGGCTCAAAAAATTACTCTGGCATCTCGTAAAGCAATTTATCAAGCGTAATCGGAAAATCATAAACGCGTACGCCGACGGCATTGTAGACAGCGTTAGCAATCGCAGCGGCAGCACCAGCAATAGCAGTCTCACCAATGCCCTTGATATGCATTGGGTTGGTATAAGGATCATCCTCTTCGACCAATATCACATCTAACTGCGGTACATCGGCATTAACTGGCACATGATACTCAGCGAGGTCATGGTTACATAGGCGACCATCACGTTTATCGTGGATGACCTCTTCCATCAACGCTGAGCCAATACCGAATACCATGCCGCCATAGCATTGCGAAGTCGCTGTCTTGTGGTTAAGAATACGACCTGCGGCAAATGCGCCTGTCATACGTTTTACACGAATCTCACCAGTGACCTTATGCACAGCCACTTCAGCAAAATTTGCACCAAAAGAAGACTGACGATACTTTTTACCATTTTTACCTGGCTTTATCTGTCCTTTGGCACTGACTTTTTGCTCCTCATAGCCCGCGACCACGTCAGCAAGTGCATATGACTCTGTATTGTCAAAATTATATTTTTCTGATTCTGACTGTTCTTCTAATACATTCTCTGAAAACGAAACGCCTGTGGTTTCAGATATTTTATCAATAGTGCTATCAGCAAACGCTTGACCATTCTCTTTGGCTGTCTCTACCGCTGTCAAATCGTGCTTGCCTACTTGCTTAATTTGACCATTATCTAGCTGAATCGTATCAGGGTATAGACCGACTTTTGCTGCTAGCATCTCACGCAGCTGCTCACAAGCGAGGTAGACACCACTACCTGCACTTGCTGCGCCCCAGCTACCACCAGAACCTGATGCAGGTGGTAAGGCACTATCACCTAATTTCATCTCGATATGGTCAATAGGTAGTCCTAATAAATCTGCAGCTACCTGAGAAAACACCGTATAAGACCCAGTACCGATATCTGTCATATCTGTCTCAATAACCGCTTTAACACCGAGCATTTTTGACTTATCGATTTGCAGCGTTGCACGAGCTTCAGAAGACTGTAACTGATTACCACGTGCGGCCGCAGCCATGCCTGTGCCTATCCACCAGTCGCCTTCTAACTGGCTAGCAGGCTTTGCGTTGCGCTGACTCCAACCGAAATGCTCAGCACCTTGCTCCATACAGGCAATCAGCTGGCGCGTCGAAAATGGAATGTCTTTACTAGGGTCTTTTTCGGGTTCATTACGGCGGCGCAGCTCTATAGGATCAAGGTCTAACTGCGCAGCCAATTCATCCATCGCACATTCAACGGCAATCATACCGACCGCTTCACCAGGCGCACGCATCGAACCTGATAGCACTTGGTTCATGTCGACCATTTCATAATTCACACGGCGGTTTTTACCACTGTATAGATAGTGCGTAGACAAGGCAGTTGGCTCAAAGAACGCCTCGTCTGGCAAATTACTAGAAATGGTATCGTGAATTAACGTATCGATAACGCCATTTTTATCGCAGCCAATTGCAATGCGCTGACGAGTATTTGAGCGTCTAACTGTGGCTTCCATCACTTGTGGACGGGTCATGGTAATTAATACTGGACGACCAAGATCTTTTGACGCAATAGCAGCGGCAATAGATTCAGGCGCTATACCGAGCTTGCTACCGAACCCGCCACCGACATAGTGCGCGATCAGTTGAACTTGATCTTTATTTAAGTCTAGCGCATCCATGACTTGCTGCTTACAAGACGCCAGCATTTGATTGGCCGTATAAAGAATTAACTTACCCCCTTCCCAATGTGCCAATGTTGCATGTGGCTCCATCGCCGAGCTGTTTTGACTTGGCGTATGATAAAAGCGATCAAGTGTTACTTCAGCATCAGCCAATCCTTGCTCAGGATCACCTTGGACATAATTTTTATCAGAGCCTTTTTTCTCATCAACTTCATGGGCGTTGGACAACTCTTTAGTAAAATTTAATGCCGCTTGGTCAGTCTCATCTTTATAAGTGACTTTAAGCGCGTTCGCTCCTTCTGTTGCTGCCTCAAAGGTTTCAGCGATTACAACAGCGATGGGCTGACCATGATAAAAAATCTCAGTCGCTCCCTGCTTCGGGGCTTTTTTCAATCCGCCTTGCTGAGAATTACGCAAGAAGTGCTTAGGGTCTGTCACGACCTTGATAATATTAGGAATGCCATCTAAAGAACTACTATCGATATTCTCAACTTGTCCTTTGGCAATGGTCGCACCAACCAAGACACCGTACGCTTTATTGTCTAAATGGATTTCGGCACTGTAAGGTGCTTGACCACTAACCTTTAGCGAGCCGTCAACACGGTTAATTGGCTTACCAACCAGTTTGCTCGCTGTTGTGCTAAACAAAGACTCAACAGGTTCATCCATGGTCATTTTTTTGGTCGGTTCTGACTGAGTAATTGATTCAAATAATGACATGATTATGCTCCCTCGCCCGCTAGTGCGCGCTGAATGACTTGTTTTAGTAGGCGACGCGTCAACGGTATCTTAAAGTCGTTTTGACCATTACCTTTGGCATCATTCAATAACAGATCGGCAGCTTGCACGATAACGTCATTATTGCCATCGGTATCCGTCAACAGTGCCTCAACTTCTTCATTACGCCATGGCTCCGTACCGATACCACCAAATGCTAATCGTACCGTCTTTAGATTACCGCTATCATCAGCGTCTATTACTGCTGCACAGGATACGAGTGCAAAGGCATAAGAGGCGCGATCGCGCACTTTGTCATAGGTGTGCATACCCTTGATAGGTGCAGGTAATACAACATGAGTAATTAACTCGCCTGCCTCTAATACGTTTTCGATATGTGGTGTATCTTTTGGTAAACAATAAAAGTCTTTCACATTGATGGTACGAGTAGACCCGTCCGCTTTGACTGTCTCGATAGTGGCATCCAGCAAGCGCATCGCCACTGCCATGTCAGATGGATGCTGCGCGATACAGGCATCACTCGTACCTAAAATAGCTAGCGTACGGTTCTCGCCATTGATAGCTGGACAACCTGTTCCCGGTTCACGCTTATTACAGGCGCTGTCCGTCTGATAAAAATAATAACAACGGGTGCGCTGTAAGAAGTTACCGCCAGTGGTCGCTTTGTTACGCAGCTGTCCGGTCGCTCCTGCCAAAATCGCTCGGGATAATACGGGATAATTGGCAATAACTTCAGGATGCGCCGCCAAATCACTATTGGTCACAAGCGTACCGATACGCAAACCTCCGTCGGCAGTGGTTTCGACCTTTTCTAACTCTAAACGGGTGATATCGACCAATTTAATTGGCGTCTCAATCTCCAATTTCATTAGATCTAATAAGTTGGTACCACCTGCGATAAAAGACGCATCTTTGGTACTAGCAGATATTGCCGCTTGCTCTGGTGCATCAGCACGACTGTATTCAAAGCGTTTCATGAGCGGCCTCCTGTTGTAGCAGTTGCCGTCTTGTTATTCGCTGAGGTCTTACCAAGTTGCGCCTCGCTCGGTGGCGGTGACCAGATACCTGTCACGCTTGAGTTTTGCACTACGTTGTCTGTTGTTTGAGCACTAGATTCTGATACTTGACTCTCTGAAATTTGACTTTCAAGCACTTGTGAAATGGCTTTGATAATATTTGGATAAGCTGAGCAGCGACAGATATTACCGCTCATGCGCTCAGCAATTTCTTGTACAAGGTGACCATCAGGATTTTTTAAGTCGGTGCTCACATGGCTTGGCCAGTTTTGCTTTACTTCTTCTATCAAGGCGGTAGCTGAACAAATCTGACCAGGCGTGCAATATCCGCACTGAAAAGCGTCGTTGTCTTTAAATGCTTGCTGCAATGCCGATAACGACTCTGGCATTCCAATGCCTTCAATTGTTGTGATGTCATCACCATCATGCATAACGGCGAGTGTCAGACAGGAATTGACCCGTCGTCCATTGATGAGCATGGTACATGCTCCGCATTGACCATGGTCGCAGCCTTTTTTGGGTCCAGTAATTTGTAGGTGCTGACGACAGACGTCGAGCAGTGTCGTACGAGCGTCAAGATTTTCAAGCTGATAATCTTGCTTGTTGATTGTTAAGGTCAAAGTAGACATGCTGGCTTCTCGCTGGCAGATGAATATAATAAAATGGTGAAATACGCTTCAAAATGACAGCGTCAATAAATTTATTATGACGTATGAAAAAAGTTGTTTTGTTTTTACTTTGTAGGGATTCCAGTGTAGTTTCTAATCTGCGAAAGTATCGAAATGTTAGCGCTGCTAATAGGTGGTATATTTTTTATCCTCAGTTTTTAACGTTATTTCAAAGGAAGTCTCGAAAAAAAGCCCCATAAACAGTCAGTTTATAAGGCTCTTAAATAGTCTTTTTACATATAGTATTCAGTAGATATGTCTATCAAAAATGTCATTTATTTAGCTGACAACTGGCTATGCCTTCGTGATAATTGTTTCTTCATCAAAGCGTGATTTCGGTAGTTCAGCGTTAAAATCGTCTTTACTACGATAACCAAGCGATACGACTGCCACAGCGGTGTAGCCTTTACTACGTAAATCAAACTCTTCATCAAGTGCCTTTAAGTCCGCTCCTTCCATCGGAACCGCATCAATACCTAAGGTTGCAGCCCCTAGTAGTAGAGCGCCCATATTAAGATACAATTGCTCTATCAACCAATGTGGCTCGTCCTTTTGCTCATAACGACGAATGTCCAAAAACATTTTACGCGTCTCATGCATTTGCTCTTTAAATTTTGGCTCTGCGAAACGACCATCTGCATCTTCTTTTTCTAAGATGTCATTCAAAAAATCATCATCAGCATAGACACGGCTACAGAATACAATAACGTGCGAGGCACCTTTTACTTTGGCATCGTTGAACTCATACATGCCCTCAGTGCCTTTAGCAATTCGGGCTTTACCAGCTTCATCATCAGCAATCACAAAATGCCAAGGCTGAATGTTGGTACTCGAAGGACTGAGGCGCAAAATATCCTTTAGACTTTGGAAGTCTTCTGCTGAGATTTTCTTATTGGTATCAAATTCTTTTGTGCTATAGCGCCAGTTCATTGCTTCAGTGATATTTTTCATCTGTGACTCCGTTATCGATATTAGTTTTTTATTCTTTCTTAGAATTTTTCTTCTTCGATTGCTATTTAACGAAGTCACTTTAAATAAAAAGCTATTTTATGACCATGCCTGCTTGGTTAAGTATTCGTAGGTTTTGTTATGACTGAGTCAGCGTATTGCAAAAACGCCTACTTTCTTATTAGTAATGATTACAATTACGCTACCGAATTGGCGACGTCGACTGCGCAGACTACATTGTAATCACTTAGTCATTCTCTTAGTATGAACTGACTTGATACATGGTAACTAGTTATAGTTGTCTGATAACTAGGTATATCTGCTTGATTCCAACTGATATGCCTCTATCCATACATCCCAAACAAAACATAAATAATAGTACCCGCGAGGAAATATGAGCACATCAGAAAAACCACTCCGAATAGATATCGTCTCAGATGTCGTCTGCCCTTGGTGCGTCATCGGTTATCGCCAATTAGCAGTAGCACTTGAGCAAACCAATACCGCTCACACTATCCACTGGCACCCGTTTGAGCTAAACCCAAATATGCCAAGCGAAGGTCAAAACCTACGTGAGCACATCATCGAGAAGTACGGCTCTACCAAGCAAGAGTCAGATGCTAGCCGAGTTAGAATGACTGAAGCTGGCCAGGAAGTTGGCTTTGAATTTAATTTCAATGATGATACACGTATGCATAACACCTTTAATTTGCATCAGCTGCTACATTTCGCTGATCAACAAGGCCGCATGCATGAGCTAAAGCAATCCTTATTTGCCGCGCATTTCACCAATAACAGAGATATCTCCGATATCAATGTGCTTGCCGATATTGCAGCAGATACTGGGCTTGATCGTAGTGAATCATTGGCAGTGTTAGAAGGTCAATTTTTTGCAAAAGAAGTACGAGCAGAAGAGCAGCATTGGCAACAGCAAGGCATCCAAAGTGTACCAGCGATTATCTTTAATGAGCGTCATCTGGTCAGCGGTGCGCAAGGGGTCGAGAACTACATCAGTATCTTAGAGCAATTGGCCAACATGACTGAGTAAACCACCTGACGTTATAAGAATGCCATTCTATAAAAGGATACTGTATGTCTTCTGAACGCTTTCCCTCGATTATTGTGTTCGACGTCAACGAAACACTGCTCGATATCGATACGCTAACGCCTTTATTCACCCACGTCTTTGGCAAGCAAAGAGTGCTAAGAGAATGGTTCGCTCAGTTGGTACTGTACTCGCAAACTATGACATTGTCCGGTCTCTATACGCCTTTTGGTGAACTTGGCGTTGGTGCATTGCAAATGGTTGCTAACATCAGACAAGTGACTTTGACAGACGCCGACATCAATGAGTTCAAAGAAAGAATGAATGCGTTACCTGCCCATCCTGATGCAGCGCCAGCACTGACTCGTTTGCGCGATGCAGGGTTTCGACTGGTCACGCTGACCAATTCAGCAAGCAGTGCGTCCCCAACGCCATTAGAAAAAGCAGGACTCAGTCAGTACTTTGAACAGCACTTTAGCATTGAGACTGTTAGCAAGTTCAAGCCAGCACCTGATACTTACCAATTGGTGGCTGATACGCTAGCTGTTGATACGTCAGATTTATGCCTTGTCGCCTGTCATCTCTGGGATACCATAGGCGCACAAGCGGCAGGTTGTCGCGGTGCGTTTTTGACCCGTCCCTATAATGCGATGCTAAACGCGCCTAATGTACCAGTTCCTGATTTGACCGCATCAGATTTATCGACACTAGCGGATCTAATCATTAGCAAAAAAAGTGCTTGATACATTTAGGGTCTGTTGAACATTCAAATATTAGGGCTGCTGATTGCTAAAATTGCACCAAATTAGGCGCAAACCGACGATAATGTCGAGACCTTAACTAGGATTGCAACAACATTTGGGGTGATTTTAGCATCAGCCTTTCAGGGTAGTACTATTTTCTGCCAATATATGGCGAAATTGTTTAACCTAGAATGACTAGGCGTCAAAAATTTCACTGTATATTGCCTAAAAAATAGTGACTGCCAGCACCACATTTGAATGTTCAACAGACCCTAACCTTTAAGCTATGTCTGCAAATAACATTAAAAAAAGGCTGCCTCAATATTGAAGCAGCCTTTTTATTTTTAATAAAGTATTTCTAAGACAATAACCTCGTTGCTGCTGTCATTAATTACTCTGAGAAATGTACAACCGTACGGATACTTTCGCCTTTGTGCATCAAGTCAAACGCTTCGTTGACGTCTTCTATCGGCATCGTATGAGTGATAAAGTCTTGTAAAGGAATCTCACCTGCCAGATAACGCTCGACATAACCTGGTAGTTCTGTGCGACCTTTTACCCCACCAAACGCGGAACCTTTCCAGACTCGACCAGTTACTAACTGGAATGGACGGGTTGAGATTTCTTGTCCAGCACCAGCGACACCGATGATGACTGACTCGCCCCAACCTTTGTGGCAGCACTCTAGCGCTGAACGCATAACATCGACGTTACCGATACATTCAAACGAATAATCCACACCGCCATCGGTTAGCTCAACAATAACTTCTTGAATCGGTTTGTCATAATCTTTCGGATTGATGCAATCGGTTGCGCCTAGTTTTTTAGCTAACTCAAACTTGCTCTCGTTAATATCAATCACAATGATACGGCTGGCTTTTGCCATAGCAGCACCAATCACTGCTGACAGTCCGATACCGCCCATACCGAAGATAGCCACGGTTGCGCCCTCTTCAACTTTTGCAGTATTCATGACTGCGCCCATGCCTGTGGTGACACCGCAACCAAGCAAGCAAACTTCTTCTAATGGCGCTTCTTTATTGACTTTGGCTAGAGAAATCTCTGGTAGCACAGTATATTCAGAAAACGTTGAGCAACCCATATAATGATAGATAGGCTCGCCGTCTTTGTAAAAACGCGTCGTGCCATCTGGCATCAAGCCTTTACCTTGCGTCTCGCGTACTGCTGAGCAAAGATTGGTTTTGCCTGAGCGGCACATTTTACAAACGCCGCACTCTGCCGTGTATAACGGAATGACATGATCACCGACCTGAACGCTGGTTACGCCTTCACCAACTTGCTCAACGATACCGCCACCTTCATGACCCAAGATCGCAGGGAACACGCCTTCTGGATCTTCACCAGATAAGGTAAAAGCATCTGTGTGACAGACACCGCTGGCCACGATTTTTACCAGTACTTCGCCTTTACGTGGCAGCATGACATCTACTTCTTCGATAGACAATGGCTGCTTTGGGCCCCAAGCGATGGCGGCTTTTGATTTGATAAATTTATCTGACATAGGAATCTCTCTTTTTGATTGTTATTGATGGATTGTAACGTAGCGTAAACTTAAAACGTCATTCACGCCCAATCATTATTTTTGTTCAATAAGGCTATCTGCTCGTTTTAATCGTCACGATTTCTACGATTAAAACGGATAAAGATAGACTGAGCTTATCTTGCCTGCCCTCTGTAGGCAAGCATTGATGACCATAAAGCAGCATCTATTTACATTGATACTAACCATTATATTTATTTCTGAGCAGATAACAATATGCTATATTTGCAAATATCTTTTACATATTGGTAATAATCATGCGCTGGGAAGGAATTAGTGAGTTTGTCTATGTCGCAGAATTCGAGAGCTTTACGCGTGGTGCAAAAGAGCTGGGTATCTCGACTGCACAAGTCAGCCGCCAGATCAGCGCGTTAGAGAAACGTTTAAACATAAAGCTGCTATATCGAACCACGCGCAAGGTCTCATTAACCGAAGAAGGACGTGTATTCTATCAGCATTGCCGCAGTGTACTCGATGGCTTGGATGCCGCTGAGCAAGCCGTAAGCAACTTACAATCAAAGCCTCAAGGCAGGATAAAACTAACAGCGCCCGTTACTTATGGTGAGCAGCAATTATTACCCCTTATCAATGATTTTATGATGCAGTATCACGATATCGAAGTGACTGCCTTTTTGAGTAATCAGAAAATTGATTTGATTGAAGGGGGTTATGATTTGGCCATTCGTATCGGCAAATTGCATGACTCGACGATGATGGCAAAAAAACTTAGCCTGCGTACTAATTTTGTCTGCGCTGCGCCCTCTTATCTAAAAAAACACGGCATACCACACCAACTGAGTGATTTAAGTCAACATAACTGCCTACTAGGTACTCGTGACTACTGGCACTTTATAGATGTGGGTAAAATAAAAGAAAACCCTAACACTAGTGGTAAAGCAACTGACCAAAAAGCCAGTGTCGAAAGAAACCTACGTGTCTCTGGTACGGTGCAATATAACAGCGGCTATAGTCTGGTCGATGCTGCGTTAAAAGGGCTAGGTATCGTACAGCTACCTGATTACTATGTGCAAAAGTACTTAGCGTCCGGCGAGTTGGTCAGTTTACTTGATGACTATAGAGAGCCCGAAGAAAGCATCTGGGCCATTTATCCGCATAACCGTCATTTATCACCAAAGATTAGACTGCTCGTAGATTATTTGGCAGAACATTTGGTTTAACGTTCTGTTAAGACGTATGGCAATCACAAACCTGATTACGCACAATGAATATTCGATGTTGCTCATTATAGTTAGGACTGACCATACTACAGATAACTTATAGGTATCATTATGATTAAAATCGTCTCTATCGCTGCGCTAGCAGTGGCCGTTGCTTCTTGTGCCAGTATCGATACGCTATTGGATAAAACCAATAGCACTGGTTCTATGACAGACACAACAACCTCTATCAATGCTGAAAAAGGCTTGGTGACCATGCAAAGTAATCACTCCGTTCAAGATACCGCAGATAAGCTGGTCTCAATGATCGAAAGTAAAGGCATGAAAGTATTTGCGCGAATCGATCATCAAAAAAATGCGCAAAGTGTCGATCTATCATTACGACCAACGCAAGTCGTGATGTTTGGTAATCCTAAAGCAGGCACGCCATTGATGAATTGCGAACAAACGGTTGCCATTGATTTACTACAAAAAATCCTAATCAGTGAAGATGCCAATAAAAACGTCTGGCTCTCATACAATAATCCTGACTACCTAAAGACACGCCACCATATCAAAGGCTGTGATACTGAGCTTGATAATGCCTCAAAAGCACTTAACGCTATCAGTACTGCAGCAATAGCAAAATAATGTGCTCGATATAGTTGAATAAATATATAGTTTAGTAAATAAGTGGAGTGTGCTACGGAAGTATTACTTATTTACTTAAAAATCCCTCATATCAAGAATGACTAGATTGCTCCATCTGATCATTCAACTCTACTTTTAATTTCTTTGCGCACTCGATAATCTTTTTTCTATCGGCAGGAATAGCACCTTGTGCAATAGCGATTTCACGCATTTGAACCGTGATATCATAGTGAGGATAGCTAGCGTTACGATGAAATAGACGCGCATCCACATCAATAAATGCCGCAAAATCATGCAGCTCTTGCAAGCTATCCGCCAGCATATGACACCACTTATGGCCTTTGAATTTTATCTGCACAAAATCTACATATATCGCCATATAACCGCCTCTCTACTTATTCACTGATTCGCTTATCTATTTTTTAATTAGCTCGAAATACCTTAGCAACTTAATAACACTGTCATCAAAAACCTCTATAACAATGCGCGCACATCTTTTTTAAGTTGTTTGAGTCGTTCTTGATACTCGCTATGACTGCTATCAAATGTACTCAGTCGTCCATAGCGTAACTGACGGTAGTTTTGTCTAATTTCAATAAGCTTTGTTTGAATAACGATTGGGTCGCTACTATCTGTTAGCTGACTCGTAGCAGATTGGGCATTGTCACCCTGACGGCTATCAGTAGCCGATGCCAAACGTTCCAGCCAAGCTAGCTGCCCTTCGTTATCATTGCGAGCTAATAATTTATCATGTTTGGCAACACGTTTTGAGAGCTGAGCAAGAGGTAAGTCTGCTGGATGCCAACGTTTGCGGCGGCGATACCAAATGACAAATACTAAGATAGCCATAACGGAAACCGCACTGGTGGCTAACCAAACGACTTGCTGCATGATTGAGCTAATATTGAACCATTTGAGTAATGAGTCTGCCTGTTTGTCTTGGTCATAGCCGACTACGTCTTTTTGCCAGTAGTAGCTCGCTTGGTCTGATAGGCGGCGTAGCGTTTGTAGCATCTGATACTGCTGATAGCTGATTTGTGCACTGGCACCATTGCCAAACATGGCTGCCCCTTGCTGCTCGGTCATCGTATTCATGCCTCGCTCTACTCGCTCAGGTGCCACAAAGGCTGTCGGATCCACACGTACCCAGCCTTGGCCCTCAAGCCAAACCTCAGTCCATGCGTGCGCATCCATTTGCCGCACTTCCCATACGTTACCATTGCGACTCGGCTCACCGCCTTGATAGCCGGCTACTACTCGTGCAGGAATGCCAGCGGCGCGGAGCATAAAGGTAAAGCTTGACGAATAATGCTCACAGAACCCTGCTTTGGTTTCAAATAAAAACTCGTCAATACGATTGGTATTGAGCCGTGGTGGCGACAACGTATAGCGAAACTCTGTTCGATTGATCCATTGCTCGATAGCCGCTATGTAGCGCACAGGGTCTGAACCTGACTGCTCAAATAATTGCTTAGCAAGCGCGCGTGCTTGTGGATTACCTTCGTTAGGCAAGGCAAGGTTCTCACGTCTTGATGCCGCTGTCAGAACCGGATCAATACGCATCTGTGCAAACTGCAACACATCATAGCGAAGCTGCTGCGTAACAGGTTGATCCTTTGATAAGGTAAATTCAGAGGTAGTATTGATATCTGGCTGTTCAGAAAACGGATAATCAAGACCAAAGAGCCAGTTTTGCTGAGTGGGTTCTAAGATAACCTTGTAATTGACAGGTGCCGCCCTTGATTCATCAGGTACAGTAGCAAAGGCATTCTGAATCCATGCAGGTGCTTGCAATCTCGATGACCATTGATCCTTTTGGGAAGCTGGGCGCCATGTGACACCGTCGAAATCACTAAATACCAAACCGCGCCAATACAGCTGCTGTTGTGGTGGGCGCTCATCAGCAAACTCTACCCGAAAAGCCAGCTCAGTTGACTGCCCTAAATTAGCAAAATCACCAGGAGACATGCTATCAGACACACCTGTAACGGCTTGCTGACCTGAGAGCTGTACGGACCACAGCGGTGGCAGTCTCGGAAAAAATAAAAATAGCACCACCAATAATGGCAATGCACCAACCCCTAACACGCCCAATGTACGCAAGCGTCCGTCACCGTTAGCATTGCTATCATCATTAAGCGCAATAAATGCTAGCAATACAATGACTGCGCCAACGATCACTTCTAAAGTAGTCAGTAAACCTTGATCCATCAAAAATAATGCCGCAAGCACGAACAATGATAGATTCAAAACCACATAGGCATCGCGGCGCTTATATAGCTCCCATAGCTTACTAACTAGGCATAGCACCAAAAATGCCACACCCATATCAAGCCCAAATGCTGTATTGTAGGTTAGCCATATACCTAATAGCCCCAACAAAAATCCTAGCATTTGTACACTTTGATAAATACGCTTTAGGTGCGATAGTTTTTTGAATTTAGCTTTGATATGAGGCAATTGAGCGGCGATACTGACGGCGGCAAATCCTATCAACCATAATGGTAAATGTGCGGCATGCGGTAACACAACGACGACTTGAGCAATTAATACCCAATAATAAGCTGGCAGTGCAAATAACTTACGATACCATTTAGCGTCATTTCGCTCAGGTCGAATTGAGACTTTTTGACCCAAAGCCAACTGCTCAAAGCTGGCCGTTTTTGTAACATCGACCGCATAATACTCTGTGGACAGTGTATCAACATCAGCAGAAGATGAGCGTTTAGAGTTGGTCATGGTGCTTTCGCAAGCCTTAGCAAGCATGCTTGCGCAAAGGATTCTCCGTTACCCATCTCCGCAGTAGCAGGAGTATCACTAGGTAAACGCATTTGAAACGGCACGCCTAGCTGACCTAGCGTCAATGCGCCATAAGCCAATTGTGCAAGTTTGTGCTCGTGATGTGCAGCTGGCATATCTGCATAATCAAGCGTTTGTTCGTGACCGACCGGATCAGCGAAATGCTTGGTCAGCATACCTTGTCCCCGCGCCACATGCCCCCAAGAGACTCGGGCCAATGACTCACCCTCGACATAGTTATCTAATCGCTCAAAGTCGTCCTGACCCTGTCTATACTGCCCACCTGTTGGTAAATCCTCTAAGCTTGCAATTGCATATTTTGCTTGCCAGTCAAAAACTTCAGGTTTTGGATATACCCAAGCTGTACGCGCAAAGTAGACATAAGACCATGCACGCATAATACCTAATGGATAAACTGTTTTTATTTTTAACCGCGGTAGTTCAAGCTGACCACGGTTGTAGGTCTGGACAGGCAGTCGAACGACTTGCTCACCTTGTAATCGCGTGATGAGTATTGAGCTTTGCGTGTTTGTGCCATTTTTGGTTTTCTTATTGGCTAACTGTTCAAATTCAAATAGCAACTGGCGCCTTGGTTGGCGACTATCACTATTCAACTGTAGTGTAATCCAAACAGGCAAGCCAGCTTCTGTCATAGTGACTTCTAGCAGACGCACTTGCAGACCAGATATATGAGCAAAAGTAACATGAAAACTAATTAGCCAAATACTGACCAGATAAAAGCACAAACCAAGCACTAAGTTGTTGCCATAGTTAATACCCGCGATAAAGGTAATTACTAACAATACAGCGAATAGCATTCCTTCACGACTAAAGAAAATATAGACATTACGCAAATTAAGCGTAGCACTGTCACTCTTAGGTGCGCGCGCGGCAAACCAGCGGCTCAGAGCTGATTTTATTGGTGCGGTTAAGGCCTTTGGTAACAAGCTCATGACTACCCTATTATTACCATCTGATTGACAATGCTGTTAGTACTTGTATTTATATCTGACTGACAAACTCACGAATAGAACAATATATTTGATTCAGGACAATTCGAATACAAGGAAAGCTGGTGAAAATACCGTAAATATTGAACTGGGTGACTTTGATATTTTCTCTAAGTTATATAGATTTGACTACGTGTAGAACTATATTTCAGCGATGTAGTTAATCAATAGGGTCAAACAGCATATCAGCCGCTAAGCGCCGACTGACACTTCTGCTAGGATGCGTTGGGCGATGGTTTTTGTTGCTTGTCCACCAGTCACATGCGCGGGTACGAAACGCTGACCGAGGCGATGATCAGTGACCGCAGCAAACACCGCTTGGATATCTTCAGGGGTCACTTCCATATATCCCGATACATAGGCATGCGCTTGGGCAGCACGTTGTAGTGACAACACGCCGCGAGGCGATAAGCCATGATACTCTTGGCTTGCACGAGTTTTTGCAACCAGTCTTTGTAAATAATCCAGTACTGTATCTGCTACATAAACTTGCCTGACAGCGTGCTGAGCCAGTAGTACAGCTTCAGTATTAAGTACCGTATTCAAGTCTTTGAGTAGCTCGCGACGATCTTTACCTTTTAGCAGCTCACGCTCTGCGGCAGGCGATGGATAACCCAATGACAAACATAACAAGAATCTGTCTAACTGAGACTCTGGGAGCGGATAAACACCTGCTTGTTGCAATGGATTTTGGGTGGCAATGACAAAGAATGGCTGTGGCAAAGGATAAGTCTGGCCATCTTGCGTGACTTGTCGCTCCTCCATCGCTTCAAGTAGCGCACTCTGCGTTTTGGGACTGGAACGGTTGATTTCATCAGCAAGTAATAACTGTGTAAAGATAGGTCCCGAGCGAAACTCAAATTGCTGTTTACTTTGGTCGTAGATGCTCATACCTAAAATATCAGCAGGCAACATATCATTGGTAAATTGCACTCGGCTAAAGCTCAAACCTAATAACTGTGCCAAGCCCTGTGCCAAAGTCGTCTTACCCATCCCAGGCAAGTCCTGCAATAATAAATGACCGCCTGCCAGGATACAACTGAGTGCTAGCCTAACTGCTTGCGGCTTGTCCAATACAATCTGATTTAATTGCGCTAACAGCTGTGCAATTTGCTGCTGATTGCGTTGAAAATCAGCTGTACTAGGTATGGGTTGGCTGAGCGGATTCTCTGTTATATGAGAGGTAGATAATGATATATCGTTAGCTGCATGGTTCATGGTAGGTTATTGGCTCATTTTTTAGGTCATAACGATGATAAGTCAGTTCACATCATCTGTAACGGTTGGTGCAGCGGCACGGAGCGTAGATAAATAAGCAATAATATCAGCACGTTCTTTCGCATCTGGCATCGGGTCAGACAGCATTTTGGAGTCTGGCATGGCTTTTTGGGCATCTGCAATATATGGATCGAGTGTCTCTGCATCCCATACCCAACCTGAATCTTCTAACCCTTTGCTGTAGGTATAGTCTTTTAACTCGGCAGCTGGCGCACCATATATATTCATTAATTGTGGGCCTTTTTTATTCAGACCCGCATTACGTTGGTGACATTGACCACAGGCATCTTTATAAATTATCGAACCGTTGTCTGCATCGCCGTCAGTATATAAGGGCAGAGTCACAGGAGCACGGTGGTCAGGTGGTGTTTTCTCACAAGCTGCGAGCAACAGAACAGCAGCCAAAAGGCTA
The DNA here is from genome assembly GCF_022129425.1 of Psychrobacter sp. Ps1. NCBI lineage: Bacteria > Pseudomonadati > Pseudomonadota > Gammaproteobacteria > Moraxellales > Moraxellaceae > Psychrobacter > Psychrobacter sp. Ps1. The sequence continues at coordinate 15,573 of NZ_JADQAN010000004.1, read as the reverse complement.
CTCATTTGATATTTATTAATAAGTGTCATTTTTAGCAATCTTTAGTTGAAGAATATTATCGCTATGACATAAACGATATGACATATTGGCCTTTTAACTCGCTACCTTTATTGTGCTACTAGGCTCTTCTAAATAATACCCCTGCAAATAGCGTGCGCCCACACTCCAAGCGACCGACATTGTTGCTGCATCTTCGATATAAGGCATGAGCACATCAACTTTGATATCATTAGTGCGCATGATGATAGACTTGACCGTTTCTAAATTTTCTGCTGAACCAATGTCTTGAATATAACTGCGTGCCAAGCGTACCATATCAGGCTGGACAAAATTGGCGATTTCAATAGACTTGGCGGAAGAACCAAAATTATTAATACCAATTTGACAGTTGACATCGTTGAGCTCAGAAAATTGAGATTTCGCGACGGTTAAATGTTCAGAGATATCTATTTCATTGAACTGTAGCGTTAATACACCAGCTGCGCCGCCTACTGCTTTTATCAATTGACTCGCCACTATCGGCAATTTTTTATCGACCAGTGAAGCACTGGTTAACTGTACTAATAATTTGGCTTCAGGATGCGTTTTGCGAACGTCGTTAATCTTCTTACAGGCATTGATAAGCACCCATCGATCTATTTTTTCTAGTAGCTGATGCTTTTTAGCCACTGCCATGAACTGATCAGGGGTTAGTACCGTATTGTCAGCATCGGATAATGGTAGTCGTAGATATACTTCAAAGAAGTCGCTACGATCGTTGTTGATGTCGTATATTGGCTGAAACGATAGATCAAAACGGTTATTAGTAATGGCATCCACTAATGACTCAGCAAGCGCATGATCATCGCTATTGGCATGTTCGCTTGGGTCATATATACGATAAGATCCACCACTGTTAGAAGTCTCTACCATGATTTGGCTGATAGCATCCATGGCGCGTTCTAATATGATGACAGGCTCTACCGGATTTTTTTCAATCTTGACAACAGCAATGCTAACTGTTGTATTCGTTGTACGTTTATCAACTTCAATAAACATATCCTTGATAGAGGATCCGATATGTTTAGCAAGCTCTTCAATATCACTCGTCGTCTTGTTTTTTACTAATATCGTGAATGCGGTATCGCTGAAACGGCTTACATGCCCATCAGGTACTAGCTCAGTCAACGTGTGGGCAACTTGTTTGACCGTTGCATCTATTCCTTGTAGACCCAAACTACTTCTTATTTTTCCTACATTATCAACCTGCACATATAGCAGGGCTGCGGTTATTAGTCCTTGGGACGCCTGCTGATGTATTGCTATCATCTGATCTTCAAAACCGCGACGATTATCTAGGCCAGTTAAATTATCTTTACGTTCAGCTTCAGCTAAACGCTTAGCAACCTCCGCACTATTATTACTATTCTGCTGAATGATAATTTGAATGACTGGCTCGCCTTCTAACGTGGCTGATGCCAATTGTAGTTTCGCTTCGAAGGTGCTGCCATCTGTCCGTACACTTTCAAAATTAAACTCAACGTCTTGGCGACTGCCTTTGTCAAACTGACGTAAAAACTGTTTAAACCCTTGAACATTATCTCTACCTGAAATCAGGTCAATAATAGGCACGCCTACCACTTCATTCATCGATTTAAAGCCGAATAGCTGAAGATAGGGGTCATTAGCAAATATATGGATACCCTCGTCTATATAAGCGACCGCGCTCTTAGAGTTCTTAATCAACACATTGGCACGTTGCTCTGCTTCAGAAAGCACTTGACGTAAAGTTTTTAGCTCACGGCGACTGCGCAAACTATTATGTTGCAGGCAGATGGCCATTACGACTGGCATTTCCTCATCCATTTTGAGCGCTTTGACCATCGTGCCACTCATCACAGCAGGGAGCCCCTCATCATTACAAGCAGTCGTCGCGATATCTTCATTCATCAGGCAAATCATCGGCAGATCGATATTTTGCTCTTGTACAAGGCTTACCACATCTGTAAAGCTCATATTATAAGCTTTACCAAACACCAGTACATCCCATGGTTGGCGCAGAAGTTTTAATAGCTCTTCTTTATCGTCCAAAAACCCCAAATTCACACTATCGTAATAAGGACTCAATAACTGAACAAGACGTTCAGCATAGAGCTGATCATCATTGATCACCAACAAATTTAAAAGAGATTGAGAGCGCATAAGGAGCCTTTTAGTCGTACGTATTGTTATCTTTTATTCTGTTACTTTACATCTTTGCCTAAAACTAACCTAGCACATAAAACATGCTAGCGTTAATATTCTATGAATCCTGTCAATACAAACTGAGTTTTCACTATGATAATTATTTTATAGTTAGAGATATCATAAAAGTCAGAGTAACAATATTTATCATTATAGACAATAATTAGACCAACTGCAGATTAACTTATGGCCTTTGTCGCCTACTATATTACTGACGAAAATCTGTATAAACTCTCCGTTATGGCCTGAAATACTTGTCGCATCTAAGTACCTCTAAGCGCTATAACTGCACCACCTCATATTGACTAAACTTATCAGTCATCATTAGCCTGCGTCCTAATCGTAGAGTGGTTTGTTTATTACCAATACGCATGACGACTCTATCATCAGCTTGAAAGTAAAAAGGCGGTACGATTAGCGTGCCAGTCGTCTGTAGCTGTTCATCTTTACCGAGAATAAATACCGGTACAAAATGATGACTTCGCGTTTTACTGCCTTCCAAACGTAATCCACATGCCACAATTTTATGCCCGAGTATTTGCCATTCCACTTCTGGATTTTTAGTATCTACATTGAACCAGCGTACCACCCCTATTGACCAATCAGGTTGTTCTGTATTTTCAGAGCCATAGACCAAAATTAAACTCATTATGTGTAAGGGCTGCGGTGCCGTTAGAGAAAGGTCAGAGTCATGTTTTTCTACAATAAGCCTCTCTTTATTGAAAATATTTTTGTCTGCAACCTTCTCATTAGGCTTACCATTTTTTGGCAACAAATGCAGTTTGCGATATGCTGAAGAACTTTCATAGTCGTCAAATATCTCAATATTTATAACGCTACTGCGACTACGATCGCTGTCAAATGTATCGTATAAAGGCCTGTCCTCTTCTCGTAAATTTTTGATAGCGATCAAATTGGCAAAAATTTTTGAATGACCTACTTGGTAGTGTATATCATTAAAATTGGTGATTAACTTTGCCTGCTGCTTGCTAGTATATTTGGTTGGTAAGGTAGGTGGCGGCTGCAAATAGCGATAGCTAATGGTCATCGAAATAGCATTAAGCAGACTATATTCTGCTGTGCCACCTTCTTCGATAAAGGCTTCTTTACGTGACTCAAAATATTCAACTATCGGTGTCAGTTCTATAAATAAACAGTCATGACCATCTTCATATGGGTTGATATGAGAGTTGACGGTCAGATAGCTTGGTGGATTACTACTATGAAGATCAACAAAAACCTTTGTCTCGGTGGCAGGCTCCATTGTCGCGACCATGTGTTTAGCCCATTCAGGCAATAGACGCTGTACGAGTAAGATATTCGGGCGCCTCATAGCACGCAAATTTAACAAGTGATGCAAACAAATTTGGCAATATAGCTGATGAATACTGTTTGTTTGGTTCGTTACAGTATGTATGCTTAAATCAATATCAGCTACTTTTCTCTGATGAGCCAGATAATATAACTGATTGACTTTAGACCACAGGTAATCTGATGGCTTTCGATAGCACAGTGCTTCTTCTGCTAATAGTTTTTGGTATCTTAATAGTGATTGATAAATCGCAATGGCAAGCGTGCTATCAGGTTTAGTTTCAGCACCAAAAAAACGCTGCCAACCTTTACCAGAAGATTGGTTTAGGGAGGCTTCTGACAACTGCGTCTCACGACGTATGACTTTGTCGTAAACCATGATAATTAAATAATGTAGCGATTGCATTTGAGCGATATAAGACATCTGATCCTGACTAAGCGCGCCTGTCTCATAGATATAGTGCTGCCTAAAAGCTGCAATCAGTCGGTCTGAGGCATCAACGACTGTTGCCATTAATTTAAGACGCTGTTGTTCATCCATATTGGATTCACGTAATACTGTCAGTAGACTCTCTAAATGTTCTGTTTGCTGCTCTTGGCTGAGCGCCGGTAGCGTTGCCAACATTTTTAACAAGTAACGTTCTTGACCATTTACTGAGCGATTAGATAGCGGAGGTAGTGGCTCTGTAGAATCTAAATGCTCTTGAAGCATTGATAACGTTATCATCAGTATCTTTACTCTTTATTAGTCACTCTGAGGCAATCAGTAATATGCAGCAGTACAAATACATGTATGGCATAAAAAATGTTTGTTAAGCTCGACTATAGAAAAGTGATGATATCTATTTATTGTGAGCCTAAATCTAGCAGTACGCTCTGACAATACCTACATACTGGCAAAGTTTTGTATTTAACGTTATATGCTTTTTAGTTAGATTACATACTGACAGTCTATATTCTGTTCCAATCATATATCTATTTATACTTATAAAAAAGCATAAATCCTAGATTTTAGTTTCTAAAGATACTATCCGCATCTTTTTTTAAGAGCCGCTCTTTGTTTACTAATTCTCCTAAATTGATATAGTGCCCTACATTAGCTATTGCTGTAAATATCAATCGGCACTTTAAAAGGTTTATTAGGTAACTCTCTAACCAACTTAGGGACAAGATAGCCTGGCAATGATGCTAGCAATGACCAATAAAGCTCAATCGCTGCTTGCTCACTACTATCGAAATGCGCCGCACCAGCCACCTTGTCCAACACATGTAAATAATATGGTAGCACGCCAGAAGCAAACAAACGCTGACTAAGCTGTACTTGCGCGTTAAGGGTATCGTTGACACCTTTTAGCAACACGGCTTGGTTTAATAGCGTAACTCCAGCTGCTCTAGCACGTTGCAAATACTCAGCAGTTGGTGCATCTAGCTCATTGGCATGATTACAGTGAATGACCATGACAATATGGCAGCGGCTTTGAGATAACCTCTCTAAAAATGCAGCGTCCAAGCGTGCAGGTATCACCAATGGCAAACGCGTATGCAATCGAATGGTAGTAATCTGCGGAAGAGACTCCAAAGTATCTAACCATGAAAACAAACGTCGATTGGTCACATTTAGTGGATCACCACCACTCAAAATTACCTCATTGACCTCAGGATTTGCATTAATATAGTTGATGATATTTTCTTTTGCATCAGCAGTCGGCATGTTGGCACTATAGTCAAAATGCTGGCGAAAGCAGTAACGGCAGTGAATAGCGCACGCACCCGTAATCGTTAACAATACTCTTGACTGATATTTATGCAGCAAGCCTTTTACAGGATTTTGAGTGTTTTCGCTTAGCGGATCTGCTACGTAGCCTGTGACGTTGATTTGCTCTTGCTGGTCTGGCAACACTTGTTTAAGCAGGGGATCATTACGGTCGCCAATAGCCATTTTTGCCACAAAGCCACGCGGCACACGCAGTTCAAAATGCTTAGGTACGTAAACTTCTGCACGCATTGATTCAAGCTGTAGGATACTCAATAGCTCATCAACAGATGTAATAGCTTCCGATAATTGCGTTTGCCAGTTTTTTTGTGTGATTAAATGGTTTATCATGACAGCCTATTACCTGTGCCCAAAATCCGATATTATACGCCCTTAGTGTCTAGCCTATCAAAGTATCCTCGTTAATCCGTAAATACTTGGCATAACAGAAAATTTTGGTACAGTCAGCCCTATGTCTTACTATTATATTTACAACCCCTAGGAGTTTCTTGTGGCAAGTTTTTCTACTAATGAATTTAAAGCTGGTCTAAAAGTGATGCTTGATGGCAACCCTTGTGCCATTCTTGAAAACGAGTTTGTCAAGCCTGGTAAAGGTCAAGCCTTTAACCGTGTTAAGTTGCGCAATCTTCGTAGTGGCAAAGTACTGGAACAAACTTTCAAATCAGGTGACAGCTTAGAAGCTGCTGATGTGATGGATACTGAAATGAACTATCTATACAACGATGGCGAGTTTTGGCATTTTATGCATCCTGAAAGCTTTGAGCAGATTCAAGCGGACAAAAACGCAATGAGTGACTCAATCAAGTGGTTAAAAGAAAACAGCAATGCTCTATGTACCATTACGTTATTTAATGGCGCTCCTCTGTCAGTCACGCCGCCTAACTTCGTTGAGTTAGAAATCACAGAAACAGATCCTGGCGTACGCGGCGATACTTCAGGCGGTGGTGGCAAACCTGCTAAATTAGAGACAGGTGCTGTTGTACGTGTACCATTATTCGTGCAACAAGGTGAAGTGGTACGTGTTGATACGCGTACTGGCGACTACCAAACTCGCGTGAACTAATATCGCTCTAAACATGACTGGTAGTTGATATTTACTGATATCTTTATCATCAATAAAAAAGCTTAACCACCATATAGGCGGTTAAGCTTTTTTTATATTTACCGATCATAGTTACATTAAAATGCTAATCAATGGCGCCAATACTAATATTTAGTAAGTTACTCTTCTTCCAATGATTGCTTTTGTATCAGCCAATACTGTACTAAGGCATTCAACTGCTCTTGCTTAAAAGGTTTAGTGCAATAGTCCTGCATACCAACTTTCAGATATTTCTCACGCTCGCCGTCCATTGCATTGGCAGTCAAGGCAATAATGGGCGGCAATACTTGAGGATCATATAATTCATGCAGCTTAATAGTAGCCTGTACTCCATCCATAATCGGCATATGATGATCCATTAATATCACATCATAACGCTCAGGGAATAGAGCAAAAGCCTCAATTGCTTGCTGACCATCAGTAACATGAGTGACGGTATGACCACTGTTGGTTAGTGCTTTTTTGGCAATAATCGCATTAACAGTATCATCTTCAACCAACAAGATATGGCCAGACCGCTCATGCGTAGGTTCAATCATCGTCATATCGTTAGAGTCTTGCCATACCTCATACTTGTCTTCGTCAATAGTAGTTAACGGTAATAAAACACTAAATGTCGTACCGACTCCTACTTCACTATTTACATGAATACGACCACCCATCAAATCGACCAGAGACTTACAAACAGATAGTCCAAGTCCGGTACCACCGTAAATACGATGAGTAAACTTATTTGCTTGGTCATAAGCGTCAAATATCGCCTCTAACGACTCTTCTTTGATACCAACACCCGTATCTTTCACTTCTATACACAAAGTTATATTCTGACCAGTTTCATCGCATTCTATTTTGCTTGCTTCTTTTTCTTGACTCGTACTCACGAATTTTTCGTTAATGTTATTTGGACAGTAGCAATTGTCCATATGTTTAACATCGATACTTACTTGACCACCTTCACGCGTGAATTTAATCGCGTTATTGACCAAGTTTGCAATAATCTGTTTTAGACGTACAGGATCACCGTTTACATAAGGTGATAGTGTTTCAGTATAATGATAATCTAAGGTCAGGCCTCTTTGACGTGCCTTTATTGCAAATAAACTGACGACCTCATTGCATAAACTAGATAAATTCAATGGAATAGAATCAATCGTCATTTTTCCAGACTCAACTTTTGATAAGTCCAAAATACCATTAATGATTACCATCAAATGCTCATTGGATACTTTAATGTTATCAACGTATTCTCGCTGTTCATTACTGAGTTGGGTATCGCCTAACATCTCTACCATACCGATAATACCGTTCATCGGTGTGCGAATCTCATGACTCATATTAGCCAAAAAGCTTGATTTCATCTCATTAGCACGCTTAGCATCGCGTTGTTTGTCTTGTAATTTCAACGCATCTGCGGCCATCATTGCAAACTGCGCCAATATCTCTGATTGTTGCTCACTAAAACTATGATTAGGCTTTATATCCATAAGGCATAAGGTGCCTAGACGATACCTTTTGTTGTCTTCATATAAGATAATAGGAGCACCAACATAAAATCGTAAATATGGAGAACCTGTGACCATGGGATTCTGGCTAAAGCGATCGTCGTTCCAAGTATCTGGCACTATAAAAACGTCATCGGACAATATCGTATAGTTACAAAAAGCAATGTCACGTGATGTCGTGCATACACTTTCAGGTTCACTATCAAATTTACAAGCTGGTTTTAAATATTGGGTTTCCTCATCCATAAAAGTAATGGCGACTACAGGCACATCAAAAAACAGCTTCACGAGTTCAACAAGCCGATCAAACGCAGGCTCCTCATCTTCATTGAGTACCTGATACTTTCTTAGCTTATTGATACGCTCTATTTCATCTACCGCGACAGGGTAGCTCTGCTGAGGTGAGTTAGATATAGACAAGGTAAACTCCGTTAAATAATATCAGACGTATTAGTTACGACTCGTCTGTCTTATTAATAATTGTAATGCTTCACTCACCATAATCATCGCCACCACTGATGTAACGACCACTGCTGAGCCATAACCACCGCACTGTAAACCGCCTGTTTGACAGCTTTTATCTACAATTGGCGGCTCTGTCGAATAGACACATTTGATACCAAATTTTTCTTTTAAAGCACTATTAATGCCTTTCTCGTGGCGTAACTTGTTGCGTAACTTTGCTAATAGTGGGTCTTGATAACAGTCACGCAAATCACTTACTCTAATCTGACTTGGATCTATCTTACCACCTGCACCGCCCGCACAGACCAACTTTAGTTTATTAAAACGACAGTGTAAAGCAATTGCTAATTTCGCATTCATATCGTCTACACAATCTAAAATAACAATCGGTTGCCCCTGAGCAGTAGCGGATTTGACCGCTTCACGACTTGGTAGGAGTGTGGCGACATTATCTACTGTCAAAAAGTCATCGACTAAATTTAACGTTACTGTAGGATTAATTTCTCTAATACGAGTTGCCATTGCTTCAATTTTACTTTGACCAAATGTGCTGTCCAATGCAGGCAGTTGGCGATTGACATTAGAAGCAACTAATACATCCAAATCAATCAGCGTAATCGTTCCCACTGCTGTCCGAGCCAGCGCCTCTGCTGCCCAAGAGCCCACCCCTCCCACACCAATAATATAGACATGAGCTGCCGAAAAAGTATCAACCGCAGAGGTACCATATAGTGTCCGTGTACCTTGAAAACGACGATCGTACTGCTCATCTTGTTGGCGCAATTCGTCTTGTGCAAGACTGTCTTCGACGGATTCTGGTTGTTCAAATTGTCGCGTGTCACTCATAACAGATCAAATTCTCTTTTCAAATATTTTGGTTGTCATTTATTTGGCTAGTACTTTTTAGCGTCTAATTACAGCTATGCTTTTCTTATAAATAGTATAGTTACGTTGAATAAGCCCAGTCTACTTTCAGAGCATCACAGCTATTTTGCCATAACTGCTTAGCAAGTTTATCATGTGGTATTTCTAATAGCTCACTCAAGCTTGCTAATACCCATGGCAGATTGGCTGGTACATTTCTATTATGTGAATCAGTATCATCCGCTGTCTGACACATAATAGGTGTCATATCTGGACAATCCGTCTCAATGACCAAGCATTCGATGCCATGACTCTCAACTGCTACTTGAATAGCACGGCGCAGTTTTTTAGCATTCGGATTGGTTATCTGACCAGTAACGCCAAGCTTAAACCCCAACTTTACAAAAGCCTTCGCCTCTTGTTCGCCACCGCTAAAGCTATGGGCAATACCGCCTAATTTATGCGCATCGTATTTATGCGCTTTTAATATTGCGAGTGCTTCAGCATGCGCTTTACGAATATGCAGCATTACTGGAAGTCGATGGGCCACTGCTATATCCAACTGCGCCGCAAAGAACCTTTTTTGTTTAGCAAATACATCAGGCTGCTTCATTGCATCGGTAAAGGTGTCTAACCCAATCTCACCAATGGCTAATGGACGTTGCTCTATCACCATTTGTTCAAGTTGTATTAAATGATCATCGGTATGTTGCTCAATATAAAATGGGTGTAAGCCTAGCGCGACATGGGCTGCAACATCGCATTTATCTTGGTTGTTTGCTTTCGTCGCAGACGATTGCGACAGTTCATTGATAAAATCTTGAGTATCGTACATTCGATCAAAATACTGGTATAAATAACCTACTAGCACTAAGTGACGAATACCTTGACTATAAGCCTGCTCTACCTGTTGTCTGCGATCATTGTCGAATACTGGAGCATCAAAATGTGTATGCGTATCTATAAGAGGATAGATATTTTTTAAAGCTTCTCTAGCGTATATTCTCTCAGCCATAGTCGCTGATTCGTTGCCACACATCAATAAACTCCAAAACTGACTTTTCAGAACATAGAATTGAGTAATAAACACTGAACAATTTTTTCTATATTAGTATTTTTATATAAGAATATTGCTATAGACGCATTACTGAGCTTTTATTTTCTAATTACTAACTTCTATTTTTTAGCTGCATTCTCACGAGCATCATTGATATCATTACCTTTAGATACGGTCTCATGGTTGTTTACTGTCTTCGTATTGTCCTTTCGACTACTGCGTCTAGGGATGAGCAATAGCGCAGTTGCAGCCACACTCAGTAAAAACAACTTCTTTGTATTCTTATAATTTGTCATCTTAGCTTCTGTTTTACTATGGTGGAAAACATAATACGTAACTCATTATTCTATTAGTAACCAATATACCCAAATATGAAAGCAGCTATGTTTATCTGTGTTATGAATACGCAAGCTAATGTACGATGTAACTAGTATCTATCACATCGTACATTAATTTATGTTAGTTGAATCATATTAACCGTTATATATACGGCCAATATTTTAACGATTAAGAGGATAGGTCGTGATACCGCTATTAGGACTATCTACTCTCGTAAAGCCTTGCGAGGTAGATTTCGGCGCTTGATCACGTTTAGGGATAAGAGGATTAAGCGGCATAAGCTCGTAATCTGCACTGACATTACCATTCCAACCTTCAGTGCCGCTCAATGGTAACTGCTTAATCGTACCGTTTTTATCAATGACCAACTGCAACACTCGCATTTGATTGAATTTGCGTTCAGTCACACTCGCTACCGCGCCGCCATCACGTAAGATAGTCGGCTGTAAAAAGATAATCAAATTGCTCTTTTGGGTGCTGTCATTGTCAGAACGAAAGAGTCTACCGATAACAGGGACACTCCCTAATCCTGGGACTTTTTGCTGACTGGTAGTAGTGTTGTCACGCATCAATCCGCCCAAGGCAATCGTCTGCTGATCATCCGCTAGAATGGTCGTATTAATAAGGCTTTTATTGGTAATTAGCCCACTGGCATTACCCGTACTGCCTGGCACGACTGACGAGACTTCTTGCGATACCTCTAAACGTACTGTGCCATTGTCACCAATGTGGGGAATGACATTCAGATTAATACCAATGTCTTGACGATCAATCGTCTGAAATGGGTTGTTTGAATTATTGCCACTGGTGGTAAAAGAGCCTGTGACGAAAGGCACGTTTTGACCAACCAAGATACTGGCTTTTTCATTATCCAATGTCAAAATCGATGGCATGGACAATAGATTAGCACTGGTAGATGAGTCAAGCGCCTGTAAAATAGCGCCATAAAACTCTGTATTGCCCTGACTGTCTTTACGACTGTCTCCAATTCCTATCAGTGCACCTGCGATAGAGCTGGCTGCAGCGCTAATACCTGCCGTACTTGTCCCTGCTAAAGCAGCCGCCGCAAGTGTCGTAGCGCTGGCCCCTACATTGTTAAAGTTGACCACTCCATAGCCACTATTGGCGTTGCCTAGCGCCCACTGAACACCTAGCTGGGTGGCATCATCGCCTGACACTTCAACAATAGCCGCTTGAATCAATACTTGTGCACGGCGACTGTCTAATTGGTTGACCGCATCTTCAATCTCGAACATTAGCTCAGGTGCGGCGTTGACGATAACGGCATTTTGAGTTTCATCAGCGATAATACTAAACGGACGACCGCCTACTCCTGTGCTTGTTCCACTTGTGCTGCTAGTCGACACAGCAGCCGCACTGCTACCTAAGCTATCGCTGGCTGCGTTGTTGATTGCGGCACCTGTGCTACTGACATCATTTAGCGAAGCTGATTCTAACGTCGAGGTCGCGCCAGCACTATTGATAGATTGATTAGCGAGTAAGCCGCGTAACATATCGGCGATATGACCAGCACTAGCGTACTTTAAACGAAAGACACGTAGACCACTTAAACGTCTGGTAGGCGTAGTATCCAATTGATTGACCATTTCTTGGACTTTAGCAATCATTTCAGGACTACCTTTGACCAGCAGTCTATCGCTTGACGTATCAGCAATCACCTTTAGCTGATTGTTGCCACCTTGAGCTTGCCCGCTACCCGCACTTGAGACTAAGGCGCTAATCAACTCCATCATACGTTCGGCATCGACGTGGCGTAGTGGTATCACTTGCAAACTGTCATTTACATTACTGTCTAAGTCACGGATAAGAGCTGTCAGCTGATTAAGACTGTCTGCTCGATCGGACAATACTAGCGCATTGACACCAGGTACAGCGGCCGCGTGAGCCGACTGCGGCATCAATGGGCGAATAACCCCTAATACTTCTGCAGCTTGGGTGTTGGTCAAATAAATAACTCGAGTAGCAAGCGACTCACCCACACTATCACTGCGTAAATCAACCGCCACACCAGATTGCTTAGCAATATTATCTGGCACCAGTTTTGTCGTCGTTCCTGACTCAATCGCGGCGATACCATTCACTTGCATCACGCTCAGAAATAGCTGATAGATCTCATCACGGGACAGGGCTTTATTGGAGATGACCGTGACATTACCATTGATACGTGGATCAAGTACAAAGTTTTGATCTGTAATGGTCGCAACTTCATTAATAAAGGCTTTTATATCAGCGTCTTGCAAATTGACTTTCCAGCTCTCGGCATTGGCAAGACCAACACCAGCAGCCCATAATGGCACTGCCAGACAAAGTGGACGACACAGGCGCATCAAACGCTGCAGGCTACAGTACAAAGGCGTGGCTGAAAAATTCTGAAAACTTACCATATTGATGATTACCTACAGTGATATTGCTTACTATGTGCTGAGTTTTTAAGGAGCAATTTTGCTAAAAACCTACCTTGCTAGAACTGTTGGCGAATCGTAATAACCTGCTCACCACGTTGAACCTCTATCTGCGCTTCACCTGCTTGCTGTACTTGCTGAAGTACACCAGCATCTTGCGCAGGGTTATTACCTACGCTCTGTCCGTTGACGGTCAGTACTTTATCGCCTGGCTCTAACCCTAAACGATTACGTAGGCCAGCAGGCATCGCCGCTGTAACTTGATAACTCTCACCTGATGCCATCACCCCCATTCTACTTAGATAACTGGCAGGGTTTTCTTGCAAGGCCGTAACCGCTTCTTCGATAGCTGACTGTGGATTACTTGAAGTGTCTGCGCCAGTTGTCCCCTCTGCCTCAGGAACAGCATTTTGTACTGGCTGGGGCGCTGTAGGCAACATGCTATTGTTTGGCAAACGCTGATTGCTTATTCCGCTTGCTAGCATATCACTCTGGTCTAATGGCATCGCCTCTGGCATTTTAATAACGGTTTCTTTATCGTTAGCATCAGCGATAATGACTGAATTCCAATCAACAGCCACGAGCGTATAATCACTGTCCTTTAGTCCATCACCGATGCGGTAATTTTTGACTTCGCCACTAACATTCAATAAGGCGGAAGACATGCTCTCAGGTATGGCTAGTAGTACGCCTTTGAGCTCAATGTTGGGAGGTGGTTGCACGACTGCGGTAACAGGATCGGGATCAGCAAAGATTGCAAACAAGCCACTATAATCGTTGGTGGATTTGGCATTATTCTGTAGAGGCGCTAAAGGCAATACAGGTGCTAAAGGCGCTGCTAGCAGTAGCCATAAAAGACGGGCGGCTGTCCAGCATAGCCAAGCAATGGCTAACAATAGTAGCCAAGCTGAAAAGCGATTGAGAGTATTGATAACAGGTTTTAGGCTTGCGGCGATATTAAGCATTTAGTTCGCCCCCAAACCAGCTAGCAATGGCTGGCGCACACTGACAACTGGCGTATCTTGAGGGGCTTGTCCTTTATACTCAGGCATGTTCTCTAGCAAGCGCTGCGTGAAACTGACATCGAGCATATTATCGCTGTCGAGATACAGATCTCCCAAACGCTTATCTTGATTGTTCAATAAATTGATATGCAGCAAATCTCTATCGTTTTTCTGCTCTGTACTAAGCTCGGCTCTTAGAGCAGGCATCGTAATATAAAAAACTTTGCCACCACTAGGATAGCCTACCTCACCACCAACCCAAGTCAATTGACCATCCGCTGCACTAAATCCGCCAGCGTCTTTAGCAGGATCGCTACTAGATGCGTCATTTTTATCAGACTGGCGCGTTAGCGATACATTGTTTACTTGAATAGGGGTATTTGGCAGCTGCCAGTTGACCACACTCGCTAGCGTCTCAGGTGCAATTTTCCCACTCATGTTGTCAACTTGCCATGAGTTTAACCCAAGTTTAGCTTGCCCATTCAGACGTGTCTGTGCTGAGTGGATATTAACATCCGCACCTAGCTTCCCTATGAGTAACTGCCAAGGCTGCCATGACCATTCCACCGTACCTGTGAGCGACGTTGATGACATAGGCAATTGCCAAATAGCAGCGCCTTGCCATACATTGCCGGATACATGCTGGACATAGGGCGTATCTGGCGCGTATTTCTCAAGTAACCATGCTGCTGGCATTTGCAATACAGCAAATAGCGCAAACAACACAAACCCAACTAGCCACCAAAGCTTACGGGGACGTTTATGAGAAAACTCAGATACTTGGGCCACAGTCGTACAACTCTTATATAAGACAAAAACGTCATTATCATAACAAACAATGGCATATAGATGACAGAAAAAAAGCCAGTATCTTTTTGCCAAAATACTGGCAGTAAAGATACTGGCTTTTATTTTCTCGAAAGCAGCTATGTCTGTCGCTAAATGGTTGTAAATACACCATTATCAATAGCAACTTCAAACTGGTTCACAGAAAGGTATTTTATAAGAAAACAGCTAATTAAATAGCAAAATCTTCGATATCACGACCTGCTGCTAGCGCTTCAACCAACCACGTTGGCTTACGGCCACGGCCAGTCCAAGTTTCACTATGATCATCAGTATTACGATATTTAATACTGCGTTTTTTCTCTAATTTTTCGCCAGCTTTCAGTATCTCTTCGATCGTTGCATTGCTATCTTCTGCAATCTGCTCGAACTGCATATAAGCATCATACAAACGTTGATGCTGTTTTTTGGCGATAAGTTGTTGAGCGTTTTCAGTGATAGCACGTAACTCATCTACGTTCAAATTTTCTAAATCAATTGCGTTATTTTTGCTCATAATAAATCCAACTATAAAATAAGAGTGTGGCCTCTATTGAGGTATTGTTTTTCGTGAAATAATGCAGTGAACAAATCGTTCATTGGCCATTAGACCTCTTGCAAAAGTCATAATTTAAGCTCGGAATTAATGATACCAGCAAACAGCTTCATTCTAAGATCATAGCG